>NZ_CP097635.1:934748-1246331 GCF_023573145.1 Aquincola tertiaricarbonis
CTCGCTGACCATCAGGCCGAGCTCGCCGGTGTCGCTGAAGTCGAGCATCGTCGTCAGCAAGGTCAGGCTCGCCGCCTTCTCGTCGCCGCGCGCGGCCAGCACCGCCAGCGCACTGGCGAGCAGCGTGCCGCCGATGCAGAAGCCCAGCGTGTTGACGCGGTCGGCGCCGCTGATCGCCAGCGCGACGTCGATCGCCTGGACCACGCCCTGCTCGAGGTAGTCGTCCCAGCCGAGCTTGCCCTGCTCGGGCCCGGCGTTGCGCCACGAGACCAGGAACACCGTGTGGCCCTGTGCCACCGCGTGGGCGACCAGCGAGTTGTCGGGCTGCAGGTCGAGGATGTAGTACTTGTTGATGCACGGCGGCACGATCAGCAGCGGCCGCTCGTGCACCTTCGCCGTCGTCGGCGCGTACTGGATCAGCTGGATCAGGTCATTCTCGAACACCACGCTGCCGGGCGTGGTGGCGACGTTGCGCCCGACCTCGAACGCGCTGTCGTCGGTCATCGACACGCGGCCGCGGGCAAAGTCCTGCACGAACAGGCGCATGCCTTCGACGAGGCTCGCGCCGCCGCTGTCAAGCGCGGTCTGCAGTGCCTCGGGGTTGGTGGCCAGGCAGTTGGCCGGGCTCAGCGCATCGACGACCTGGCGCAGCACGAATCCCCACTGCGCCTTGCTGCGGCCTTCCAGCGGCGCGGCGTCCAGGTTCTTTCGCACCATGTCCGACAGGCCGAGGTAGGTTTGCGTCAGCCCGTCGAAGCGCGGATCGTTGCGCCAGGCCTCGCCTGCGAAGCGACGGTCGGCTACCGGCACTTGCGCGCCCGCCCCCGATCCGGCCAGCGCGCCGGTCCACCAGTTGCTCGCCTGCTGCTGCCAGGCCAGCAGCGCCTTGGTGCCTTCCATCCAGGGCGACATGAATGGCAGGGCCAGCGGGGGCGCAGCCTCGCCGGAACCTGCCGGGTCGGAGCCGCCGCCAAGAATGCGAAACAACTCCTGCTGGCCTGCCAGCAGGTCGGTCAGCCACTTCGAAGGGTCGGGGTTGGGAGCAGTCATGGCCCCTCCTCAGTGCAGCTTCACATGCGGTTCGGTGCGCCGAACGATCAGGCGCGCCAGTGTGTCGAGGGCGACCTTGGCGAAGCCATGCAGCGCCAACTCGTGCATCTTGTAGAGCGACAGGTACATCGTGCGCGCGAACAGGCCCTCGACCATCAGGCTGCCGCCGATGAGCCCGCCCATCATGTTGCCCACCGTGCTGAACTCGCCCAGCGAGACCAGCGAGCCGAAGTCGCGGTAGCGGTAGGGCCGCAGCGGCTTGCCGGCCAGGCGCAGACCGATCTGCTTGACCATGTGCGACGCCTGCTGGTGCGCCGCCTGGGCACGCGGCGGCACCATGCCGCCCTTGCCGTGGTCGGCCTGCGGCCACGCGCAGGCCGCGCAGTCGCCGATGGCGAACACATCGTCGTCCCGGCTGGTCTGCAGCGTCGGCTTCACCACCAGCTGGTTGGTGCGGTTGGTCTCGAGCCCGGCGATGTTCTTCAGAAAGTCCGGCGCCTTGACGCCCGCCGCCCACACCACCAGTTCCGCCGGCAGCAGCCGGCCGTCGGCGAGTCTCACCCCGCCGGGCAGCACCTCGGCCACTATGGCGTGGGTGTGCACCTCGACCCCCAGCTTGGTCAGCAGCGATTCGGTGGCCTGCGACAGCCTCTCCGGCAGCGCCGGCAGCACGCGCGGCGCCGCTTCGATCACGCTGACGCGGATGTCCTTGTCGGCATCGACACGGTCCAGCCCGAAGGCGACCATCTCGCGCGTCGTGCGGTGCAGCTCGGCCGCCAACTCGACACCGGTGGCACCCGCGCCGATGATCGCCACCTTCAATTGCTCAGGGCGCAGCGGCGTTGCCTGCGCATGGGCGCGGATGCAGGCATTGATGACCCGGGTGCGGAAGCGCTGCGCGTCGGCAGCGGTCTCGAGCTTCATCGCGTGCTCGGCCACGCCCGGCGTTCCGAAGTCGTTGCTGAGGCTGCCAATCGACACCACCAGCGTGTCGTAGCCGAACACCCGCTGAGCGGTCACCTGCTGACCCTCGTCGTCGACGTAGGGGGCCACCAGCACCTCGCGCCGCGCGCGGTCGAGACCGACCATCGCGCCGACGCGCCAGCGGAAGTGGTGCCAATGCGCCTGCGCCAGGTAGCCGACCTCATGCGCGCTCATGTCCATGCTGCCGGCGGCGATCTCGTGCAGCTTGGGCTTCCAGACATGCGTCCGGTTGCGGTCGATCAGCGTGATCTCAGCCCGCCCGCGATTGCCGAGGGTGTCGCCCAGCCGCGTGGCCAGTTCGAGCCCGCCTGCGCCGCCGCCGACGATGACGACGCGGTGGCGGCCCGCGGGGTTGTTGCGGGTGCCGCTCATGGCGTGGCTCGATCCAGGGCCTGACGCAGAGCGATCAGGAACGTCTCGGGCTTCTCGGCGTGCACCCAGTGCCCCGCGTCCTCGATCGTGTGCGTCTCGAACTCCGGGAACAGGTCCTTGAAGGACGCGAGGTCCACCGCGGCCACATAGTCGGAGGCACCGCCGTGGATCAGCGAAGTCGGGCCGGTGAAGCGGCGACCGAGCAGCGTGGTCGGAAACCCACTCAGCACCGGCACCGACATGCCGATCGCCGCGAGGTTCAGCCGCCAGTCGAAGTGGTCGTTGCGGCTGACCAGGTTCTGCAGCAGGAAGGGTGCGGTCGCCGGGTCGGGCAGCCGTTCGGCCAGGCGCCGCTGCGCCTCGGTGCGGCTCGCCGTCGCCGCCGCATCGATGCTGCGCATCGCTTCCACGTAGGGCGTGAAGCGGTCGGCGTAGGCCACCGGCGCGATGTCGACCACCACCAGGTTGCCGACCGAGGCCGGGCTCGTCAGCGCCAGCGCCATCGCGGTCTTGCCGCCCATGCTGTGACCCACGACGGTCGGCCGCGACAGGCCCTGACGAGCGATCAGCGCCCGCACGTCGTCCGCCATCTCGAGGTAGTCCATCGAGTCGGTCCACGGCGAGTGGCCATGGTTGCGCAGATCGACGCACAGCACGCGGTGATGCGGTGCCAGGGCCCGCGCCACCGAGCGCCAGTTGGCGCCCGAGCCGAACAGCCCGTGCAGCACCACCACCGGGGGTCCGGTGCCGGTGTCCTCGAACGCCAATTGCAGTGCCAAGGGTCGGGGCCGCGTGGGTGATGGTGTTCACTTCTTCTTCTGCGGCGGCAAATCGGTGCAATGCCCCTCGAAGACCTCGGCGGTCATGCCGATCGATTCACCCAGCGTCGGGTGCGGGTGGATCGTCTTGCCGATGTCGGTGGGCTCGCAGCCCATCTCCACGGCGAGGCACACCTCGCTGATCAGGTCGCCGGCATGGGTGCCGACGATGCCGCCGCCGATGACGCGGTGCGTGGCCTCGTCGAAGATCAGCTTGGTGAAGCCCTCGTCGCGGCCGTTGGCGATGGCGCGGCCCGACGCGGCCCAGGGGAACACCGCCTTGCCGTACTTGATGCCTTCGGCCTTGCATTGCTCCTCGGTCTTGCCGGCCCACGCGACCTCGGGGTCGGTGTAGGCGACGCTCGGAATCTGGCGTGCGTCGAAGAAGCTCGCCTGGCCCTGCGCGACCTCGGCCGCGACATGGGCCTCGTGCACCGCCTTGTGCGCCAGCATCGGCTGGCCGACGATGTCGCCGATGGCGAAGATGTGCGGCACGTTGGTGCGCATCTGCTTGTCGACGTTGATGAAGCCGCGGTCGGTGACGGCCACGCCGGCCTTGTCGGCGCCGATCTTCTTGCCGTTCGGGCTGCGGCCGACCGCAACGAGCACGAGGTCATAGACCTGCGGACCCTTCGGTGCCTTCTCGCCTTCGAAGGTCACCTCGATGCCGGCCGGCGTGGCCGTGGCGCCCACCGTCCTGGTCTTGAGCATCACGTTGTCGAAGCGCGGCGCGTTCATCTTGTCCCAGACCTTGACGAGATCGCGGTCGGCGCCCTGCATCAGTCCGTCGAGCATCTCGACCACGTCGATGCGCGTGCCCAGGGTCGAGTAGACGGTGGCCATCTCCAACCCGATGATTCCGCCGCCGACGACCAGCATGCGCGTGGGGATGCTCTTGAGCAGCAGCGCGCCCGTGGAGTCGACGACGCGCTCGTCCTCGGGCATGAAGGGCAGCTTCACCGCCTGGCTGCCGGCGGCGATGATCGCCTTGGCGAACTTGACCACCTTCTTGCTGCCGTCGGCAGCGACCACTTCGAGGTGGTGCGGATCTAGGAAGCTGCCAACGCCCGTGAGCACCTCGACCTTGCGCGCCTTGGCCATGCCCGCCAGCCCGCCGGTAAGCTTCTTGATGACGCCGTCCTTGAAGCCGCGCAGCTTGTCGAGGTCGATCTCGGGTGCGCCGTACTTGATGCCGTGGTCCGGCAGGTGCTTGACTTCGTCCATCACGCTGGCCGTGTGCAGCAGGGCCTTGCTCGGAATGCAGCCCACGTTCAGGCACACGCCGCCGAGGGTCGCATAGCGTTCGACGAGCACGGTCTTCATGCCGAGGTCGGCGCTGCGGAAGGCCGCGGAGTAGCCACCGGGGCCGGCACCGAGAACCAACACTTCGCACTCGACATCCGCCTTGCCGCCGTAGGTGGCGGCGCCGGGGATCGGCACGGCCGCCGGCGCGGCGGGGGCCGCGGCCTTGGCGGGCGCAGCCGGCGCGGCGGCCGGTGCGACAGCCGCCGCTCCCGCCGCCGCCTCGACCAGCAGGATCACCGAGCCTTCGCTGACCTTGTCGTTGACCTTGACCAAGATGTCCTTGACCACGCCGGCATGCGTGGACGGAATCTCCATCGACGCCTTGTCCGACTCGACCATCACCAGACCGGTGTCGACGGCGATCGTCTCGCCGACCTTGACCATCACCTCGATGACCGCGACATCCTTGAAGTCGCCGATGTCGGGGACTTTGACTTCTACTTGTGCCATGACTGCCGGCCTTTCAGAACATGATGCGCCGCATGTCGGCGAGCAGGTTGGCGAAGTGCACGTTGAAGCGCGCGGCGGCGGCACCATCGATGACCCGGTGGTCCCAGGACAGCGACAGCGGCAGCGTCAGCCGCCAGGCCGAGGTCTTTCCGTCGCTCGAATGCTGCTTCCAGTAGCTCTTGCACACGCCCATGATCGCGACCTCGGGCGCGTTGATGATCGGCGTGAAGTAGATGCCGCCGATGCCGCCGAGCGAGCTGATCGTGAAGGTGCCGCCCGACATCTGGTCGGGTTTCAACTTGCCGTCGCGTGCCAGCTTGGCGAGCTCACCCATCTCCTTGGTGATCTCTGGGATCGTCTTCTTGTCCACGTCGCGGATCACCGGCACCATCAGGCCGTTCGGTGTGTCGGCGGCAAAACCGATGTGCCAGTAGTTCTTCAGCACCAGCGCGTCGCCGTCCAGCGAGGCGTTGAACTCGGGAAACTTCTTCAGCGTCGCGACCGCCGCCTTCATCATGAAGGGCAGCATGCTGACCTTGACGCCCGACTTCTCGAGCTCCTTGTTCATCTGCACGCGGAACTGCTCGAGCTCGGTGATGTCGGCCTCGTCGTGCGTCGTCACATGCGGGATGACGACCCAGTTGCGGTGCAGGTTTGCCGCCGAAATCTTCTTGATGCGCGACTGCTCCTTGCGCTCGATGGGGCCGAACTTCGCGAAGTCGACCTTCGGCCAGGGCAGCAGGTCGATGCCGCCCACGCCACCGCCCGCGGGCGCTGACGCGGCCTTGGGGGCAGGCGCCGCCGCCGCGCCACCGCTCTGGGCGAAGGCCTGCACGTCCTCGCGCAGGATGCGGCCGTGGTTGCCACTGCCCTTGACGCGGCCGAGGTCGACGCCCATCTCGCGCGCCAGCTTGCGCACTGCCGGGCCGGCGTAGGCGAGCGCGAAGGCGGCTTCGTCGATGCCGCCGCCCGGGGATGCCGCAGTGGCCGCGGCGGCCGGTGCGGTTGCCGCGACTGAGGGCGCAGCAGCCGCCGGCGCCGAGGCTGGCGCGCTGCCGGTGGATAGCGCCAGGATGACACTGCCTTCGCTGACCTTGTCGCCAATCTTGACGCGGATCTCCTGCACCACGCCGCCGAGCGGGGCGGGAACGTCCATCGTCGCCTTGTCGGACTCGAGCGAGACCAGCGGATCTTCGGCCTTCACCGTGTCGCCGACCTTGACGTAGATCTCGATGACCGGCACGTCCTTGAAGTCGCCGATGTCGGGCACGCGCACTTCGGCCTTGCCGGCCGGTGCGTTGACGGGCGAAGGCGGCGCACTGATGCTGGGCTTGGCGGCCTCGGCCGGCGCCGCGCCGGCGGCGTCGAACTGCATGATCACGCTGCCTTCGCTGACCTTGTCGCCGACCTTGACCGAGATGGCCTTGACGACGCCGCCCTGCGGCGCCGGCACGTCCATCGTCGCCTTGTCGGACTCGAGCGAGATCAGCGGATCCTCGGCCTTGACCGTGTCGCCTACCTTGACGAAGACCTCGATCACCGGCACGTCCTTGAAGTCGCCGATGTCGGGTACACGAATGTCGATGCTCATGTTGCTGCGCCCCTTTTCAGACGGTCCACGGCGCGGCGCGCTCGGTGTCCAGGCCGTACTTGGCGATGGCTTCGGCCACCACCGCGGGCTTCAACGTGCCTTCATCGGCCAGCGCCTTGAGCGCGGCGACGGTCACGTAGAAGCGGTCGACCTCGAAGAAGCGGCGCAGCTTGACGCGGTAGTCGCTGCGGCCGAAGCCGTCGGTGCCCAGCACCACGTAGCGGCGGCCGGCGGCCTGCACGTATTCGCGCACCTGGTCGGCGTAGTTGCGCATGTAGTCGGTCGACGCGATGACCGGCCCTTCGTTGCCTTCCAGGCAGGTCTCGACCCAGCTCTTGCGCCGCGGCTCGGTGGGATGCAGCAGGTTCCAGCGTTCAGCGGCCATGCCGTCACGGCGCAGCTCGTTGTAGCTGGTGGCGCTCCAGAGGTCGGCGCTGACGCCCCAGTCGTCCTTCAGCAGCTCGGCCGCCGCAATCACTTCGCGCAGGATCGTGCCGCTGCCCATCAGCTGGACCCGCAGGCCCTTCTTCGCCTTGCCGCCGGCCTTGAGTTTGTACAGGCCCTTCAGAATGCCCTGCTCGGCGCCTTCGCCGGCATCGGCCAGACCGGGATGCGGGTAGTTCTCGTTCATCAGGGTGACGTAGTAGTACACGTCCTCCTGCTGCTCGTACATGCGGCGCATGCCGTCGCGGATGATGGTGACGACCTCGTAGGCGAAGGTCGGGTCGTAGCTGACGCAGTTTGGGATGGTGCCGGCGAGGATGTGGCTGTGGCCGTCCTCGTGCTGCAGGCCCTCGCCGTTGAGCGTGGTGCGCCCGGCGGTCCCGCCGAGCAGGAAGCCGCGCGCGCGCATGTCACCGGCCAGCCAGGCCAGGTCGCCGACGCGCTGCAGGCCGAACATCGAGTAGTAGATGTAGAACGGGATCATCGGCACGTTGTTCGTGCTGTACGAGGTGGCGGCGACGATCCAGCTCGACATCGCGCCGCCCTCGTTGATGCCCTCCTGCAGCACCTGCCCGTCCTTGGACTCGCGGTAGTACATCAGCTGGTCGGCGTCCTGGGGCTTGTAGAGCTGGCCGACCGACGAGTAGATGCCGAGCTGGCGGAACATGCCTTCCATGCCGAAGGTGCGCGACTCGTCCGGCACGATCGGCACGACGTGCTTGCCGATGTTCTTGTCGCGCACCAGCGTGCCCAGCATCTGCACGAAGGCCATCGTGGTGCTGATCTCGCGCTCGCCGGAGTTGTCGAGCAGGCGCTGGAAGCTCGACAGCGGCGGGATCGCGAGCGACGCCGAGGTGCGGCGCCGCTGCGGCAGGTAGCCACCTAGCGCGGCGCGCCGCTCGCGCAGGTACTTCATCTCCGGGCCGTCCTCGGGCAACTTGATGAAGGGCACCTTCGCCAGGTCATCGTCCGACACCGGGATCTGGAATCGGTCGCGGAAGCCGCGCAGCGCGTCGGCCGTCATCTTCTTGGCCTGGTGCGAGATCATCTGGCCTTCGCCCGATTCGCCCATGCCGTAGCCCTTCACTGTCTTGGGCAGGATCAGCGTCGGCTGACCGGTGTGCTTCACTGCCGCGGCGTAGGCGGCAAAAACCTTCTGCGGGTCGTGGCCGCCGCGGGTGAGCTTCCAGATGTCGTCGTCGCTCAGGTCGGCGACGAGTGCCTTGGTTTCCTCGTAGCGGCCGAAGAAGTGCTCGCGCACGTAAGCGCCGCTCTTGCTCTTGAAGTCCTGGTACTCGCCGTCGACGCATTCCTCCATCAGCTGCAGCAGCTTGCCGCTCTTGTCCTTTGCGAAGAGGGCATCCCAGCCACCGCCCCAGAGCACCTTGATGACGTTCCAGCCGGCGCCGCGGAACACGCTTTCGAGTTCCTGAACGATCTTGCCGTTGCCGCGCACCGGACCGTCCAGGCGCTGCAGGTTGCAGTTGATGACAAAGACCAGGTTGTCCAGGTGCTCGCGGCCGGCCAGCGAGATCGCACCCAGCGACTCGGGCTCGTCCATTTCGCCGTCGCCCATGAAGGCCCAGACCTTGCGCTGCGTGGTCTCGGCCAGGCCGCGGCCCTGCAGGTACTTCAGGAAGCGCGCCTGGTAGATCGCAATCAAAGGACCCAGGCCCATCGAGACGGTGGGGAACTGCCAAAAGTCGGGCATCAGCCACGGGTGCGGATAGCTCGAGAGGCCCTTGCCGGCGGTCTCCTGCCGGTAGCTGAGCAACTGGTCTTCGGTCAGCCGTCCTTCGAGGAAGGCGCGGGCGTAGATACCCGGTGAGCTGTGACCCTGGATGAAGAGCAGGTCGCCGCCATGCGTGTCGGTCGGCGCGTGCCAGAAGTGGCCGAAGCCGATGTCGTACAGCGTGGCGGCCGACTGGAAGCTCGCAATGTGGCCGCCGAGCTCCGAGCTTTCCTTGTTCGCACGCAGGATGATCGCGAGCGCGTTCCAGCGAATGATCGAGCGCAAACGGTGCTCGATGGCGCGGTCACCGGGCGACCTGGCTTCCTGCTCCGGAGGAATCGTGTTCTTGTACGCCGTGGTCAGCGACCGCGGGATATACAGGCCGTCCCGACGCGCCTGATCGACCAGGCGATTGACCAGCAAGTTCGCGCGCTCCTGCCCTCGGTGCAGTTCCACTGCCTTGAGTGCGTCGAGCCATTCGCCGGTCTCCGCAGGATCGGCATCGTCGTTCATGTTCATGGAGTCTCCTGGCGCCGGCGCCGTTCGGTCTGAACGCTCTCGGCAGGTCAATGCGAGGCGTGCGGCTCAACTGCCGCGACTCTTTTTTTGGATTCATCGAAAACGGGCAGATCGGCTGTGGCACCGTAGACGGCGATCAGTCCGGCCTGACTGGCTATCTGGTCTATCTGGTCTATCTGGTCTTACCAAACGGACCGGATAGTATCGAGACCTCTCCAGCAGTTCCATGCGGGTTCCCCCGCATGGCAGGCGGAGTTCACGTAGGAGCCTCTCGTGGCAAGCCAGCCGTCTTTCCGCGCCGTCGCGCATGTACGGCGCCCGCGCCTTTCGGACACGATCACCGACCAAATCGAGGACCTCATCGCCACCGGCAAGCTCAAGCCTGGCGACAGGATGCCCGCCGAACGCGACCTTGCGCAGCAGCTCGACGTGTCGCGCCCATCGCTGCGCGAGGCGCTGCTGATCCTCGAGAGCCGCGGCCTGCTGCAGGCCCGACGGGGCGGTGGCTTCAGCGTCACCGACGTGACCGCGCCGACGATCACCGATCCGTTGGTGCACCTGCTGCAGCGTCACCCCGAGACCGTTGACGACATCCTCGAACTGCGCCACGGGCTGGAGTGCGTGGCGGCCGAGTTCGCCGCCTTGCGCGCCACCGAGGCCGACGACAAGCGGCTGCGCGAGATCGTCGGCGGCATGAAGCGCCGGCGCGGACCGGTCGACCCGCTCGAAGACACCGATCGCGATGTCGATTTCCACATGGCGGTCGCCGAAGCCTCGCACAACGTCGCCCTGGTGCACGTGATGCGGGGCATCTTCAACCTCATGCGCATCAACATGCTGCGCTCCCGCGAGGCGCTGTGCCACCAGGCCGAGAACGTCACACTGCTCGACGAACAGCATGCCCAGATTGCCAAGGCGATCACCGCGCGCGATCCCGCGGCGGCGCGCGCGGCGGCGAACATCCACTTGAGCTTCGTGCAGGCGAGCCTGCGCGAAGCCGCCAGCAAGGGGGGCCGAAAGGCCGGCAACGGCGCCGCCGCACCAGCCCCGAGTCCGGCCCGCGCCCGCAAGCGCAGCGACGGTGACGCCGGTGCCTGATCCGGTCGGCGGTTTGGCGCCGGGCGATGCCACTGAATCGTTCGGTGGCTACGACCCGAGCGCGAAGCAGAAAGCGCGGGCCAAGACGGCGCGCATCCCGATCAAGGTGGTGCCCGCCGAGGTGCTGAAGAAGCCGGATTGGATTAGGGTCAAGGCGGCGACCCCGAATTCGCGCTTCTACGAGATCAAGCAAATCCTGCGCGAGCACAAGCTGCACTCGGTGTGCGAGGAAGCCTCGTGCCCGAACATCGGCGAGTGCTTCGGCAAGGGCACGGCCACGTTCATGATCATGGGCGACAAGTGCACGCGGCGTTGCCCGTTCTGCGATGTCGGCCATGGCAGGCCCGACCCGCTGGATGCCAGCGAGCCGGAGAACCTGGCCAGGACGATCGCGGCGCTCAAGCTCAAATACGTGGTGATCACGAGCGTCGATCGCGACGACCTGCGCGACGGCGGCGCGGCACATTTCGTCGAGTGCATTCGCCAGACGCGCGAGCGCTCGCCGGCGACGACCATCGAGGTGCTGGTGCCCGACTTCCGTGGGCGCGACGACCGCGCGCTGGAGATCCTGATGGCTGCGCCGCCGGACGTGATGAACCACAACCTCGAAACCGTGCCGCGCCTGTACAAGGAAGCGAGGCCCGGCAGCGACTACGCGTTCAGCCTAAACCTGCTGAAGAAGTTCAAGGCCCTGCACCCCGGCGTACCGACGAAAAGCGGGCTGATGGTCGGCCTCGGCGAAACCGACGAAGAGATTCTGGCCGTGATGCGCGACATGCGCGCGCACGACATCGACATGCTGACGATCGGCCAGTACCTCGCGCCGAGCGGTCACCACCTGCCGGTGCGGCGCTACGTGCACCCGGACACCTTCCGCATGTTCGAGCGCGAGGCAACGGCGATCGGTTTCAGCCATGCCGCCGTTGGTGCGCTGGTGCGGTCAAGTTACCACGCCGATCAGCAGGCGCATGCCGCCGGCGTGCCGGACGGCAGATCCGGGCGCAGTTGAGGCGAACGATGCGGCAAGTAGACCGCGTGTTACGACACCGCCAAGCAGGACGATCCTCGACCACTGCACCCGCTCCGGACTGACACGCGGATCGGCATCATTGCGCGCACCAGCCGCCGCTGCCGGGCGATTGGACGGTGGGAGCATCGGAGGGCGGCTCGGTCACAAACCGGACTTGCCGAGCGCGGACTCCTGAGCGTCGGTCGTTGAGCGCCTTGCGTGCCAGTTATTGAGCCTGAGCGGGATGGGCACGGAGCAGAGTGACCAACTCTCATTCGACTGAGGCCCAGTTTTCGAACTTCGGCTATCTCTATCTCCCGCTTTCGTGCTTTCAGTGTCGGTACCAGATCGCTGTCAATGAAAATCTCTACTACTCGTCGCCAGCCCACCCAGCAAGGCCGTCAGATCCTCGACATGCCCGGCGATCAGGTTACGCACGTCGCCATCGCGCTGCCAGGTGCCCTTCACCGCCATCAGCTTTGAACGCAG
This sequence comes from Aquincola tertiaricarbonis, assembly GCF_023573145.1. Lineage (GTDB taxonomy): Bacteria > Pseudomonadota > Gammaproteobacteria > Burkholderiales > Burkholderiaceae_C > Aquincola > Aquincola tertiaricarbonis_B. The sequence goes on from NZ_CP097635.1 coordinate 946,610, forward strand.
CAGCGGCCCGCGCAACTGCGCCTTGAGCTTGGGCCAAACGATCACCTGCACGCTGCCGGTCTCGTCCTCCAGCGACACGAACATCACGCCCTTGGCGGTCTCAGGCTGCTGCCGCACCGTCACGATGCCGCAGGCCCGCGCCAACATCCCGTCCGGCGAGTCGTGCAACTCGGCCGCCGTGCACCAACCTTGCTTGGCCAGCACCGGCCGAAGGATGGCCAGCGGATGGCGGCGTAGCGTCAGGCCCGTGGCCGCGTAGTCCCACACGACCTCCTCACCCTCCGGCGCAGCCGGCAGTTCGAGCTCTTCCTCGTTCACCGGCGCCTGTTTCAGCAACTGCGGCGCCGAGCGCTGCCCGGCGGCCTCCCAGACCTGCTGTCGTCGATGGCCAGCCAGGCTCATCAGCGCATCGGCAGCGGCCAGCAACGTCATCTCGGGGTAATCGGATTTTTCCTGCAAATTGACACGCTGACCAAGAAAAACTCTAACCGCGACAAGCACTTGCAAAATCGGTTCTCGCGGACCCGTTGTGCTTTCGGTGCAGATTGACACGCTGCCACCTGCCCCAGCCGTTCACACCGCCGGCGCCTCGAACGCCCCACCTATCTGCTTGGCCCGGCGAAGATCGTCCGAGTGCAGGTACATCGAAGTGGTGGACAAGGACGCGTGCCGCAGGTTGTCTCGAACGGTCGTCAGCTCCGCCCCGCGCTGAAGCGCATGGATGCGTGTGTGTGGCGCATCCAGTGCGGCGTGGCCCGCCGCAGTTTCTCGGCCAGTGCCGGATTCGTGTCGGCCAGGACATCGGCCGTTTTGGCGAAGAACCTCTTCACGATTGCCCACAACCGCTTGGACGTGATGCCGACCTCGCCATCGAGGCTGCCGAGCAAAGGCGTGGCGGGGTTCCACTTGCCCGGCGTCACGGGAAGGCCGCGCTGTGCCAGATTCCGGGCCAGCACCCCACGCGCCAGTCCAGGCAGCACCACCTTGCCGGCCTTGCTGCCCTTGCCGACCACGTGCAACCAGTGATCGCCGTGCGCATCGACCTCGATCGATCCCAGCGTGGCGTGCACAAGTTCGCCGGCACGCAGCCCCGTGCTGTAGCTGAAGTCGATCAGGAAGCGAAGCCTTTGGGCTGCGCCCGGCTGCCAACCATACGACCACTCCAGCCCCTCGGCGGCAGTCCTCACCAGATTCCATTCCCCCTCGGAGAAGGCTCTCGTCGTGTCCAGGGTCGTCTGCCTGGCGCCGCGGACCTTGATGCCGGCGAAGGGATTGGCCAGCACGTACCGCTGCTCGATCAGCCACCGGAACATCGAGCTCAGCACGGACAGCGCATAGGCCCTGGAGCGCGTGGACAGGCCGCCAGCGAACGGCCGCCACTCGGCGGAGTGGCGAGGTGACGCCGGCCCCACCCAACGCTGCCTCGGCGTCGGTTGCCGCAAGAAAGCCCGGTACGCCACGGCGTCCTCGGTGGCCAGCGAGGACAGGGCCACGCCGCGCTCGACGATGGCCCACAGGATCAGCCGCTCGGCTTCCTTGCGGTAGGCCCGCTGCGTGGCGGGGGCTTCGTGCAACGACAGCCAAGCCTGGACCGCCTCGTAGTCGTTGTTGGCCCGCAGGACGCACGACGCGCGCGGAGCACGATACAGGCCCATGCTGCCGTCGACCTCCTCTGGTACGACGAGCTTCTCCCAGGGGACCACATCCGATGGCGAGCTGGTTACCAGCAGCGCGCGAGCACGGTCAGTCAGGTCTTCATGCGCAGCGAAGAAGGCTTTGATCCGGCGCGCACCGGCCACACCAAGGCCGTCGATGTCGACCCACCAACGTCTGCGGCGAGGTACCCGAAGCGTTAGGTCGGCCAGGGTCTTGATGCCGGACTTGCGTAGTACTGCGGCGACGCCGGGCTCGAGCCAGTCGTCGATTGCGTCGCCGATCAGGGGGACGGGAACGGCTGCGCTACGGAGCTGTTCGACGGCGGCGGCCACGGCGCGCGCGGCCGCGGGGCCTTTGCGGGCAGGTCCCGTGAAGAGCTTTGCAAGGTCATCACGGTGGCGCGACCTGGCGAAGGCTGCGATGTCGCGGCGGATCGCTCCGATGACGCCCCGTGAGGATTGACCGGCCACGCGAGATTCACCGAGGTACCTCGTCACCGCATCTTTCGAGGCCAGACCCTCATGCCAGGCCCGCAGCGCCGCAAGGGCCGCAGAGTCAGGCAGTGACAGCGATGCTGCGGTTACAGACAGACCGGTTTCCACGCAGATCAGTTTACTTCACTGGCAGTGCTATGCCGATAAGGTTAGTTATCGGCATAGCGTTGACAAGAGTCCACTTGCTCAAGGCTTGCACCGCCGGTTTCGGGCTTTGGGCGCCCTTGGTCAGCAGGGGCGGAGATGGCCGCGGCCGTCACATCTTGCCCTTGCCAGCTGTCTCCATTTGCCGCATTTGCTCGGTTGGTCGGATTTGCTTAGAATCTGCCTATGAGCACCGATCTCAGCACTCCCGTCCTGCTGCGCCGCATCGCGCAGCTCGAGGCCACCGTTGGGCGCCTCAGCGAAGACCTCGGCACTCTGCGCACTGCGGTCAGCAAGCAAGGCCTGCAACTGCCAAGGACACAAGGCGTTCGAGCCCGAGTGGCGCACGCCGACTCCACTGCCGCGGACAACCCGCATGCTCAGGCTACCGGTGGCCTAGCGGGCGCCACCGCGCGCGGCGAGGCAGCGCGTGTCCAGTGGGTCAAGGATGGCTTCGTCGTACCGGGTGAGCAACTCGCGCATGCCTGGGGGCTCACCCGTCAGGCTTTGGCGCCGGCCGCAGACCGGGGTGAGATCTTCGCGGTGAAGGTCGGCAATCGGCTGTACTACCCGCAGGCATTCCTCGGGATGGACCGCGAGGCCGTGGCAGCCATTTGCCGCGCGCTCGGTGACCTCGGCGCCAGCGAGAAACTGATGTTCTGGCTGCGCGAGCACGGCGCCCTCTCAGGAACAAGCGTTGCTGCCGCGTTGGAGGCGGGGACTGCCCTGGCCAAGGTGGAGCGCCTGGCCGCGGCATGGGCGCGCGAGCGAGGCGCCTCGCGTGTCAGTGCGGCTGCCTGATCTCGGTTCCTTCGAGGATCTGCTTCCACCTACCAGGATCGATGTCGCGTCGCTCGTGCGGCTGAGCCGGCATCCGGCTACCGAGCCGTTCTGGTCGGCCGGCGTCTACCGTTTCGACGATCCCGATCCTGGCAGTGCCGACGCGTTCGGCACCTGCTACGCCGCCAGCACCATCGAGGTAGCCTTCGCCGAAAGCGTCATCCATGAGTGCGGGCGGTTCGTCAGAGGCAGCTACGAGGTGCCGGCCGCAGAACTGACCGAGCGCTCGGTCGTACGGTTCGCCTGTGAACGGCGCAAGACGCTGGTACTGGCTGACCTGACCGGTGCAGCACTCAAGGCCCTGGGACTGAACAACGACATCAGTGCATCCGCCGACTACACGGCGAGCCAGGCCTGGGCACGGGCGATCCACGGCGCGAGTCTGCGCTGGGATGGAATCCGGTACGTGTCGCGGCAGATGAACAAGGGCTTCGCCTACGCCATCTTCGAGCGCAGTGGGATGCACAAGGTGCGAGCCGAGAAGCTCAAGGCGCGGCAGGTCGATGACCTGTGCGATCGGTTCAACGTCACCGCGGTCTGACGGCGCCACGGTCCGAACGCGAAGGTCGGCGATCTGGTGTACACCGGCCGTTCGTCGGCGAAAACCAGTCGGCTCCACTCGGCCATTCGCTGCCAGCCACTGGAGACCGCTTCCGGACGACAAAACATCTGTCCCTCACCGGACGGCCTGTTCTATCTCCGACTTCATGTCCTGCGTCAGTGCTGCAGTCGAAGGCGGCAGAGCCGCTGATCCCCGTGCACCGTTCTTGTCGATGTCTTCCACTAGGAGCTTCATCTCGGCGATCTCCTTGACCTGCGCACGAATGATCGCGTCGGCCAGCTTCCGCACGCGTGGATCGCGCAGGGTAGCCTTGCGCGCGTTGTTGATGGCGATCGAGTGATGCGGAATCATTGACTTCATGAAGTCAACGTCGCCGATCAGCGTTTGCTGACGATTGACTGCGAGAATGATGACGCCGAGCAAGATGGCACCAACCAAGATGGCCAGCTTCGTTCCTGGCCCGGTGTACATCTTCCACATAAAGGCCAGCATGATGACCGCCATCACGCAGCCCATGACGACCGACGACACAAGCCTGGTCAGGCTGAAGGTGACGTGATCAGCACTGAAGACCAGCTGGTACATAAGCGGAAACATAACGATCGTCGACGTGGCAATCATCGCGAAGAAGCGGCCCCAGCCCATCTTCATCGCCATGTCGGTGGTTCGGCTCTTGGTCTCCATGCGCGGGCTCCTTCGCTTTGTCGCGGGGGATGGAAGGCGCGATCAAGGTCGCTGGCACTTGCACCCGCCATTTCATGTCGGGCAATCCGCATTCCCAGCGCAAGAAGATCGAACCCGGCCTCTTGGATGACCGCTTCCGCTGCGTTCAATCAGCAACTTGAGCGGCAGAAGTGGGTCGTTGGCCGCCCGTCACCAGTCGCCGCTGAAGGTCAGCTGACCGTCCCATCGCCGACATCCCGGCTTTCGGCACGTTACCGCGGGCTCACCGGCCAGGCTTGGCCGCGCCAAGCACGGCGGTGCCCTCTACCAGCACGTCCGCGTACCGCTCGACGTTGAACCGGAACGTCCCACGGAAGTTGATGTGTGAGAAGTGCGCCGGGCCAATTCGCCGCAGCCAGTCCTCCTCGATGCCGACGCCATCCCGGTTGAGCTTCGTCACCACTGTGTCCATGCGATTGGTGTTCCACGCCAACACGATGTTGGTCAACAGTGCGTGAGCTCCCGAAATTGCCGCCATCTCTTGCCGCCGGCGGCCACGCTCAGGGGCCACCTGGCCGCCATGAATGGCACGCTGCAGCTGATGCACCGACTCGCCCCGGTTGAGCAGGGTGTGTATCTCGCGTCGATAGTCCGGGATGGCCAGGTAGTCGCACAGAAACAGCGTTCGCAGCAGGCGCCCAAGGTGTTCTGCAGCGCGGTGCAGCGGGTCGCCAACCGCTGCTGACCCCAGCCGGTGGATGGCATGCGCCGCGGACACCTTGCCCGCCCGAATCGACGCCGCCAGGCGCACCAGGTCGTCCCAGCCGCGCTCGATCGCCTTCACCGACACCCGGCGCACGGTGACGCCCTCCAGGCTCTCCGGCACCGGCCAGCCCCTGGGCACGAAGAGCTTTCGCTCACGCAGATCGCGCAGCCGCGGGCACAGGTCAAAACCCAAGAGCTTGGCGATGGCCATCGCCACGTTCGTGACGCCGTGGGTATCAACGGCCAGTAGAGAGACTCGGATCCGGTCTTCGGCACGGTTGTGCTGCTCGACGCCTTCGACGGCCACGCCTGCCTGCCGCTCGTTGAGCACGACGGGTTGGTCGTAGAACAAGCCCCAGCGGTCGCGAACGTGGGTGTACAGCCCCGCGGCATAGGTGCGCCGGCGCGGGTCCACCCGGGCCGTCCAAAGGTGCCGGCTGACGTCCATGGCCATCATGTCGGCAGAACCCTTGGTGCCGTCGCCCCAGAGCGCCGCGATCGGCAGCGCGTTCTGGTACTCCGACACCCGTTCGTTGGCCCGGCGCAGCCTGCCGCTCAGCTCGACGGCCCGCATCGCCGTGGAGATGTGCGCCGCGTCGATGCCGGGGATCATCGAGCCCACGCCCTTGGCGTCGAGATCGGTGCCATGGGCCAGGAGCGCGCCGTAGATGGCCAGCAGCTCGTTGCTCGACGACGGACGGCGGGCCAGCAGCGCCTCGCTGAAGTGGGTGGCGGCGTCGACTTCCAGCAGCAGGTCTGGCAACTGGACGGAGCCGATGTGCTTGAAGACAGCCTCCCGGGTCTTGCGTGGCTCCACTTCCTCGTCCAACGGACGGATCGGCGGCAGGTGCAGGAGCTTGTCGGCGCCGATCTCGATCTGACCGCGACCGGCGGCCTCAGCCAAGGCCGTCAGGCCGACCGACACGCCCGCCAGGATTGGCTCCAAAAACGCCATGGCCTGGTCGGGCAGGCCGAGAATCTGGTGGTGCAGTTCCTTCGTGCGGCTCCAGTCGGCACCTGTCAGCAGCAGCGACTCGCGGGCGCGGAAACTGATCGAGTGGTTCACCCACGCGCTGCCGCGCCGTAGGCTCTTGCGCAGCGCCATCATCGTGCTGGCCTCGAATGCCCGGTACCGAGACTGAGGATCCAGGTCGCTGACGATCGTGTTCCATGCGGCGCCCACCGGCGGCAGCTCGAAGTCCTGCGGGATCTCCTTGGTGCCGAGAGCTTGCAGACGCTGCCAGGCCTGCCATTGGTCGTGGCCGGGGTCGCCCGACGCGCCGGCACACTCGATGTCGCGAAGGCCCGCCAGGTGGGCATGAACGCGCCGGTTGTCCTCGGCCAGCGCCCTACGGACCTGGGACGCGAAAGTGCTTGTGCCAGCTTCGCCGATGTCGTGGAGCAAGGCGCGGGCTTCGAGCACGCGATCGCGCCAGGGCTTGGACTCGTCGTGGAGCACCGACTTGGCTTTGAGGGCCTGCTGCAGCGTCGCGCCGCCGCTGCGCGAGCGTCCCTTCTCGACACGCTCGGCGGCGCGGCGGAACAGGTCTTGGCTGCGGCGCGAAGCCTGCAATAGTGCCATGTCGGTCAGCTCCAACAGTGTGACGCGCAGGAAGCAGGTGATCTCGACGGTCTGGCGCTGCCGCTCTATGCGTGCGGTCATCGACGGACGCCGCATCTGGACATGGGCGGCGTAGGACTGCTGCTTGCTCAGGGCCACGGCGTCCAGGGGCCAGGCGTGCACGCCCAGTTCCTTCAACGCCCGGATCTTCTCCAGCGTTTCGGCCATCGTGCTCGGAGAGTGCCGTTTGGGTGGCGTCTTGAGCCATTCAAGCCGGGTGCCTACGCCCCCGGGATGGGTTGCATAGCACCAGTCGATAGCCTTGAGGAGGGCTGCCTTGCCGACGCCGGCCTCGATCGTGGCTGCCATGGCCGCCTCGGTGGCGTCGAAGGCCTCGCGCGCAAAGTCTGCAAGGCGGCGCGGCCCAGGGATGACGATGCGCCGTTCGTACAGCCACATGCGGGCGGTTTCGGCGAGATCATCGGGATGCGCGGCCTCGAGCGCGGAGATTGCCAGAACGTTTTCAAGTTGGTCGACACCGGCCGCATCCAGGTCCAGCAGGCCGAGGTAGGTGCGAGCCCATGCCTGGTGTTCATACAGCGTCTGGCGGCGAGCGTAGAGGGACCGCAGACTGGCGATGCTCACGGCCGGGGTTTGAAACGCCTCACAGACGGCACGCAGCAGGGTCTTGGGCACCGACGCGAACCGGTCCATCGGGCGGCCGCTGGCCCGAAGGAACAGCATCTGAATGGCTGCCGCGACCCGGCGATCGTGGCGAAAGCGCCCTGAGACCGCGGCGATGTCGTCCGCGCTCATGCAGAACGATTGCTGGACGTCGAAATCCGACAGCCTGGTGGGCAGGTTCTCCGCGCCAATGAAGCGCTTGGCGAAGGACACGGTGACACCCTTCTGGCAGTCGAAACCGCCAATCTACTTGGGTCCGGCGCGGCGCGAATCCCTACATGCCCAGGCGCCGCATCGTGCTGGCGACGGCCTGGCCAGCGGCAACCGTGTCAATTTGCTGGAAAGATACGATTACCCCGATTTCCTCGGCGTGCAGAAGGCCGATGTCATGCCCGTAGCGCGTGAAAAGTACAAGGGTGTGTTGGTGGGCAATATGGGTTACAGCGCTGATGAGGCAGAGGCAGCTATTGCCGAAGGTAAGCTTGACGCTGTGGCCTTTGGCACCGCCTTCCTGGCTAACCCGGACCTGCCCGCACGCATCAGGGCCAAGGCACCGCTGAACGTGCCTGACTCCAACACGTTCTACGCAGGTGGCGTCAAGGGCTATACAGACTATCCGACACTGCAGGTCGCGTAAATCAAAGCCCATTCAAAAGCGAGGTATCCGTAATGGCACGCATTGTCAGAATTCATGAATACGGTGACGCCAGCGTTCTGAAGCTGGAAGATCTGGACGTACCGGCACCGGCAGCAACCGAGGTGCAGATTTGCGTCAAAGCTATTGGCCTGAACCGTGCCGAAGTGATGTTCCGCAACCATGCGTATCTACAGGAGGCCGAGTTCCCGAGCCGCTTGGGCTATGAGGCCGCTGGCATCGTGGTCGCAGTCGGTAGCGACGTAACCGAGACAAAGGTTGGCGATGCCGTCGCTCTAATCCCTCCATTGGATATCGCTCGCTGGGGCACCTACGGCGAGCTGGCCAATGTACCGGCTCATCTGGTGGTAAAGAGCCCTGAGGGCCTGTCCTTCGAAGAGGCTGCTGCGTCCTGGATGCAGTACGTCACCGCCTGGGGGGCGCTAATCGATCAAGCAACGTTGAAACAAGGTGACTTTGTGATTATCACTGCAGCATCAAGCAGTGTCGGTCTGGCAGCCTTCCAAATAGCTCGCATGGTCGGTGCCACATCGATTGCGATCACACGAACCCGCGCGAAAAAACAGGCCCTGCTGGATGCCGGTGCGGCGCATGTAATCGTGAGCGACGAAGAGGACATCGTAGAGCGAGTGATGGCCATCACTGCCGGGCAAGGTGCTCGTGTTGTATTCGACCCAGTTGGCGGCCCCTCCTTCGAGCCCCTAACGCAAAGCATGGCCCGTGGAGGTATTTTGTTGGAGTACGGTGCACTCAGCCCAGAGCCAACGCCTTTCCCGCTGTTTACCGTGCTGGCCAAAAGCCTAACCCTGAAGGGCTATCTCTATGCAGAAATCGTGGCCGACCCAGAAGCCCTGGAGCGTGCCAAGGCTTTTATTCTCCAAGGACTGAAGTCTGGTGCACTGCGCCCGATCATCGCCAAGACATTTGCCCTTAGCGACATCCAGGAAGCCCACCGTTTCCTTGAGGCCAATCAGCAGATCGGCAAGATCGTAGTTACTGTCTGATCGGTTTCTCCCATTGAGGAAGATTAAAATGTATCTGCCGAGCACGATTCCTTATCAGCAGCATCGAGGGTTCAGCCGAACCTTCACTCCGGGTCATTTGAGCCTGTGATTGTTCTTCCCTTTGGAGGCCTTCGGTGGGGACATTCCGAGCATGCTCAACCAGGTCGCATTGGCCAAACGAGCAGAGGAGCTGGGCTTTGAATCGCCCCGACTATGAACTGACCCCCAGAAGTTGGACGGTTGGACGCTAGGCGTTCACGGCCCGCAGCCGGTACTGCACCGGGCTCAACCCGTTGAGCTTGAGCCTGATGCGCTGATGGTTGTAGTAGCGAATGTAGCGGCGCAGCCCGGACTTCAACGCTGCGATGTCAACGAATTTGTTGAGGTAGAAGAACTCCGACTTGAGGGTTGCGAAGAAGCTCTCCATGGCCGCGTTGTCCAGGCAATTGCCCTTTCGAGACATGCTCTGCGTCAGCCCGTGTTCGCTGAGTTGTTTGCGGTACGCCGGCATCTGATAGTGCCAGCCCTGATCGGAGTGCAGAAGCGGGGCTGCTCTGCGGCCGTGCAGCTTCGAGAGCGCCTTCTTGAGCATGTTCCCAACAAGAGAGTACAGAGGCCGCTCCTGCATCTCGAAGGTCACGATTTCGCCGTTGTAGAGGTCCATGACCGGTGACAGGTAGAGCTTGGCGCCGCGGACGTTGAATTCGGTCACGTCCGTCACCCACCTCTCATTCGGCCGTGCTGCGCTGAACTGCCGAGCAAGCAAGTTCGGCGATGGGGCCAACTCTCCCTGGTAGGAGCGATATCGCTTCGGCCGGACCAGCGACTTCAGGCCGAGGCTGTTCATCAGTCGCTGCACAGTCTTGTGATTCACCGCCTGGCCTCCCTGACGCAGTTCGCATGTGATGCGCCGATAGCCGTAGCGGCCCTTGTGGCGCTCATAGGCGGTCTTGATGCGCGACTTCAAGCCTGCGTGCTTGTCGCCGGCCTCCAAGACCTTGGCCTGGTAGTAGAACGTGCTCCGCGACAGGCCTGATGCCGCCAGCAGCACCTGCAACGGGTAGTCTGGCCTCAGCTCGAGGACGGCTTGCGCTCTTTGTGAGCGGGTTGCCGATTGCCCCGAACCAAGGCCTCCAATTTTTTTAGGTAGGCGACCTCCGCACGCAGCCGTTCAACCTCCTCAAGAAGCGCGCGGTTTGAGCTGGCACTATCGGGGTCGGGTGGCTCTGAGCTGGGCTTGCCGGGCTTCATAAGGGGCGTTCGCCGTTTGCCTTCAAGTGCCCCGACGCCACCGCCATCAAGCGCTCGTCGCCAGACGACAACCTGGTTTGGATTGCGAATATCGTAGATCGCCGCGACCTGCCGGCTTGAGAGCTGCTCACGATCTTGATGCCTCAGCACCTGGAGCTTGAATTCAGTGGTGTAGGCGCCGCGCTTGGGCTGCAGGGCGGCCACTCCGTGTAGCCGGTAATGGCTGACCCAGCTACGTACCTTCTCCTCCGGCACTGACCACCGCCGGGCGAGCAGCTTCGCACCGCCGTCCCCAGCCAGAAAGCTCTCGACGACCTTGAGCTTGAGCCTTGTTTCTTACTTCCCCATGGGACCTCTTGAACTGTGTCCAACTTCTGGGGGTCAGTTCAATCCCGGGGCGGTTCAGTAGGCGGCCCCGCCGTTGCCGTAGGAGCAGTAGAAGCAGTTGAACTTCTCGATGGCGTTGAGGTAGGGCAGGTCTTCCCGATCGAACACGAGGTAGTCCGAGCGTCGCACCTTCGGGATGCCATAGATCGGGAAGCACACGGCCTGGTAGGTCGTGACGAACAGATCCATCAGCAGGAACGGGATCCAGCCGAAATAGATCACCGGCGCGGTGAGGACGACGAGCAGGTTGGACTGCCGCAGGAAACGAACCAGTCCCACCCTGTGGCGGCGCTGCTGGCGCGCCAGCTCGCCAGCCAGCTCCCTGCGCTTGGCTTCCCAGACGCCACGCTGCTGGCTGTACTCTTGTTCGACATCCTCCTGCAGCGCACGGATTCGTGCGAGCAACTCGTCGAGATGACTGCGCATGCCGTGATCCTCCGGTGAAGGTTCGCTTCTAGCGCCAGAGATTTGCGCTGGCGCTTCGCATTCAAGGTGAGGCCATCGGGCCTGGCGGCCGCAGGGCGGCCCCGACCGCCTCGCTCAGGCCCGCTGCGCGGGGTTAACGGCGAGGGGGGCGTCGTTCCCGGCCGCCTCGGGATCAGGTGCCCGGCTGCAGCTCGATGCGCACTTCGCGGGCCTTGCCCTCTCGTTCGACGGACAAGGCGACGACGTCACCGACGCGCCGATCATCCAGTCGCGCGAGGAGGCCGGCCACACCCTCGATCGGCTTCCCATCGATGGCGGTAATGAGATCGCCGGGAACGATTCCCTCCTGCGTCGCGCGTATGCCAACCAGCCCCGCCCGCTGCGCGGCGGACCCCGATCGGACCGACAGCACGAACACGCCCTCGCGGCCGGTGATCGTCTGCAGCCGCTGGTTGAACTGCTCGTCCACCTCGATGCCCAGGGCCGGCCGCACGTACTTGCCGGACTTCACGAGCTGCGGCACGACGCGCATGACGGTGTCCACCGGCACGGAGAATCCGATGCCTGCCGACGCGCCGGACGGGCTGTAGATGGCGGTGTTGATGCCGATCAGCCGCCCGGCGGAGTCGAGCAGCGGGCCGCCCGAGTTGCCGGGGTTGATGGCAGCGTCGGTCTGGATCAGGTGCTCGATCGTGGGGCCGCCGGTCTCGCCCGGCAGGGAACGGTCGAGCGCCGAGACGATGCCCGTGGTCAGGGTCCAGTCCAGGCCGAAGGGGTTGCCGATGGCAAACACCTTCTGACCCACCTTGAGGTCGGTGCTGGAGCCCACGGGCACTGGCGGCGGACGCTTGAAGCCGACGCCGATCTTGAGCACGGCGATGTCGTGAGCCGGGCTGGCGCCAACCAGGGCGGCCTGATAGTCGCGGCCATCGGCGAGCTTCACGGTTGCCGCGGAAGCGCCCTGGATCACGTGGAAGTTGGTGACGACATGCCCCGCGTCGTCCCAGATGAAGCCGGAGCCGGTGCCACGCGGCACGGAGAAGGTGTTGCGGCTCCAGACGTCCCGGACCAGCTGGGCCGTCGAGATGTAGACGACCGAATCGCGCGACTTCTCGAAGAGTTCGATGGTCGTGCGTTCATCGGCAGCGAGGTCTCCGCGGGGGGTGACGGTTCGATCGGCAGCCTGGCGGGGGCTGAACCATGCTTCGATGGCGGGCAGGAACTGCCACAGCAGCATGAGCGCCGCGACGCACGCGGCGACAACCAGCCAGCGCCGGAGAAACCGGTCTGGCAATGGGCGTCCGTACGGGTCTGGGTAAGCCATGGCATCCCTCCAGGTTTGTGGCTTGTGTATCGGATCGGAGTGGGCGGTGCGGTACCCGAGCCCTGCTGCGGCCCGGATCGGCGGTCGTCGTGGGGGTCACTCACTGCCTTACGTGGCGTCCTGGGCCATCCGGTCGTCGCGCTGCCGCAGCAGCCAGTAGGTCAGGCCCAGGGCCAGGACGGCGCCGGCCAGCGCGGCCACCTTGGCCGGGCTGGTGTCGGGATCGAGGACCACGAACTTGCGCGACAGCGCGATCAAGCCGATCAGGATAACGGTTTTGACCTGGATGATGCTGTCGCGGCGCATCGCCACGCGCACGATGGAATGCTTGAACTCCATCGCGATCAACAGCGTCATGATCATGCCGAACACGGTCTGGAACACCCGGTGGTCGAGCGGATTGAAGGCATCGATGACCAGCAGCCTGAAGACGATCTGCACCAACTGGAGCAGCGACACGACGATGATCACCGCGATCACCGCCGACAGGATCACGGCGACGACCTGCTCGAAGCGCTCGTAGAAGTTCATCAGCGCCCATTCGTGGCGGAACTGCTGAAGTGGCGTTCTGGACCGGTCTTCCGCTTTCACTTTTCCCCTCCTTTCCACCCTGGTCTCCCCGAAGTGCTCAGCGCAGTTGCGCGGAGACCCAGCGTACGATGTCCTGCACTCCCATGGCGCCAGACTGGCGCGCCACTTCCCGCCCTCCCCGGAACAGCACCAGGGTCGGGATGCTGCGAACGGAGAACTGGGCGCCGAGATGCGGCTCCTCTTCCGTGTTCACCTTGGCCAGCCTGACCCGCGGCTCCAGCAGGCGCGCCGCCTGCTGGAACTGAGGGGCCATCACCTTGCAGGGCCCGCACCACGGGGCCCAGAAGTCGACCACCAGCGGAATGTCGCTGCGCTCGAGGTGACGCGCAAACGTCGCCGCGGTCAGGTCGATGGGCCCGCCGGCGAAGAGCGTGTGCTGGCAGCGGCCGCAGTTGGGCCGGTCATCGAGTTTGGCGGTCGGCACGCGGTTGACGGACTGGCAGTGCGGGCAGACGATGTGGACGCTGTCGCTCATGAGGCGGCTCCCAGGGGGCTGAGTTGCGTTAAGTCCCCTGTCGGGGCGGAGCGGTCGCCTGCCGCGGGCTGCAGCCCGCGGGTCAACAGGCGAATGTCGTTCTCGTCGAGCGTTTCCCGCGCCAGGAGCTCGCGGGCACATCGCTCGAGCACGTCGCGGTTGCGATCGAGGATCCGGTAGGCGCGTTCGAACACACCCATCACGATGTCGCGGATCGCCTGGTCGATGCGGGCCTGGGTCGACTCGGCCACCCGGCAGCCCCCGTGCGCGAGTTCGGGCACGTCGAGGAATCGCGGCCGCTGCGCCTCGTAGGCGATGTAGCCCAGGCCTTCGTCCATGCCGAAGCGCGTGATCATGTCGCGCGCGATGTCGGTCGCCCGCGCCAGGTCGTCCGCCGCGCCGGTGGACAGCTCGCCGAAGACGAGCTTCTCGGCGGCGCGGCCTCCCAGCAGCACGGCGATCTTGTGCTCCAGATCGGCGCGCGTCATTAGGAAGCGGTCCTCCGTGGGGCGTTGCAGCGTGTAGCCGAGCGCGCCGATGCCGCGAGGGATGATCGAGATCTTGTGCACCGGGTCGGTCCCCGGCAGGGCCAGCGCCACGAGCGCGTGCCCCATCTCGTGGTAAGCCACGGTCTCGCGCTCCTTCGGGTTGAGCACGCGGTTCCTCTTCTCGAGGCCGGCGACGATGCGTTCGATGGCGGCGGTGAAGTCCTGCAGTTCGACGGCCGCTGCCTTGCGCCGCGTCGCTGCCAGTGCCGCCTCGTTGACCAGGTTCGCGAGATCGGCGCCGGAGAATCCCGTCGTCAGCGCGGCGACCTGTTCGAGGTCAACGTTCGTTGCCAGCGTGACCTTCCGGGCGTGAACCTTGAGGATGGCGAGCCGGCCCTTCTTGTCGGGCCGGTCCACCAGCACCTGGCGGTCGAAGCGGCCGGCGCGCAGCAGGGCCTGGTCGAGGATCTCCGGGCGATTGGTCGCGGCGAGCATGATCAGTCCGACCGAGCTGTCGAAGCCGTCCATCTCGGTGAGCAGCTGGTTGAGCGTCTGTTCGCGCTCGTCGTGACCGCCGATGGGCCCGCCCACGCCCCGCGCACGGCCGAGCGCATCGAGTTCGTCGATGAAGATGATGGCCGGCGCCTGGCTGCGGGCCTGCTCGAACAGGTCGCGCACGCGCGCCGCGCCGACGCCGACGAACATCTCGACGAACTCCGAGCCGGAGATGGAGAAGAACGGCACGCCGGCCTCGCCGGCCACGGCCTTGGCCAGCAGCGTCTTGCCCGTGCCGGGCGGCCCGACCAGCAGCACGCCCTTGGGAATCCGTGCTCCGAGGCGGCCGTAGTCCTGCGGGTGCTTGAGGAACTCGACGATCTCGACCAGTTCCGCCTTGGCCTCGTCCACGCCGGCGACATCCGCGAAGGTCACGCCGGTGTTCTTCTCGACGAACACCTTGGCCCGGCTCTTGCCGATGTTCAGGAAACCGCCCATGCCCTGCTTCTCCGCAAACCGGCGGAACAGGAAGAACCAGACGCCGAAGAACGCCACGGCCGGAAGGATCCACGACAGGATGTCGCGCAGCCACGTGCTCTCCACCACGCGCGCATACGGGACGTCGTACTTCGACAGGCGCTCGGCCAGATCGGGCTCGACCCGGGTCGCGACGATCGTGGTCTTGCCGCGACCGTCCGGCGACTTCAGGCGCCCGGTCACGGTGCGGTCCGACACCAGCACCTCGGCGACGCGGCCTTCGGCCAGGGCCTTCTCGAACTCGCTGTAGGGCACGGGCTCGACGGTCTTCGCGGCCTGCCAGTAGTTCTGCAGCATCAGCAGCAGCATCAGGGCCACGATCCAGTAGCCGACGTTCCATTGATCCTTCTTCTCCATGGCGGGGGTCCTCGACGTGGGCTGTGGCTAGAGAACGGGCGTGAAGAGGCGGGCGATGCCGTCGCGCAGCTTGACGGCAAGCGGCTGGGCGCGCAGAGCCGCCGACGCGACGGGCCGGGATTCCTCGCGCACCGCGTCGAAGGCCGCCTCCAGGCGCGCACAGAGCGAGGGGTCGTAGACCTCCACGTTGAACTCGAAGTTGAGCCGCAGGCTGCGTGCGTCCCAGTTGGCCGAGCCCAGGCAGCACCACAGGCCGTCGACCAGCATCAGCTTCGTGTGGTCGAAAGGCCCCGGGCGTTCGAAGATGCGGGCGCCGTGCTCCAGCACCTGCCAGTAGTGGGCACGCGCCGCCCACTGCACGGCAGGGTGGTCGCTGTGCTGCGGTGTCAGCAGGTCGATCCGCACGCCGCGCAAGGCGGCCGTGTTCAGGGCGGCGATCAAGGGCTGGTCGGGGACGAAGTAGGGTGTCCAGATGCGCACGGTGCGCCGCGCCGCGCTCAGGGCGCCCATGAAGGTCCAGCGCAACCTGTCCATCGTTTCGTCGGGGCCGGCCTCGATGCCGCGGGCCCAGCTCGTTCCCGCCTCGCTGCCCGGCGTGGGGGCGGCGCCGAAGAAGTCGGCATCCAGCCGCTCTTCCGTGGTGTCGAACCAGTCGCGGACGAAGGTCTGCACCAGGTGCCGGACCACCGGGCCCTCCAGCCGGAAGTGCAGGTCGTGGCACGCCTGCTCCGGCGCCTCGGGCCGCCAGTAGGGGCCGAAGATGTTCATGCCGCCGGTGAAGCCCACCGTACCGTCCACGACGAAGAGCTTGCGGTGGTTGCGCAAGTGCGCGGCATGCAGCCGCGCCGGGATGAGCGTCGGGTTGAAGGAAGCGACCCGCCCGACGGACCCTCGCAAGGCGGCGTAGGCGCTCCAGGGCAGCAGGCGCGCATAGACATCGTCGATCAGCACCCGCACGCGCACGCCTCGCGCATGCGCGCGCTGCAGCGCCTCGACGAAGGCCTGGCCGATGCTGCGTCCATCGAAGATGTAGGACGCGAGTGCAACGCTGTGCCGCGCTGCGTCGATGTCTGCGAGCATCGCAGGGTAGGCCTGCGCACCGTCGAACAGCGGGGTGATGCGATTGCCTTCCGTCAACGGCAGTCCGGTGGCACGGCCGACCAATCGCGCCAGGCCGGCCAGCGCGTCCGGCAGGTCCGGCGGCACCGCGGTCGGGGCCGTTGCGCAAGGGGCCGCCCGCGCGCCCGAGAGCCTGCGCGCCCGCCGCTGGTAGCGGTTGATGCCGAAGAACAGGTACAGCAGCGCCCCGCCGAGCGGCAGCAGGCCGATCAGCAGCACCCACAGCGTGGCGGACCGCGGGTCGCGCTTGTAGACCACGGCATGACCCGCCGCGGCGAGCGCCGCGGACAGCGACAGCGCCGTGGCTGCCCATGCCATCCCGTCCGGGATCGACATGACAGCCTGGCCCCTCATGCGGGGTCGCTCGCAGCCTTCTTCCTGCGGGCTTCCTTGCCCGATTCCTTGGTCGAGTCCTTGCCCGCCTCCTTGGGCGAGGCCGGTGCGGCAGGTGCTTCGTCCTTGGCCGGCTCGGCTTGTTTTCGCTCGAACTGCACGCGCTCGGCCTTGTCGTCCCAGCGCGCGCTCGCCTGATCACCCTTGCCGATCCCGCCACCGAGCATCTCGCGCGCCAGGGCCGTTTCCAGCTCGCTGCGGATGAGGCGCTTGAGCTCGCGGGCACCGAACTCCGGACGGTAGCCTTCTTCCGCGAAGTGATCGACCAGCGTCGCGTCGAACGTCAGCGTCACGCCCTGGCTCGCGGCATTGCGGGCCACGCGATCGAGCTGGAGGCCGACGATATGGCGGATCTCCTCCTTGCCCAGCGCATGGAAGACGATGATCTCGTCGATTCGGTTGAGGAACTCGGGCCGGAAGTGCCCGCGCAGCACGTCCATCACCTCCGCCTTGGTCTTCTCGTACTCCTCGCCGGCCGCACCGCGCGCCTTGAGGCGGCGCTGGATGATGTCGGATCCCAGGTTGGAGGTGGCGATGATGATGGTGTTGGTGAAGTCCACCACGCGACCCTTGCCGTCGGTGAGGCGCCCGTCGTCGAACACCTGCAGCAGGATGTTGTAGACGTCGGGGTGGGCCTTCTCGATCTCGTCGAGCAGCAGCACGCTGTAGGGCCTGCGGCGGACCTTCTCGGTGAGCTGTCCGCCCTCGTCATAGCCGACGTAGCCCGGTGGGGCGCCCACCAGCCGCGCCACGGTATGGCGCTCGCCGTACTCCGACATGTCGATGCGCAGCAGGGCGCCCTCGTCGCCGTAGATGGATTCGGCCAGCGCCTTGGCGAGCTCGGTCTTGCCGACGCCGGTGGGGCCCAGGAACAGGAACGTGGCCACCGGCTTGCTGCCTTCGCGCAGGCCGGCGCGCGACAGCCGCACCGCATCGGCGACGGCGCGCACCGCCTCGTCCTGGCCCACCAGGCGCTCGTGCAGGCGCTGCTCCAGGTGCAGCAGCTTCTCGCGCTCTTCCACCGTCAGTTCGTTGACGGGGATACCGGTCAGGCGCGAGACGATCTGCGCCACGTGTTCCGCCTTGACTTCGGCGCTGCCCGAGCCGCGCTCGCGTTCCCAGTCCTCGACCAGCTTCTTGAGCTCGGCCTCCTTGGTTTCGATGCGCTTGCCGATCTCCGCCGCCTTGTCGTACTGCTTGCGCGAAGCCACGTAGTCCTGCTCCCGGCGCAGCTGGTGCAGTTCGGACTCCAGCTCCTGCACCGCGACGGGGCGCGCCGTGGCCGACAGCTTCACGCGCGCGGCCGCCTGGTCGAGCAGGTCGACGGCCTTGTCGGGCAGGAAGCGCGCCGTGATGTACCGGTCGGACAGTTCGGCGGCCGCGATGATGGCGTCCTCGGTGATGCTGACCTTGTGGTGCGCCTCGAAGGTGTCGCGCAGGCCGCGCAGGATCATGATGGTCTGCGCCACCGTCGGCTCGGGCACCATGACCGGCTGGAAGCGCCGCTCCAGCGCGGCGTCCTTCTCGATGTACTTCTGGTACTCGTTGAGCGTCGTCGCGCCGATCAGGTTCAGCTCGCCGCGCGCCATCATCGGCTTGAAGACGTTGGCCACGTCCAGCCCGCCCTCGCCGCCGCCCTGGCCGGCACCGACGATGGTGTGCACCTCGTCGATGAACAGGATCAGCTCGCCCTGGTGCTCGGCGATTTCCTTGAGCACCTTCTGCACGCGTTCCTCGAACTCGCCGCGGTACTTGGCGCCGGCCACCATGGCGTTGATGTTCAGCTCGACGAGGCGCTTGTCGCGTAGCGTCTCGGGCACCTCGCCGGCCACCATGCGCTGCGCGAGCCCCTCGACGATGGCGGTCTTGCCCACGCCAGGCTCGCCGATCAGCACAGGGTTGTTCTTCTTGCGCCGCGCCAGCACCTCGATGGTGGTCTCGATCTCCTGGGCGCGCCCGATGACCGGGTCCAGCTTGCCGTCGCCCGCCATCTTGGTCAGGTCACGCGAGTACTTCTCGAGCTCCGGGGTGTTGGTCGGCGTCTCCGCGCGCCCATCCTCGGCTCCCTTACCGACCACCTTGTTCACCTGCTGCCGCAAGGCCTGCGGCGTGAGGCCGTAGCGGCGCATCAGGTTGGCCGCAAGGCCGTCGCCCTCCTCGGCCAGGCCGATCAGGAAGTGCTCCGGGCCGACGTAGGAGTGGCCCAGCTCGTTGGAGGCCACGAAGGCCCGGCTGAGCGCGTCCTTGACGCGCGGCGAGACACCTACCTCGCCCTCGAACGGCTTGTCTCCGCGCTTGGCCTCGGACTCGATCTGCCGCTTGAGGTCGTCGACCTTGATCTTGAACTGCCCGAGGATGGTCTTAACCACATCGCTGTCGGCCAGGGCGAGCAGCAGGTGCTCGGTATCGACCTCGGAGCGGCCGAACTCGGCAGCGCGCCGGGCCGCCTCCTGCAGCAGGCCCTCGGATTGCTCGCTGATCCGGCTGGCGAGCCCGCTGCCGCGCCGACGGGGAGCGCCGGTGCCAGTGGCCGCCGGCTCTCCGAACGAGGCGTCGACCACCTCGTCGGCATCCGCGGCAACGGACGTCGGCTCGTCGCCCAGCCGGAAGAACCCGCTGCCGAGGAAGTCTTCGAACAGGCCGCTGCGCGAGCCGAACAGGGCCTCGAGGGGCGAGATGGTGCGCTTCTGCTGGCGCACCAGCTGCCGGTAGTGATCGTCACACAGCAGCATGGTGCTGTGGCGGCCGTTGAGGTCGGCTTCCACCCGCACGGTGGCGGGCTGGCCGCAGACTTGGCATTGTTTTTTCGCCATCCCGGTGCTCCGCAGGATTGTGAAACCGGCAGGCCGTCGCATCTCGCGACGCCGCGCCCCGTGATCAGATTGCGCCGCAATCGCGGCACAAAGTCTACCTCATTTCTCGATCGGAATCGCTCGACCCTGCCGGGGCGCGTTCCCTTCGCGCTTGTCGATCGTGATGGTGAGCACCCCGTTCTTGAATGAGGCCCGGATCGACTCCTGGTTGGCGTCCTGCGGAAGGTTCAGCGCGCGCTGGAAACTGCCGTACGAGCGTTCCACACGGTGGAAGCCGCCTTCCTTCTTCTCCTGCTCCTGGCGCTTCTCGCCGCGGACCGTCAGGACATCGTCGTCGAGCGAGATCTGGATGTCCTTCTGCTCCACGCCCGGCACCTCCAGGGAAATCGTGTACTGCTTGTCGGTCTCTTGGATGTCGAGCGCCGGCTTCAGCATGGCCGGCCAGTCGGCAGGCTGCGGTACCGAGAGCGCCGGAAAGCCGAAGCCGCGAAACGCGTCATCGAACAGGCGATCAATCTCGCGGTGCAGTTGCAGGATCGGGCTCACCGGCCCGCCGCTCGCCGACACTTCGGCTCGCGGCGCGGGCAGCGAGGACGTCGTCCGGTTGTCCTCCTGCTCCTTCTTGAACCAGTTCCAGGGGGCCCACTTCTTCAGGTCCAGTTCCATAACGACCTCCAATGAATTGATCAAACCCAATTGCCGGTGCAGCGAACGCAGAAGCGTTCAGCCGACGGGGAGCCCTGGTCAACACCTATCGACAGCCGCCCACTTAACAGTCAAATTGAGCGTACCCTTTGGAAATGCTGAGTGACTTGTGCAGGATCACGGAAATGGGTCGTGAGTACAAGTCCGGATGTCGAAGAGCGGGCACTCACGCATCGCGGTGCCGGTAGGATCGCAGCCTTCGGAATGCGGCGCCCCGCACAGCAGTTCCGCCCCGCTGAAGCCGAATGACTTAGCCCATTTCGCCTATGACCAGTCAGCAGAGTGAGCCACGCGCTGACCCTATTGGCAACAACCAGCACACCTGCCCACTTTGAAATTGAGGTCGTCGAACTGCGCCTCACCGATCGCGGCGGCGCTCTCACTCCGTTGCGCCGCCCTGCTTCATCCATGTGCCCAGAGGCGCGAGCGCGGGAAGCCGGCCGGGGCCAAGTTCAACCGTCAATTTCGCCCGTTGAGGCACTGCTCCCCGCGTGGGCCAAGAGCCGCCGGTAGACCAACTGGGCATGTTGAATGCCGATCGACCGCATGTGCCAGAACCTGAGTTTATAGAGGCTGGATGATTGCCCGAGGTTGGCGGATCGCGCGAAATGCCCGTGAAGAGCTGCTAACGGCATTGCCCCGGCGGGCGCACGGGGCACGGCGGCATGGTACGGCTCATAGAGCTTCCAGTATTGCACCGTGGCGCAGCGCAGGCCGGCCAGGGCCCACTGCCCAGCGTGAGCCCCGGGTCACTCGTCATCAGGGCACAAGCACGAACTTCAGCGAAGGCATGGATCTGCGCGCGGACTGCCGCAGCCCGGTACTGACCTTGGACACGCCCCAAAGGTGGGAAATGGGCAGGTATTTGGTAACGACAGGTAAGCCGATCCGCTGCACTCGAGTGCCCCGTTTTGGCGAGAGCCAAGGGGCATCCGTGCACGCCGGTTTGGGCGCCGATGCAGCTCGGAGAGGGAAACCGCTACTTTTTGCACCGATCCCAAGGATAGCCATTTGGCCGGAACGCAGTAAGTCATTGATTCGTTTAAGCGCGGATTTCGAAACCGCTTCTTCTGCACCGATCCCATGGCGAGGTAGCTGGCGCGGGGGGCGGAGCTGAACCGTCGCAGAGGGCCCGGCCAGCTCGGCCCAGTTCCGCCCATTCAAGCGCGCCTGCGCTGTGGCTGCTGGCGCTGCAGGAGCGTGGCCGCGTGCCGCTCGATCCCAAAGGACAGGGTCCCCCGAAAGTTGATGTTCCCGAACTGCACCGGCCCCATGCGGCGGATCCAGGCCTCTTCGACTGGCTGCTTCTCCTTGCGCCGCCGGTCGACGACTCCCTGCATCTTCATGGTGTTCCAGGCGATGACTATATTGGTCAGCAGGGCGTGCGAGCCCGAGATGGCGCGCATCTCGTCGCCCCGGCGGCCGCGCTCCGGGAGCAGCCGGCCATGAAAGATGGCGCGCTGCAGCTGGTGCACCGATTCGCCCCGGTTGAGCAGGGTATGAATCTCTCGACGGAAGTCCGGGTTGCTGAAGAAGTCGCACAGGTAGAGCGTGCGCAGCAGGCGGCCCAGGTGGTCAGCGGCCTTGTGCAGGGGAGCGCCTTGGGCCGCGCTGCCCATGCGCTCCAGCACCAGCTTTGCAGAGATCCGCCCCGTTCGGATTGAGGCGACCAGGCGCAGCAGTTCATCCCAGCCTTTGACGATCGCTCGCTTGGACACGTCGCAGAGGGCGGCCGTGCGGACTGCCGCCGGTACCGCCATCCCTCGCGGCAGGAACAGGCGCCGCTCGGAGAGATTGCGCAGCTGAGGGCACAGATCGAAGCCCAGCAGCTTGGCCACCGTCATCGCGACGTTGGTGTAGCCATGCGTATCGACCGCCAGCAGCGACAGCTTGATGCCGTCCTCGACGCGGGCGTTGTGCTGCTCCACGCCTTCGAGCGCGGCGCCGGCCTGGCGCTCGTTGAGCACGATCGGCTGGTCATAGATGACGCCGTAGGTGCTGAGCACATGGGTGTAGAAGCCCACGGCGTAGGTGCGCCGGCGCGGGTCGATGCGGGCGCTGAAGAGGTGCTTGGAGGCATCCAAGGCCATCATGTCGGCCCGAGGCCTTGTCGGCCTTGCCCCAGAGTTCGGCGATCGGAAAGCGGCGCTGGAAGGCGACGACCCGCTCGTTGGCGCGGCGCAGCCGCCCCTGGGCTTCAAGTGCGCGCATGGCGGCCGTGACATGGGCGGCCTCCAGACCGGGCACCATGGCGGCGACTCCCTTGGCGTCGTTCTCCGTGCCATGGGCCAGCAAGGCACCGTAGCAGCCGAGCAGCTCTTGGATCGAACCGGGCTTGCGGCCCAGCAGCACTTCGCTGAAGCCAACGTGCACATCCACTTCGACGATGAGGTCGCTGAATTGCGTCTCACCGATCGCGGCGGCGATCAACTCTCGGTTGCGCCGCACCTCGTCATCCACTTCCAGCGGCGCGAGCGCGGGCAGGCGGAACTCTCCCTGCGCATCGATTTCCACGCCACCCCCCTCGATCGCCTCGGCCAGGCCGCGCAGGCCGACCTCCAGATTGGCGTTCAAGCGTTCGAGGAACTTCTTCCGATCGGTCGTCAGGCTCAGGGCGCTGATCAGCTGGCTGCGCTCCTTCTTCCATTGCGCGGGCGGGATGAGCATCTCCTCCCGGTTGCGGTACTCCTGGCTGTGATTGATCCAGAGCCGCCCGGCGCGCAGGTCCCGGCGGACCGAGACCAGGGTGCAGGCGCGCAGCGCTGCCAGCGCGCGTACGCGGTTGGGGTCGCTCAGCAATGCGTGCCAGGTCGGATCGGCCTGACCCAGATCGAAGTCCCTCGGCAACTCCCTGGCGTTGCCCTCGCGAAGCGCGCGCAGCACGCCGACCAGTTTGAGCGAGGCCGTGGCGACATGGCCCTGGATGTCCAGCCCGACCAGCGCATTGAGCAAGGCGGAAACTCTTGCCGCGTCGTCCACCAGGCCTTGGCGCACCAGGGCGGCCCGACTGAAGCGCTGCTCGCTTTCATGGGCGGGTAGCAGTTGCTTGGGGGCCGCGATCTTCTGCTCGTCGGCCTGGTCCTCACCATGGACGATCGCGCGGATCTGGTTCTGGCGCTCGCGGTAGTGCGTCAGGCCGCGAGTCTGTTTGGCTTGCACGCGTACGGTGGCATGCCGCATCAGGTCGCTGATGCGACGCGCGGCCATGAACAGCTCCGTGTCGGTCAAGTTCAGCAGGGTCATGCGAAGGAAGCAGACCACTTCCAAGGCTTGCGAGTCGGGCTTGAGGCGCCTGGTTTCGATGGGCGGTCGGTTGACGACTCCTTGGCCGTAGGCGCGCATTCGGGGTCCCGATAGGCCTTCCAAGGTCCAGTCATGCACGCCAAGCTGTTTCAGGTAGCTGATCTTGTTGGTCACCTCGGCAAGGCCGCTCGGGCTGTGCTTACCGACGGAGCCTTTGAGCCACTCCAGCACCGAGCCGCCACCCCGGCCACGGCGCTTGCTATGCACGGCCGCCAGCAGCCGGGTGAGCTGCTCATCCGACAGCTGATGAAGCGGTTCTTCAGCACTGCAGCCGACGTCGTGGAGGAAGGCACCCCGGCCCTCGCCGAGAAGTTGCGGCAGGCCACGCCGCACTGGACGAGGCACACGCATGCCACGCACCTCCTCCAAGGTGGCGCCGAGCTGACAACGGTGCGCGACAACCTGCGGCTCGCCTCGCTGGCCACGACCTCGATGTACCTGCACACCGACGATGCGCGGCGCGCCAAGCAGGTGGCCGATCGGTTCGCGGCGCCGCGGTCGTAGCCTACAGTCGTCTCGCCTTCACACACCCTGCTAGCCATGCCGCCCATCACCTGCGATGCCTGCCGTCAGCCGGCTGCCGACCACGACGTCGTGAACTACGGGTCGATGGAGGCCGGCTACCAGCGGCTCTGCGGCCGATGCTTCAACGAGGCCGCCGCCACCCGACTCGGGCTGCAGGGGTTCGAGCACGTGGCGTTCGAGCCCATCCGCATGCTCGACGGGCGCGGGGCAGGGCACGAGTTCCGGTTTCGCACCCGGCTGTTCGGGCAAGGGGTGGCGATCGACGCCTTTGAGCTGCGCGATGGCTGCCCGGCCGGGTATCGGTTTCAGGTGATCGGGGAGCCTGACGACGAGCCGCTGGAACTACTGGGCAAGCTGATCGGCAAGATGCGCCGAGCATTGGCTCTCACGCATCTGGATGACACCGACCACGGGCTGCAGGTGAACGATGGCTTGGTGCTGCGGGGGACCGTCGACAGCGATCCCGAGGAGGATCATCGTGTGCCGATGGTCATAGTCGATGGCCGTGAGATCTCCTGGGACGAACTTGGACGGATGGTGGCGACCTTCGAGGGCTGGCAGTTCAGGCTGGAGTTTCGCGACCGGAGCGACGAGGTCTGACCGGGTCGATCGCGTGAGACCGCGTGGTCCGGCCTCCCAGGGGCGCCCGAGACGAAGCGCACTAATCTGCACGAAGAACCCGCAGCCATCGCAAGAGCCTGAATCGTAAGTGCTTGTCGTTCAACGGGTTCTCAGAGCAAAGCGCACCAATCTGCACGAAAAGTACGACTACCCCCCGCCGAAATCGGCCGTCGAATTCAGATGGTCAGCCGTTCCGTCGCCTGTGCGCACGCGCCCCTGCGATTCACGGCGTTTGCTGCGCCACGTGCTTGACGCGAAGGATCTCGACGGTGCGAGAGGTGTCGATCACCCGATAGACGGCGATGTAGTTGGCGTGCAGCACGAGTTCGCGCACGTCGGCTGGCAGCCCGGGCCGGCCCTCATGGCCGAGCCTCGGGTGCTGGGCCAGCGGCTGGACTTTCTCGCGCAGCTTCTTGCCGAAGGTGCGTGCACGGGTAGGACTGTCCTGGGCGATGTAGCGGACGATGCTGCGCAGGTCTTCCAGAGCCTTGGGGCGCCAGGCGATGCGGTAGTCGGCCCCAGGCATCAGTCCCCGAGCTCCGGCCGCCACGTCCGCACGATGGCCTTGAACTCCGCCTCGTAGCCCAGGCTGTCGGGGTAGCGGTGAACGCGGCCGATCAGGCCGAACACGGTCGTCATGTCCGCCACGATGTCGGTGTCCAGTGCCCACAGCGAGGTCAGGTCGAAGGCACCGCAGCTGCCTGTGTTCCACCAAGCCAGCAGAAAGTCCGCAACGACCCGGCTCTGCCCCGAGTCGCGCCTGGCATGCGCGAGCAGGCGCTCGAGCGCCGCCACTTCCTCGGAGGTGATCGCAGGGGGCGGCGCTTCAGCGGCGGCGGCCAGCATCGCCTGCGCAATGACCTGATCGGGTTGGCGCGGCGTCGTGCTCATGCGCCTTTCCTTCGTGCGGAGCCGGCACGCTGGAGCTCGATCGCATCGATTTCGGCGTCCATGGCCGCCATGGCCTCGTCGTGCGGGACGCTCGGGCGCGGATCGTCGAGCGACTCGTGGATCTCGGCTGCGAGCCACCGGTTGTGGGCCACGGCCTGGTGGGCCGTGCGCATCGCTTCGGCCTGGCTGGAGCGACTGCGGCTCATGTCCTTCTCGTCGGGGTTCCAGTCGGTGGCGTCGAGCTGCGCCACGGCGATGCCGACCTCGCGCAGCAGGATCATGGCCGAGGCCGGGTTGCCGAAGCGGCGCGGCTCGGTGCTGCGGGCCTTGGCCAGCACGGCGTCCTGGCCGCTCCGGGTGGCGATGCGCAGCATGAAGGCGCCGCCCTGGCCCTTGAGCGTGACACCGGCGACGCCGCCGGCCGCCGCCGTCGCGCGCAGTTGTTCCAAGGTCATGCTGTGCATAGGATCCACCGCATAGGAGATGGAATCATTGTGCACGGTTGACAGAAGTCGTGCAACGACCGCCGGCCTAAGCGCGAGATTCAATGAGAGTGCGGAAGCACCGCGCCACCAGGGCGACAAGGTCCCTGGCCAAGCCAGCGCTGGCGGGAGCAGCGCTCATCTCGTATGCTTCTGGCGCGATTGTCGCCAAAACGTCTAATGGGCGACAAAAGAGGTTATGTAAAAAGGTTTGCGTCCCCTTTTGGTCTGTTGGCAGGGGTTTTTTGAGTTGACCGGTCGTCATGCTCACGTTTTGGCCGGGCTGGGGCCAGCAAGCCCGGCTGTCACCAGGCGTTCGGTTGTGCGCTTGGAGTATCGAAAGCTCCCCCGCGGCTGCACTGTTCTGCTGAAGGACTTCGAGCGTCAAGTCGGTTGTAGGCCAAGGGCGTCCACAACATTGCGAGCGATCTGCTCAACGGAAGTGCTCGTCACCGCATCCACTGGCGTCTGGCCGGACAGACTTGCTTGGGGCTGGCTCAGCGCGCGATAGATCGTCCAGTCGTCTATGTCCCCTGCGGCCGCCAAGACGGTTTGGGTCAGCCGGCGTTTGACTCCATCGAGTTGCCAGTCAGGCAGCCGTTGGCCTCGAGGTCCCACGTTAAGCGCCAGCAGGAGTCGGGCGTCGATGTCTTTGTAGATCTGCTGTCTTGACTTGCCCGCCAACGCGGCGAAATGAGGAAGCGGCAGATTGGTTGGCTGCTTGAACGTGTCCAGCATGACTGCCCGACCACGCTGCACTTCTGTGGCGCCAGGCGTCCAGCGCGTAAGCGTGGCCTCACCACCGCATTGACCCAAGCTGCTTGAGTGCCGAGCATGCGTCCGCATGGACGATAGCGGACACACACCGGTCTGGACGGGTCAGCGCATTGAGCGCACCAACGCAAGAGGCCGTCACAGATATCTGCCGGCGTTCAAGGCTTGGATCGTCGATCAGGCGCTGGTTCCCGGCACATCGCTTGCGGGTCTGGCCATGCGCCACCAAGTCAACGCCAACCAATTGCGCCGCTGGGTGACGCTGCGCCAGCGCCTGGGATCTGAAGCTGTACCCGCACCTGCACCCGCGCCGACGCTGCTGCCCGTGGTGGTGACCGCATCACCGGTGACGAGCAGCGAGTCGAGAGCGCACGCCATCGAGCTCGATGTTGCCGGTGTCGTCGTCAAGGTACGCAGTGGCGTCGATTCAGCCGCCCTGCGCACCGTGATCATGGTGCTTCGCAGCATGCCGACATGATCGGTCTGCCGGCCAACACCCGGGTGTGGATCATGGCGGGCCACACCGACATGAGGAAGGGCTTCGATGGCCTGGCCGCGCTGGTCCAGACCGCGTTGGCGAACAACCCCTTCTGCGGCCACGTGTTCGTCTTCCGCGGCCGTCGCGGCGATATCGTCAAGGTGCTGTGGTTCGATGGGCAAGGCCTGATGCTGTTGGCCAAGCGACTCGAGCGCGGCCGCTTCGTCTGGCCGCAGGCCACCTCGGGCAGCGTGTCGCTGACGCCCGCTCAGCTGTCCATGCTGCTTGAAGGCATTGACTGGCGCATGCCCGTGCGCACGCATGCGCCGCAGCTGGCCGCTTGACCGTCCTGCTCGGGAGTGATCCCGATGCCGTTGTAACGCGCTTGCGGCACAGTGAGCACCGTGCCGCAGGACATCGACCCGATCAGCCAACTGCCCGATGATGCGCCGCTGCTCAAGCAGCAGCTTCGGATCAGCGCCAGCGAGGTGCAGCGGCTCAAGCTGATGGTCGACAAGCTCACCGCGCAGCTCGCCCGGCGGCTGCGTGCGCAGTTCGGCAGCTCCAGCGAGCGGTTCGATGATGGTCAGGCCAGCCTGATCGAGCGCACGGCGCTGAGCGAGGCGCCCGTGCGCAAGCCCGCGGTGCCAGCGGCCAACGCGGCGACGGTCGACCGCAGCCTGCCGCCGCATCTGCCTCGCGAGCAGCAGGAGGTCCGCCCTGACGCCAGCCACGTCCATCACGATGCACTGGGTCAGCCCTGCGGCTGCACGGCTTGCGGTGGCCGGCTGCGTGCCATCGGTGCCGATGTGTCGGAGCACCTTGAGTACGTGCCGGCCCGCTTCAAGGTCATCCGCACCGTGCGGCCCAAGTTGGCCTGCACGAAGTGCGAAGCCATCTTCCAGGCCGCCGCGCCCAGCCGACCTATCGTGCGCGGCCTTGCTGGCCCGGCGCTGCTGGCGCATGTGATGGTGTCGAAGTTCTGCGACCACGCGCCGCTGTACCGCCAGAGCCGGATCTACGCCCGCGAGGGCGTCGAGATCGACCGCAGCACCATGGCCGGTTGGGTCGAACAGGTGCACCTGCTGCTGCAGCCGCTGGTCGCTGCGCTCGGTCGGCATGTGCTGGCCGCGGCCAAGGTCCATGCTGATGACACGCCGGTGAAGGTGCTAGCGCCCGGCGAAGGCAAGACCCGCACCGGCCGGCTGTGGGTCTATGTGCGCGACGACCGGCCCGCGGCCGACACGGCGCCCCCCGCGGTCTGGTTCCGCTACTCGGCGGACCGCAAGGGCGAGCATCCCAGGGGCCACCTGCAGGGCTTCCGCGGCATCCTGCAGGCCGATGCCTACGGCGGGTGGAACGGGTTGTACGAGGCGGGCCAGGCGACGGAGGCAGCCTGTTGGGCGCATGCACGCCGACCCTGGTGGGACCTGTACGAGCAGCACCGCGACGACACCGGTCTCGCAGCGCAGGCACTGCGCCGCATCCAGGCGCTGTATGCCATCGAGGCCGACGTCCGAGGCCAGTCGCCGGCGGCACGTCGAGCGCAACGCCAGGCGCGAGCGGGTCCGCTGCTCGAAGAGTTCCACCGATGGCTGCAGGGCGTGCTGACACAGGTGTCCACCAAGTCCGAACTTGCCAAGGCGGCACGCTACAGCCTGGGCAGGTGGGCGGCGTTGACTCGTTACGTGAACGACGGGCGCATCGAGATCGACAACTCGGCCGCCGAGCGCGCGTTGCGCGGCGTGGCGCTCGGGCGCGGCAACTTCCTCTTCATGGGCTCGAACGCCGGGGGCGAGCGTGCAGCGTCGCTGTACAGCCTGATCGAGACCGCCAAGCTGAACGGGCTGGATCCGCAAGCCTACCTGCGCGACGTGTTGCAGCGCATCGCCGACCACCCGGTCAACCGCATCGACGAGCTGTTGCCTTGGTCAATGACGGCGCCGCCAGCGCAGCAGCGCGCAGCCTAAGACGGACTGCTGGCAACATCGCCGTCATGGCAGACGACGACATCGCCGTGCGCATGATGGAGGCGCTCCAGGATGCCCCGAGCCTGCAGCTGTACCAGATGCGGGCCCTCATCGACGGGCTGCTGGCGCAGCCCAAACGCACGGTGGCCGCACGGGCGGCCTTGCACCTAGGCCAGGCGGTGCAGTTCATCGACCACCGCACCGGGCAGATGCGACGCGGCAAGCTCATCGCCCGCCACGACAACCAGGCCACGGTGTTGGAGGAGGACGTCCGCAGGACCTGGAAGATCCCCTATGTGGCCATCGAAGGCGCACCCCCTGCGCCTGGCTCAGGAGCCAAGCCGTACGAGCCACCGCCCGAGCCTGCCATGCAGAGGGGACAACGCGCCTTCCAGATCGGCGACAAGGTCACGTTCGATGATGCCAAGGGAACAGCCCAAGTAGGAATCGTCATGCGCATCAACCGCCGCACTGCCACGCTCGAGGCGATGGACGGCCGTACCTGGCGAGTCGACTTCCAACTGCTTCGCCACGTCGTCGAGGTGTAGCGTCACAGCGTCAAGAGGGTGCTGAGGCGACGCTTACTCCAGCGCGTCTCAGCCCGCAGGTGTGCCGCCTTGTTGCGAAGTGCTTGCCGCACCGCTTGATCGGCTGCTTCAATGGTTGCGCTCACACGCGCCTGCACAAAGGCTTCCAGCTGGTCGGCAAAAGCCTTGGGATCGCGAATGACCACTGGCCCTGCAAACTGGTGGACGTCTTGCTCGGTGACGCGCTGACGAACTTTCGACTCCTTGGCCACCATCACTCCCAAAGACCTCCATGGACTTTGACAGGATTGTCGCTTTTGTCAACTTCGTCTCGCCTGTCACCCCCTACTCGCTGGTCCTGGAAAGCAGCACAGCGGCCGGCGTGTTGCCATTGCCGTCTCCGGAGGGCTAACGTCGAGCCGTAGCAAGGTCCCCCGCCCATAGCTCCGCGAGGTGAGGGAAGTTCCAGTTTGACGTCGGCTCCCGGCCAACGATTCGCTCTCGTGCTCCCGAGTGCGATAAGTCAATACTTGTCACGCTGATCGGCATGTTGGACCGGGTCGAAAAAAACGCCTTGACAACCGGGGTGGTCAGCGAAGTCGGATTTTGCTCGACAACCACAGCTAACTTGCCCGACTCAAGTTTCACGAGGGATCCGATCGGATAGATGCCGAGGCTTTTCACGAAAGCGCCCATCATCTTTTCATCGAAATGGCCTTTCCAGGAAATCATGCGGGCTATCGATTCGGCCGGGTCCCATCCTGCCTTGTAGGGGCGTTGGGAGGTAATGGCGTCATAGACGTCGCAGATGGCGCCCATGCGGGCCAGCTGCGAAATCTGAGCCCCAGCCAGCTGGTGCGGATAGCCGGTGCCATCGATTCGTTCGTGGTGGTGGAGGCAGACATCCAGGGCGCTCTGAGGAGCGGTGCCACCCGTCAAGAGTTCATAGCCACGTTCTGGGTGACTGCGCATCACTGTGAACTCCTCATCAGTGAGTTTGCCAGGCTTGTTGAGGATGGTGAGCGGCATCGTGGCCTTGCCCATATCGTGGAGCAGTCCAGCCAACCCGGCTTCACGGCAGCCGTCAGCATCGAGCCCTAGGGAAGGTCTGCACAACGCGATGCGATGCGCCCGTCGAGCCGATTCGATGATCGTCAAGCGCCGTCTGGCTGCACCGAGGCGATTCGCGGCGTCTTCGAGGCCCCGGTTGGGCCTGCTGCAGCGCTCCGCAGGCCCCTGCAAGGCACCGCGGACGCACTCATCCCTGCGCTCCGATCAGCTGCCGCCTCGCCATCCACAGGTTTGACAGCGCGAAGAGCGTGGCGATCTGCGCCGTGTTCTTGGCCAATCCTCGGTAGCGAACCTTTGTGTAGCCGAACTGCCGCTTGATTACCCGGAACGGATGCTCGACCTTGGCCCGGATGCTTGCCTTCCACTTCTCCAGGCTCAGCGCCTCGAAGTGCGGCGCGATGAACGGGTTGAGC
This sequence comes from Aquincola tertiaricarbonis, assembly GCF_023573145.1. Taxonomy (GTDB): domain Bacteria; phylum Pseudomonadota; class Gammaproteobacteria; order Burkholderiales; family Burkholderiaceae_C; genus Aquincola; species Aquincola tertiaricarbonis_B. The sequence goes on from NZ_CP097635.1 coordinate 978,054, forward strand.
TTGCGCCGCAACCCTGGCCGCATGGCCACGTGCCACTGCGGCCCCTGGGCTTCGATGCGCTTGTGCACGCCTTGGTAGCCCGCGTCTCCAAAGGCGACCTCCTCGTCACCGTGCAGCAGTGCGCCGGCCTGCGTCACGTCGTTGACGCTGGCGGCCGTGCCCACGACGCTGTGCACCAAGCCGGAGTGCGCGTCCACGCCGATGTGGGCCTTCATGCCGAAGTACCACTGGTTGCCCTTCTTGGCCTGCTTCATCTCGGGGTCCCGCTCGCCCTCGGCGTTCTTGGTCGAACTCGGCGCGGCGATCAAGGTGGCGTCGACGACGGTGCCCTTCTTCATCATCAGGCCCTTGGCCTGGAGGATGTCGTTGACCACCCGCAGCATGTCGGTGGCCAAATCGTGCTTCTCCAGCAGGTGCCGAAACCTCAGGATGGTGGTCTCGTCGGGCAATCGCTCGACACCTTCGCCCAAACGAGCGAACTCACGGAAGACGGGCATGTCGTGCAGCGCCTCTTCCATCGCCGGGTCGGACAGCGCGAACCATTGCTGCAGGTAGTGAACTCGCAGCATGGTCTCGATGGGAAACGGCGGCCGTCCGGTCTTGGCCTTGGGGTAGTACGGCTCCACCACCTGCATCAGCGCCGACCACGGCACCACGCGTTCCATCTCTTCGAGGAACTCGCGCTTTCGGGTCTTCTTCGTCGACAGGTTCAGGCCAAGTCCGAGCTGCTTCATGAGCGTGATCATCCCTGGCGCAGGGCGGTCAGGCTATTCGGATCGGCACGTAGTTGTGCAGACCTTCCCTAGTTCCCTACCCAAAGCAACCATCAAAGCGCAGACGGCCACCGAATGCATGTATGAGTACTCGTCGCGCGTCTTCAGGCGCGCAAGGCTGACCAGTGCACCGGGGTTGCGAAAGACAGACTCGGAGATTTCCTCGACGAGGGGCATGCATTGCGCCGTGTCCACTGCATGCCCCAATCGCGCCTCGTGAAGCATCGACTGGACTGCGTGCTTAGTTGGCCCTGCGAAATCCATTTCCAGCGTGCCGACACGGCCATGTGATCGCAAGAGCGGCAGCGGTCACGGCTCCAGCGCGACTTCAGCGCAGGAGACTGGATGACGCAGCACTTCCGCCATGGCCGCCGCATACAGCGCCATCGCGGACAAGGCCAACAAAACGCCACCCAGGCCCAGCCGGGCGATGGCCCGCAGCAGCCAGCGGATGTTGAAGCCCGCCGCGCACAGCACCGCATGCAGCGCGTCGCCTTCCGCGCCCTTGAGCCAGCACCGGTCCATCCGGTGGTCGGCCTTGGTGTGGCCGATCAACGGTTCGATGGCCTGTCTGCGCTTCAACCAAGTCCGCTGCCTGGGGCTGAGCGACTTGAACTTGCCGCGGTGGATCACCTCCACCGGCGCCACGTCCTTGTCCACGCCCCGGTAGCCCAGGTCCACGATGGCGGCGGTGGGCTTGACGCCGATGTCCTGCAGCAGGTTGGTGGTCTGCTCGATCTGCGCGGCCAGCGTGTGGCCGTCGTACGGGTTGCCTGGGAAGCTGCGCGCGCCCACCATCAGGCCGTGCTGGTGGGTGACGGCTAGGCTCACCTTCACGCCGAACTCGTAGGGCTGGCGGGCCTTGCCCTTGCCGATGCACTCGGCCTCCGGTGCGTGCAGGGCATACAGCTTGTTCTTGTCCTTGGGCCGCTGCCGGTGGATGCGCTCGGCGCGCTCAACCCAGGTGTCCAAACTGGCGCGGGTCTCGTCGGCCAGGCCGCCCATCTTGCGGCGCACCTCGCGCAGCAGTCGGCCCAGGATCGTGCGCTGGCGCTTGAGCACGGCCCGCAGCCGCTTGAACTGCTTGGCATGGGCATAACCGCCCGCGCGCCGTCGCAGCGTCTGGCCCTCGTGCTGGTGGGTCTGCTTGAGCTGGATGCCCGCGCGCTTGGCCAGCCGGGCGATCTTCTCGCGCGCCAGCTCCAGCAGCCGGCTGTCGGTGGGGTGGGCGATGGCCTTGCTCTGCACGGTGGAGTCCACGATCACGCGCTCGAACTCGGTCTTCTTGACTGCGCCCATGGCCACCGCCGCCTCGATGGTGGTCTTGAGCAACTGCTCGACACCGGCCTCGCCCAGCACCCGACGGAAGCGGCTGATCTGCGCCGGGTCACAGGGCAGGCGCGGCTCAAAGTAGACCTGCCCGCTGAAGAACTGGAAGTACACGTCCTGCGACCAGCGCACGACCACCGACTCGTCGCTCTCGTTGTAGGCGTGCTTGAGGTACAGCAGCGCCACCATCAGCCGGATGGGCAAACGCGGGCGGCCGGCGTTGCTGACGCCGGCACCGGCCACCGCCAGGCTGGGGCCGAACAGGTCAGAGCCTTCCACCGGCCGGCCCTTGCGATCCCGGTGCGCGAACACCGGCGCCAGCGAAGCCTCGATCTGCGCCCACGGCATGCGCGTGGCCAGCACCGCCAGCGCGTGGCGCAGGTCGATCATCTGATCGAGCCGGGCGCGAAAGAAGTCGTCGGTGGCCATCGGTGGTGACTCCAGAACTCCCAGAAACCGACGTCCATTGGAATGCTTCCCGGGAGACTTCACCATCGGAAATCACCCGAAAGTCGTTTCAGGACAACGACTTGGGAGCTTTGCAGGGCCGACTGCTTAGAATGCCGGCACACCTGCTGTGCTTTTCGCAGCTCTTCTTGGAGACCTACCGAAGGTGCTGGTGGCAGCGTGGCTCTTAACGGTGCAGAGCTAGGGCACGAAGCGGTGGTTGTGCTCGCGACGTCAGTCGTTGCGACGGGTGGGACAGCGGTTGGCTTCTTGACGTTCCCACGTCAAGCCCAAGGCTGGTATCGATCCAACACTCATTGATACCGCTGCCGTGCGCTGCGCGTAGGTCGTCAGGATCGGTCAGCACAAAGCGCGACTTCCAGAACGGATGCCGCACCCAAGAACTATCGAAGGCGTGCAGATGCATACCCAGCTGAAGGTCAGCAACAGCGATTTTTTAAGCATAAGGGCCTGACTAAGCGACCGCTTTATCGGCTAGCAGTCACGAACCTTAGTGGATTCCCACACTTTATCGCGATGGCATCAGACTGATGGCCTAAGCTGCTTGTGCTTTACGCAGTCCTGCCGGGGCAATATGCAAGGCTTGTCGATACTTGGTCACCGTGCGGCGAGCCAACTTCAAACCCTGACGAGCCAGGAGTTTCGTGATATCGGAATCTGTGAGGGGTTTGTTCGCAGGCTCTTCTGCAATAAGGTCCCGCAACAGGCTACGAATAGCCTTGCCGGACATTTCGGCGCCACCCGGCATCACCATTGCTCTTGAAAAGAAGTGCTTGAGTTCATACATTCCCACGGGCGTGGAAATATACTTGTTACAAGTGACCCGAGAAACTGTAGATTGATGAACCCCGACCGCAGCGGAGATTTCACTGAGTGACAAAGGCTTAAGCCCCATTTCCCCATAATCAATGAAATGTCTTTGGCGGTCCAATACTGCTTGAGCAACAGCCACAATCGTGCAAAATCTTTGCTCGATGTTCCGCGTCAACCACTGAGCTTCTGCCAGGTGCTCTGTGAGTCTGCCGCAGCTTCCGCGCTTATTTGACTTGTAAAGTTCGATTAGACGTCTATTGACGTGCATGCGGGGGACCACTGCGGGATTCAGGACCGCAATCCAGCGCCCGCGATGGCGCCGGGCAATCACGTCTGGCACGATGTATTGAACTTGTTCCGTGCTGTGCTGAAGCCCTGGCTTAGGATCAAAGGATCGAATAGCTGAACACGCCTTTTCAATGTCCTTTTGTGAAGCTTGCAGGTGACGCTCAAGATTGGGTAGATCTCGATTGGCCACCAGCTTCAAGTGGCCGGAGATGATCCGCGTGGCTAGTTCCGCAACGCTGCCGTCCTCTATCTGGCGAGCTTGAAGAAGCAAGCATTCCTGCAAGGAACGCGCTCCAATGCCGACCGGATCCAGGCTTTGAACGATACCCAAAGCGTCTTGAACCTCTTGAGCGGTCGCCGGAGGGTCTAGCCATTCAGCCCCTGTTAGCAGTTCCGGGTCAGTGCGGAGGTACCCATCTTCTTCTAACAAGTCGACCAGGGCATGGGCAAGTGCCCACTGCCGCTGGCTCAGCTTCCGCAGACCGATTTGGCGATGAAGGTGGTCTGCCAGTCCGCCTGTGCTCGACGCCATGTCAACGGCCGTCACGCTGCCGCTTTCCACGCGTGCAGGTGACGCGTCCGGCCAATCATTGAGATCTGCTACCGACTCTTCGGCCCTGGTCAACGTCTCCAAGCCGTCTGCGACGTCATGAGAGGGAAGGTCGTCCTTGTTGGTTGCTATCTCTGTAGTCAGGGCGGGGCTGGCCAACGCTTCCAGCGTAGGGGGCAACGCCGGCGCGTCACCGTCGGCTTCGTCCTCCAGAAACGGGTTCCGGGCCAGTGCTTCGTTCAGCTCATGTGCATAGTCCAGTGACGACATCTGCAGCATCCTGACGGCCCGCTGCATGCGCGGAGACAGCTTCTGACTTTGAACTTGCTGCCCAACAAGGTGTAGACCAGGTGTTCCCACGTTTGACGTTCCTCCTGCCGGCATCGCGTGCCGCGAGCGCGTGTGAGCAGTAGGTGTGCCCGGGCTCCCTAGGAGGCGGATGCCTTGTTCAGGCCGGTTGTGCCTTGACCTCTCTGATCCTGCGCGCTGACTCCAAGGCGAACCGTCTGCAGTGATCGAGGTAGCCCTTCTCATGGGTGCCCACCAAGTCGACGACGCTGTTCCACAGCCACGAGGGTGCCTCCAGCTGTCGGCTGCGGTGGCGCTTGAGTTCTCGTTTCCAGGCAAGTCGTTCGCTATCGTCCAACTGCCGAGCGTGCGCTCGCCCAACGATGCGTGCGAGGTAACGAGCGGCACGTCGCGACTCTTCAGGTGTGATGTGCGCGAACTCCAGCTTCAGATCTTCCGGCAACAACTCGCGGACGAACACCGAGCTGGAACCCAAGCGAGCCGACACCATGCGTTCACCCAAGTGCGGTGACAGTTGCCGAGCGCCTTCGACCACTCGTTGCGCGTACTCACGCGGCATGACCGCGTCCTCATAGCGGGGGGCGGCTGCTTTCACAGCCTCCTTGATGTCTAACAGGCAAAGGTCCTGGCCTCGTGTGGCCCGGCCCCCGACGTCGAGCAGCGCGGCGTACCGGAGCTTGCCCAAAGAACTGCACCCCTTCTTCCAGTACGCCACATCCAAGAGCTCGACAGGCGCATCGGTGGCTCGACGCCGAAGTTGGGTCGCCAGGCTCAGCAGACCAGGTTGCAGCAACAACGCTTCGATGTCCGAGCGCTCCTGCGAAGTCACGGGCCAAAACCGACGGCCAAGGGGAATGCGAACTGTCTTGCCCTGTATACGTTCCTGAGCCAGATGGCGCCATGTGCGCCGGCTGGCCTCCTTCAGCGCCACAAGAACCACCCCTGGCCGCGACTCGTTGCGATTAGGCTCGGCGACGGGGTGGAACGCCTTGCGGTACCCCACCATCATCTGTTCGATCATCAGTGCGGTGGTAACGCCTGGAAGGTCTGAGCTCCGCACTGCCATCGCCAAAGACAAGCCAAGCCGTATCAGGTCGTGGGCCGGGTTTCCGATAACGGTTTGATCAAAGTCACGAATTTGGATTTCCACATCGCCTTCAGCGTTTGCCACCGGCCCGAGGTTGCCAACGTGACAATCGCCGCAGATCCAATATGGAGGGACCTTCCGGCAATGCGCTGCGGGGGTTCGCGTCCAGCCATTCATAAAACTTGGCCGTTTGCCTCGCACATAGGCATGCGCTGACCGTGCCATCTTGAGAGATCCACCTTCTCTATGGCAGCCCCTCTTCCAGAGCAACGAAACGCCGAACTGAACAAAGCCAGGCCAGGAACCGGCTTGTCGGCGATGCTGGTACCAGCATGAGCCACATCGTTGATCAGGCCCGCCGCGTCAGCCAGCTCATCGGCGAGATCTCGACCGCTGCCAGCGAGCAGCCCATCGGCATCACACAAGTGGGCAGCGCAGTGGCGAAGCTCGACACGGTCACGCAGCAAAACGCCGCGCTGGTGGAGGAGGGGGCCGCAGCGGCGGAAAGCCTAAAACTTCAGGCCACTAAGCTCAACGGCATCGTTAAACGGTTCATGCTGCACGCCTAGCGGAAACAAAAATGAATGCCGGATAAGCCCAGCGGGCTTATCCGGCTTAAACCGCCCCTTCCGGACATTCCTATGTGGCTTGCTCCAGATCCAGATCCTCGATTCCCATTTCTGTCAACAGTTCGCCCTTGCGGGTTTGAAGCTGGTCAACCATGTCGACAAGGTCAATCTTTGCGCGACGCGCTTTGGGGAACATCTCGCTTTCTTCTTCTTTGACGTGATGCTCGACGTATTCCCCAAGAACTTTGACTTTGGCGTCGAACAGTTCGTCAGGGGTCTCGGCTGACTCGATTTGAGCGATCAAATCCTTGGCCGACGCATGCTCCACAGTGGCCTCATGAATGAGGTCAGTTTCCTTGATTGCCGCCTTTACAGCAGGATAAAAAATCTCCTCCTCGATTTGAGCATGAACCGACAGGAGTGCGCAAATGTGGAGCGCAAGCGACTGACGCTCTTCCGCATCCGCTTCCTGTTCAACCAGTTCTTCATACTCCTGGAAAAGTAGCTTCACCTCTCGGTGGTCCTGCGTGAGCACTTTAATGGCATCGAGTGCTTTCTTGGCCGTCGAACGCGGCTTCGAAACCTTTTTTGCAGCTGCCTTTTTTGCGGTGGCCATGGTTTCTCCGAAAATGCTGCTGAGCAGCGGGTTGGGAAAAGAAATTGTCAGCGACGCAGCAGCTTTAAGGAGTGCGTCGCTGACGCGCTCACGCTGCGACCACGTCCTTGCCGCCGCGGTCCCAATGGCGGTGCACGGCGATGTCGGCAATAAAGGCCGGGGCGAGCGTCGCAGCACTGGCTGCATCGCCGAGGGTGATACCCGGGCGCCGCGTTCCCGGCGCCTGCGCCGGCAGCACGCCGGCTGCGCTCAGGAAGTCCGAGGCCTCGCCTAGGCCGGCAATCGGCTTGGCATGCTTGAAGGCCTCACGCACAAAGTGCACCGCATCCGCCGAGCCCTTAAGTGCTGCCGCGCTTGCCGCACCGCCGGGCACCATCACCGCATCGAACACCACCGAGGGCATGGTGACGATCAGGTGATCCACCGGCACGCTGCCGCCCGCGGCATCACGCACTGCGCCCAGCCGCGTCGACAGCACCTTCACCTTGGCACCGGCGCTCAGTAGCGCGGCCTTCATCGCTTCCAACCCTGCAGCGTCCACGCCTGGCGCCGCCAGCACGGCCACTTGACGGCCGGCGATGGACTTCGGGTTGTTGCGCCGGATCATGCTCAGTGCCGGCGAAGGCGCATAACGCCGGGCCGGCGTGCGCGGGCTGGCCGGCGGGACCGGCTGGCCCAGCACCTCGGCCACGCGGGCGGCCAGGCCCGTGTCCACGTTTACCAGGTTGGCCAGCATGCGCTGTCGCACTGCGGGCACCGCCACCTTGCCCAGCTCGAACTGCAGCGCCTCGACGATGTGCTGCTGCTCCACCGGCGTCTGGCTCTGCCAGAACAGCGTGGCCTGCGAGTAATGGTCGCCGAACGACTCCGAGCGCTTGCGCAGCTTGGTGCCGCTGACGGGCACCGCCGCACTGGCAAAGCCACCCTGCGCGGCCGGCACCTCCTTGATTGCTGGCGCATCGATCGAGCTGGGCTCGTAGTTGATGCGGCCCTTGCTGATCGTCTGGCGGTGGAAGCCGTCGCGGTTCATGTTGTGCACCGGCACCACCGCGCGGTTGATCGGGATCTCGTGGAAGTTGGGGCCGCCCAGCCGGGTGAGCTGGGTGTCCACGTACGAGAACATGCGGCCCTGCAGCAGCGGGTCTTCGCTGACGTCGATGCCCGGCACCAGGTTGCCCACGTGGTAGGCCACCTGCTCGGTCTCGGCGAAGTAATTGTCCGGGTTGCGGTTGAGCACCATCTTGCCGATGGGGCGCACCGGCACCAGTTCCTCGGGGATGATCTTGGTGGCGTCCAGCAGGTCGAAGCCCAGGCGCTCGGCATCGGCTTCCTCCACCACCTGCACGCCCAGCTCCCATTCGGGGAAGGCGCCGGCGTCGATGGCGTCGGCCAGGTCGCGGCGGTGGAAGTCGGGGTCCATGCCGCCGAGCTTCAGTGCTTCGTCCCAGGCCAGGCCGTGCACGCCGTTGTTCAGCGGCTTCCAGTGGAACTTGACGAAGCGGCTGGTGCCGCGCGCGTCGATGAAGCGGAAGCTGTGCACCCCGAAGCCTTCCATCATCCGGTAGGAGCGCGGGATGGCCCGGTCCGACATCACCCACATGATCATGTGCGTGCTCTCGGGCATCAGCGAGATGAAGTCCCAGAAGGTGTCGTGGGCGGTGGACGCCTGCGGAATCTCCTTGTCGGCCTCGGGCTTGGCGGCATGCACCAGGTCCGGGAACTTGATGGCGTCCTGGATGAAGAACACCGGGATGTTGTTGCCCACCAGGTCGAAGTTGCCCTCCTGCGTATAGAACTTCACCGCGAAGCCGCGCACATCGCGCGCGGTGTCGGCCGAGCCGCGCGAGCCGGCCACGGTGGAAAAGCGCACGAACACCGGCGTGCGTGCACGCGGGTCGTTGAGGAAGCCGGCACGTGTCCAGCGCGACATCGGCTCATAGACCTGGAAGTAGCCGTGCGCCGCGGCGCCGCGGGCATGCACCACCCGCTCGGGGATGCGTTCATGGTCGAACGCGGTCATCTTCTCGCGGAACAACTGGTCTTCCAGCAGGCTGGGGCCGCGCACGCCGGCCTTCAGCGTGTTCTGGTTGTCCGCGATCTTCAGGCCCTGGTTGCTGGTGAGCTGCTGGCCGGCGTCGACGGTAGTCTCAGAGGCCAAGTCGGCAGCCTTGTCGGCTGGACGGGCCGCTTGGCTGCCGGTAGGCAGTGCTTGCGCTGCAACGGGCCCAGCGGCCAGCAGCGGCGCCACAGCGGCACCAGCGGTTGACGCGCTGGCCGTGGCCAAGAAACGGCGACGCGATTCGATCGGACCTTCAGACATAAGCACTCATCCCCTCAAAATTGTGAGCCGGCTGCTCAGCAATCGGTATGCCCGTGCTTTCACTGCGCCGTCTGGGGTTGGTGGCGTCAGTTCGCTCAGACGTGCGGCATTGAAGCGTACTGATTGATATTTATCTATCACCGCACGGTGTTGGCGGTCGATGGCGCGCTAGCAACGCGCTCAGCGCCGCGATCGCGCATGGTTATGCAGAAGATCACCCAGCACCCGCTGCGACGCTTCAGTCACCCTCCCGGCGACCGACGTATCAGCCCAGCTTGACCGCGAAACGGTGTGACCTGGGCCGATAGGTCCGTCAGGCCGCGGGCGGGATGCGCAGCATCTGCCCAGGATAGATCTTGTCGGGGTGAGTGAGCATCGGCTTGTTGGCCTCGAAGATCACGGGGTACTTGTTAGGGTTGCCGTAAAACTGCTTGGCGATCTTGGACAAGTTGTCGCCCGACACCACGGTGTACCACTGCGATTCCGGCGCGGCGGCCTGCGCCACCACCAACATGTCGTTCACGCCGGCCACGTATAGAACGTTGCCGCAGCACAGCAACAACTTTTCCTTGGTGGTCTGGTCGGGCACGGTGCCGCTGACCGTCACCGTGCCAGTGGCGCCGTCGAACCTGATGTCGATGCCGTCGGTGGGCAAGTTCTGCGACTTCACGTAGTTGGTGATGGCCGCGCCGGCCTTCTCGTTCAGTGCGGCCACATCGACCGCAGGTGCGGCCGGTGCAGCGCCGGATGCGGGTGCGGCGGCCGGTGCTGCCGCCTTGGCTTCGCCGATGTGGAACAGCTTCTCGCCGGCTTCCTTGATGAATGACATCAGACCCATGGGGTGCTCCTCGTGATTAATTGGCTGGTGATGTTAGGCACCAGCCATGCCCGCTGGTCAGGCGCGGATACACCCAGCGTCGTATGTCGACGAAACGCACAGTCGCCATGCGCAAAAACTCTTGGTCTTGAGAAAGTCCACCCCGGCCAGCCCGGCAAGGGCGCACGACCATCAACTATGCTTTAGGGCAACGCTTACATGGGCGCCTCCCGGATAGCAATCGACGTCTTCGCATGGTGAAGCAGGAGGCAGGGCTGCAGTCTTACATTCGGCCTGTGGTGCAGGCTCCGAAGCCTGCTGGCCCTGATGGCTTTCGCCGACGAGGCTCCCATCTGAACATCGAGCTCGGGCGCTCATATGCCCTATCGGAGTGTCCTTGTCCCGTGCCAACCTGTCTGTCCCATCACACGGGTGGTCGCTTGCTCTCCTTTGCACCGGTGGGATCCTTTGACGCCGCTAGGGAAGGTCTGCACAACTACGTGCCGATCCGAATAGCCTGACCGCCCTGCGCCAGGGATGATCACGCTCATGAAGCAGCTCGGACTTGGCCTGAACCTGTCGACGAAGAAGACCCGAAAGCGCGAGTTCCTCGAAGAGATGGAACGCGTGGTGCCGTGGTCGGCGCTGATGCAGGTGGTGGAGCCGTACTACCCCAAGGCCAAGACCGGACGGCCGCCGTTTCCCATCGAGACCATGCTGCGAGTTCACTACCTGCAGCAATGGTTCGCGCTGTCCGACCCGGCGATGGAAGAGGCGCTGCACGACATGCCCGTCTTCCGTGAGTTCGCTCGTTTGGGCGAAGGTGTCGAGCGATTGCCCGACGAGACCACCATCCTGAGGTTTCGGCACCTGCTGGAGAAGCACGATTTGGCCACCGACATGCTGCGGGTGGTCAACGACATCCTCCAGGCCAAGGGCCTGATGATGAAGAAGGGCACCGTCGTCGACGCCACCTTGATCGCCGCGCCGAGTTCGACCAAGAACGCCGAGGGCGAGCGGGACCCCGAGATGAAGCAGGCCAAGAAGGGCAACCAGTGGTACTTCGGCATGAAGGCCCACATCGGCGTGGACGCGCACTCCGGCTTGGTGCACAGCGTCGTGGGCACGGCCGCCAGCGTCAACGACGTGACGCAGGCCGGCGCACTGCTGCACGGTGACGAGGAGGTCGCCTTTGGAGACGCGGGCTACCAAGGCGTGCACAAGCGCATCGAAGCCCAGGGGCCGCAGTGGCACGTGGCCATGCGGCCAGGGTTGCGGCGCAAGCTCAACCCGTTCATCGCGCCGCACTTCGAGGCGCTGAGCCTGGAGAAGTGGAAGGCAAGCATCCGGGCCAAGGTCGAGCATCCGTTCCGGGTAATCAAGCGGCAGTTCGGCTACACAAAGGTTCGCTACCGAGGATTGGCCAAGAACACGGCGCAGATCGCCACGCTCTTCGCGCTGTCAAACCTGTGGATGGCGAGGCGGCAGCTGATCGGAGCGCAGGGATGAGTGCGTCCGCGGTGCCTTGCAGGGGCCTGCGGAGCGCTGCAGCAGGCCCAACCGGGGCCTCGAAGACGCCGCGAATCGCCTCGGTGCAGCCAGACGGCGGTTGGCGATCATCGAATCGGCTCGACGGGCGCATCGCATCGCGTTGTGCAGACCTTCCCTAGCTCAGTTGGATTGCCAAGCCTGCGGCCGCCACTCCTGACCTTTTGCCAATACCGCCCAGATCGTTCGCGCCAGCTTGTGGGCAATCGCCGCCACGGCGACGTTGTATGGCCTGCGCTTGAGCAGCGCGGCGAGCCAAGGCCAGTGGTCAGCTCGATCTGAACGGACGATGGCCCGGGCGCCATGCATCAGCAAGGTCCGCAAGTAAGCATCACCCCGTTTGCTGATGCCGAGTTGTCGGACGCGGCCGCCGGTGCGCGTTTGCCTCGGCACCAGGCCGATCCACGCAGCGAACTGACGTCCATCCTTGAAGACGTCGGGCGAACCCATGCTGGCCACGATCGCAGTTGCCGTCAGCAGGCTGACGCCCGGTATCGCAGACAGCGCCTTGCATGCTGCGGTCTGCCGAAGTTGCTGCGACAGCCGGCGCTCGATCTTCGCGATGTCGGCTTCGAGGCCGTTGATCCGCTTGACCTGCTCGTCCAAGCTGTCGATGAACATCGCTGGCAGGCGCTTCTGCGCGTCCCTCAGTGCGTCAGGCAGCTCCTGCAGCAGCGCCCTGTGGCCTTCCGGGAGCACTACGCCGAACTCGTACAGCAGGCCGCGCAGCTCGTTGGTTTGCATGATGCGCATCTTCATCAGCTGGGCGCGCAAGCGGTGCAGTGACAGCACGACTTGCTAAGCTTCGTTCTTCACCGCGACGAAGACGGCACCCGGCTGCTGCCCGACTGTCCAGATGGCGTGCGCGTCCGCGGCATCGGTCTTGTTGCGCTGGACGAATGGGCGCACGGTCTTCGGAGCCAGGAGGCGGACATCGTGACCCGACTGGACAAGCTGACGACCCCACTCGTGAGCACCGCCACAGGCCTCCATGATCACTCGAGACGGCTCCCGATTCGCGAACCAAGGCAGCATCTGCGACCGCTTGAGCTTCAGGCGTTCGATCACGCCGGTCTCCTGGTCCACCCAATGCAGCTGAAACACCTTCTTCGCAATGTCCACGGCGATGACGGTCTGGCTCATGTCGCGTCCTCCGGTTCGATGGTCAGTCGGAGCCTCAACTCTGGCACGTCACTGCCGCCGGCGCACGGTCCGGCTAGCGCTGGCGTCAACTGCAGCGCATCGCTGCTGCCGAGGAGGAGGCGCCCATGCCATCTGATAAAGGTCTGCCTTGCGGGTTGATCAGGTGGCAAGCTCTGGGGTACTTCCGGATGATGAGCGCATGAAGCAAGCCACACTGGAGCCCTTGGGAAGCGCTCAGCGCGCGACGGACAGCCTGCCGCGTCCGCCGCGGGCGCACTCATCCCGTGGCTCCCATCAATCGCCGCCGTGCCGTCCAGAGGTTGCCCAGCGCGAACAGCGTGACGATCTGCGCGGTGTTCTTCTTCAGCCCGCGGTAGCGCACCTTCGTGTAGCCGAACTGCCGCTTGAGCACGCGAACGGGTGCTCGACCTTTGCTCTCACGCTGGCCTTGGCCCGCTCGATCTGCTCGGCGATGAACTGCGGCTCGATGAACGGGTTGAGCTTGCGACGCAGCCCTGGCCTCATGGCGACGTGCCAGGCCGGGCCGGCAGCCTCTGGCCGCTTGTGCACGCCCTGGTAGCCAGCGTCACCGAAGGCGGCCTCTTCCTCGCCGTGCAACAGCGAGCCGGCCTGCGTCACATCGTTGACGCTGGCGGCCGTTCCCACCACGCTGTGCACCAGGCCCGAGTGCGCATCCACGCCGATATGTGCCTTCATGCCGAAATACCACTGGTTGCCCTTCTTGGCCTGCTTCATCTCCGGGTCGCGCTCGCCTTCGGCGTTCTTGGTGGAACTGGGGGCCGCGATCAGCGTGGCGTCGACCACGGTGCCCTTCTTCATCATCACGCCCTTGGCCTGCAGGATGTCGTTGACCACCCGCAGCATGTCGGTGGCCAGGTCATGCTTCTCAAGCAGGTGCCGAAACCGCAGGATCGTGGTCTCGTCGGGCAGGCGGGTCACACCGTCACCCAGCTTGGCGAACTCCCGGAACACCGGCATGTCGTGCAGCGCTTCTTCCATCGCCGGGTCCGACAGCGCAAACCATTGCTGCAGATAGTGGATGCGCAGCATGGTCTCGATGCCAAACGGCGGGCGGCCCGTCTTGGCCTTGGGGTAGTAGGGTTCCGCCACCTGCACCAACGCCGCCCACGGCACCACGCGCTCCATCTCGTCGAGGAACTCGCGCTTGCGCGTCCTCTTGGTCGACAGGTTCAGGCCAAGTCCGAGCTGTTTCATGGCTGTCATCGTCGCCCCTTCGGCAGCCTCACGCCAGCCGGATCAGCCCGGGGTTTTGCAGACCTTCCTTAGCGCAGGTGCTGATCAACCTGTTGAGCAACGCCGTCAAGTTCACGTCGGTTGGCTGGGTCAGATTGCGCGGCATGCAGGTAGCCGACGCGGCCGATCAGCTGACCGTTCGTTTTGAAGTGCAGGACACGGGGACGGGACTTTCGCCCGAACAACAGAAGCGGCTATTCACCCCGTTCGAACAAGGCGACAACAGCCTGACCCGCCGAGAAGGTGGCACCGGGCTGGGCTTGGCCTTGACACGTCATTTTGCCGGGCTCATGGGCGGCGAAGCGGGCATCAGCAGCACCGCGGGCGACGGCAGCACGTTTTGGTTCACTGCCCAACTGTTCCATGCATCCTCGGCCGAGCGGTCGCCCGCTCGCGTGCACTCACTGCGTGGGTTGAGAGTCCTCCTCGTGGACGACCTGCGCGAAGCTCGCGAGGCCTTGCACACACAGCTCCAGGTGCTGCAGGTAGGCGTGGACGTCGCCACGAGACGCGCTGCTGGTGGATTGGCAGATGGGCCCGATGGACGGCATCGAGTTGTTCCGTCGCGCCCGGCTGCTGTTGGGCGTGGCCATGCCCCCTGCGGTGCTGATCACCTCCTACGACGGTCCGGACATGTGGCGGCAGGTCCGCGAAGAACGGGTGGAGGCGGTCGTGCTCAAGCCGGTCACCATCTCTGCATTGAGCGATGCATTTGTGCGAGCGTTGCAGCGGGAGGGCGTTCGGTCCCCTGCCCCCTCCACCGGGAAAGCAGAGGCAACGCTGCGCCATCTGCACGCAGGGCGTCGTGTGCTGCTGGTGGAGGACAACATCGTCAACCAGGAAGTGGCGCTCGAGCTGTTGCGCTCTGCCAGCCTGTTGGTCGAACCGGCCTCCAACGGTGCCCAAGGTCTGGCCATGGCCACATCGGGCCAGTACGACCTGGTGCTGATGGACATGCAGATGCCCGTTATGGACGGTCTGGAGACCACGAGACGGATCCGTGCGCAGGTCGGAACGAAGGTCCCCATCATTGCCATGACGGCCAACGCATTCGGAGAAGATCAGGCGGCGTGCCTTGACGCCGGCATGAACGACCACCTTGCCAAGCCAGTTGACGCAGAAAGTCTGTACGCCACCTTGTTGCGGTGGTTGCCTGCGCCTACAGCGGCGCTGATGCCTGCCGACGATGGGCCGCTGGTGGACCTCAGCGCGCCGCTGCCCGGTTTGAAGGCGCGCCGGACGCTGGAAGAGCGACTCGCCGAGGTACCGGGCTTCAGTCTGGCCCAAGCCTTGTCCACGGTGGGTGGCAGGTTCGAGGCCATGGTGCGCATCCTGCGAACCTTCCTGGGGGAGTACCGAGGGGGCGTTCCGGAACTGGTGCAAGCGGCGCAGCAAGTGGATCGACCCGCCGTGGTGACAAGCTGTCATTCGTTGCGCGGAGCCTGTGTGAGCGTCGGCATCTCCGGGGCTGCGGCACGGGCGGAGGCTTTGGAGCGATCGACCGGCGACTTGGCTGCTACCGACCTCAAGGACGCGGCCCAACAGCTTCACGCCGAGGTTGCAGCAGTGGTTGGCCGCTTGGCACTGGAGTTAGGCGCCTGAGTCCGTGGGACGTCGCAAGCCTTGCCCGATCAACCATCGGCTTCCTCTAGCTCACGTTGCAGAAACAGCCAAACGCCACCATCGGCCGACGACAGGGCACGGATTCGGATGCTGCGGTCCGGATCGGCAAAGTCGCCCGTATGCAGAAACTCAGCGTCCACGCTCCCGTTGGCGATGGCCGCATCGAGCACACCCTTGAAGGCCGGCGTGTTCATGCAAGGCGCAACGCGGGTGAAGAAATCGAGTCCGATGTTCGGCCGGCCGTCCCACCCCGATTGTTCGGCCTCGCGCGCACTGAAAAACTCCACGTTGCCCAGGCTGTCGAGGCGAATCACCCCAAACGGCAGGCGATTGATCTCATGGGCATGCAGCTGTTCAACCTGCTGCGCCAAGTCAGGGTCGTCAAAGCGAGGTTCGGACTTCACAGTTGCTCCTGGTTGCCGAGGGAGACCGCCGGCATTGGCCATCTTGACCATTCCCACCATGTAACTGGGCTTGCCTGTGTCGTCGCAGCACGGCAGCAAAAGGCGCTCGAACACCACCGCCACACCCGCCTCCGTCTGGAATCGCATGTATTCGTAGACCGGCTCCTTTCGGCGTGCACAACGCCGGTACGCGGCCTCCAGGCCGCCAAACAGTAGATCGCCCTCCGCCACCGCAAAACCGAAGTCCAGCGCCCGGTTGGCTTGGTGGTCCAGTTCCGCCCCCACATGCAGCCGGCGCAGCTCGAACGGGACCAGTCCGATGACCTCCACCACAAAGATGGAGGGCATGTCCTGTTGTTTTTCGATTTCCATCGCAGCGAGGGTGGCCAGCGACCTCGGTGCCCGACGACTGGACCAGGTGTCGTAAAACGCCACCAGGCTGGGATGCCGTATCCGGTGCGCCAGGCTCGGCGCGCGGCTCAATCGGCGACCCAGCACGGTCAAGACACTCTGGGCCAGCGTCGCCTGGCTGAAGGGCTTCTGCAGCACGGCCTCGCCCGCCAGCTGGCCTGGATCGGCGTGTCCCGTCATCAGCAGCACCTCCACCTGCGGCCGCAACAGGCGCACCGCCTGGGCGAGTTGCACCCCGTTGACAGTGGGCATGGCGACGTCGGTGATGACCAGATCAATCGCCCGGTCAGTTCGTGCCAAGGCCAGGGCCTGGGCTGCGTCGTCAACCGCCACAACCTCGTAGCCCAAGTCGCTCAGATACTGGACCACGGTAGGGCGGACCAGATCGTCGTCCTCCACCACGAGGATCTGCGCGTTCCCGTGCAAGGCCCGATCCAGCACCTCCTGCTCGTGGGCCGGAGAAAACTGGGCATCCGCCGCAGCCAGCGGCAGCTTCAAGCGCACGGTGGTGCCGATGCCGAGCGTGCTGTCCAGGCTCAGATGGCCGCCGGAGCGCTCGGCAAACGCGCTCACCATGGCCAGACCCAGGCCGGTACCCTGCCCCGCCGCCTTGGTGGTGAAGAACGGCTCTCTGGCACGCGCCAAGGTCTGTGCGTCCATACCGGCTCCCGTGTCCGAGAGTTCAAGGGTCAACCAGCCTGCATGGGTAGGCAGCGCCGCCACTGCAGCGTCTTCCCGGTGCACCCCCAAGCGGAGCGTCCCCCCACCCGGCATGGCATCACGGGCGTTGATCGCCAGGTTGAGCAAAGCGACTTCCAACTGGTAAGGGTCCACCAGGACGCGACCGGTCTGCGACGTGTCAAGCAGCACACGGATCGTCGGACCTACCGTCAGCTGCAACAGCTGCTTGCACCCATTGAGCAGCGTCGCCATGTCCGTCAGCTGGGCATCGATGGTCTGGGTGCGCGCGAAGCCCATCAACTGGCGCACCAAACGGGTGGCCCGCTCGACCGCACCCAGCCCGCGCGCCACCAACTCCAGCGCGCCGGGGTCGTCAATCTTGCGCTTCAGCAGGTGCAGGGAGCCCGAGACGGCGGCCAGCACATTGTTGAAGTCGTGCGCGATGCCGCCCGCCAACAGACCCAGCACCTCCAGCTTCTTGGCTTGAGCCAGTGCCTGATCGATTTTTTTGGCATGCGTGCGTTCCTGCTGAAGCAAACGCTGCAGCGCCACCAGCTTTTTGCCTCGCTTCACGCTGAGGCTGGCCATGCGCTCCTGCGAGATGTCGCGCGCTGTGCCGTGCAAGCGCACCACTCGCCCTGCCCCATCGATTTCTGCCGCACCCCGGCCTTCCAACCAGCCTGTGGTGCCATCTGCACGCCGAAACTGCAGGTCTAAACGGAAAGCAGCCCCGCCGGCCAACAAGGCTCGCACCGCTTGATCCAAGCGAGCCCAGCTCTCCGCTGTGTACAGGCTGGCGTGTTCGGCATACGACGGCGGCAGCCGACGGGGATCCAAGCCAAACAACCCATACAGCTGCTCGGACCAAGTGACGATGTCCGCATCGATCTCCCATTCCCAGCTGCCGATCTTGCACAGCCGCTGTGCCTGCAGCAGGGCCGCTTCGCTGCGCTGCAGCCGCTGGTAGGCCGCCTGACACCGTTCGTGCTCAGCGGCCAGCGCCAGCCGAACCCGATGCAGTTCGGTGACGTCGGTGACTTCCACGGCAAATCCCGCCACCTCGTCACCTTGCCAGTCCGGGATGTAGTGCGCCAGGCCGTAGCGATGGGAGCCATCTTTGTGGGGCACCACCCGCTCGAACGTTTGCGGTTCGCCGCTCAGGGCTGCGCGAGCGTGCGGCTCGTTGAGCGCGAACAGCTCCGGGCCCAGCAATGACGCCAGCGTGGTGCCCTCCACAGCTGCCCCCTCCACGCCGAACCAACGTTCGTAGGCCGCGTTGGCATAACAACACCGAAGCTGCCGGTCCCAGTAAGCCAACATCGAAGGGACCAACGCCAAGACCCGAAGAGGGGCCGGACCAACAGCACTTTCGTTTGGCATGGTGAGATGCTCCGCGTTTCTCAGGTTAGGTCGCCATCGACGCACATCCTCATTCTGTTACACACCAAACAGGAACGAGTTGATCTAGGTCAGTCGCTGCGGTCATGCAAGTGCCCCTCTGGAATCATGAATGATCGCACTAAAGCATGACTGACACGCGTCGAAAGCCTGCAACTTCACTGAACACGTCATGCGTACCAACCTGCCGGTCAGCCAGCGTCAGTTCCACTTCCCCTCCGACGCGACCCTGATGTCCACCACCGACACCCACTCGCGCGACCTCATCAAAGAAGTGGTGGAGATGCCTGATACGCAGGTCGACCGAGTTATTCGTTCGTTTGAATCTAACGAGGGGAAACTGTCGAACGTGCTGGCTAGAGAAATTCCTCTGCTGACGCAGGAAGGCGCTTGGCGTGACATTGAAGCGGCGATGCGCAAGGCTTTCGACGATGGTCCGAGCTTTGATGCAGTAAAGCTGTATAAAAAGCATTAATACCTTCCCGGTTCTAAGAGTGTGAGCGTGCGCTGAGAGCGTGACGCAAACGCAAAAGCCTCTCATCGCTGTAGCTTGGAGCTGGGCGCACGCGCGCAGCTCACTCATTCAGCACCAAGCATCAGCAATCGCAGGAGTAAGCTCGCACCAAACGCCAGAGGGCCGGGGCGCGCCGGCTATGAACGAGGGAGGCCCATGTCGATTGGATTCCGCTTTCTCCAGCTTGCCGTCATCACTCCGATGGCTGCGCTTGTGACCTCATGCGCGTCAACGTTGCCAACACCACCGGGCACCACGCCAAGCCCGGCCGCCAGCTTTGGTCCCACGGTGGAGGCCAAGTCCACGGCGCGTGGCGCGCAAGCTGCACGGCTGTGTTTTGCGCCACGCTATCCCGTCGAAGCGCTGCAGGCCGATGTGGAAGGAACCACTCGGTTGCAGCTGGAGGTGTCCGAGGAGGGGCGCGTGCTACAGACGACCGTCTTGCGGTCGGCTGGGCTCACCGGTCTGCACAAGAAGCTCGACCAAGCCGCCATCGACTCGTTTGCGGACTGCCCGTTTCGCCCAGCGCTGGACGCTCAAGGGCGGCAAGTACGTGGCGCGGCGGTAGTGGAATTTCAATGGCGGATTGAGGACGCCAAGCGCTAGGGAAGGTCTGCACAACTACGTGCCGATCCGAATAGCCTGACCGCCCTGCGCCAGGGATGATCACGCTCATGAAGCAGCTCGGACTTGGCCTGAACCTGTCGACGAAGAAGACCCGAAAGCGCGAGTTCCTCGAAGAGATGGAACGCGTGGTGCCGTGGTCGGCGCTGATGCAGGTGGTGGAGCCGTACTACCCCAAGGCCAAGACCGGACGGCCGCCGTTTCCCATCGAGACCATGCTGCGAGTTCACTACCTGCAGCAATGGTTCGCGCTGTCCGACCCGGCGATGGAAGAGGCGCTGCACGACATGCCCGTCTTCCGTGAGTTCGCTCGTTTGGGCGAAGGTGTCGAGCGATTGCCCGACGAGACCACCATCCTGAGGTTTCGGCACCTGCTGGAGAAGCACGATTTGGCCACCGACATGCTGCGGGTGGTCAACGACATCCTCCAGGCCAAGGGCCTGATGATGAAGAAGGGCACCGTCGTCGACGCCACCTTGATCGCCGCGCCGAGTTCGACCAAGAACGCCGAGGGCGAGCGGGACCCCGAGATGAAGCAGGCCAAGAAGGGCAACCAGTGGTACTTCGGCATGAAGGCCCACATCGGCGTGGACGCGCACTCCGGCTTGGTGCACAGCGTCGTGGGCACGGCCGCCAGCGTCAACGACGTGACGCAGGCCGGCGCACTGCTGCACGGTGACGAGGAGGTCGCCTTTGGAGACGCGGGCTACCAAGGCGTGCACAAGCGCATCGAAGCCCAGGGGCCGCAGTGGCACGTGGCCATGCGGCCAGGGTTGCGGCGCAAGCTCAACCCGTTCATCGCGCCGCACTTCGAGGCGCTGAGCCTGGAGAAGTGGAAGGCAAGCATCCGGGCCAAGGTCGAGCATCCGTTCCGGGTAATCAAGCGGCAGTTCGGCTACACAAAGGTTCGCTACCGAGGATTGGCCAAGAACACGGCGCAGATCGCCACGCTCTTCGCGCTGTCAAACCTGTGGATGGCGAGGCGGCAGCTGATCGGAGCGCAGGGATGAGTGCGTCCGCGGTGCCTTGCAGGGGCCTGCGGAGCGCTGCAGCAGGCCCAACCGGGGCCTCGAAGACGCCGCGAATCGCCTCGGTGCAGCCAGACGGCGCTTGACGATCATCGAATCGGCTCGACGGGCGCATCGCATCGCGTTGTGCAGACCTTCCCTAGCTTTACGCTCACCAGGTCCGGTGCCAACTGGGTCCGACGCGAAGGTGCTTCCAGCCGTTCTTGCGTTGCACCGTGGAGGCGCAGGTTGGCAGTCGCCGAACATGTGTGGTTTGACGTGGTGATGCAGCCACGAGCTCGCCGCTGCCGGCTTGATCATGTACTGCTTGATCAGCGGTGGGATCTGCTCGCCAATCAGGATGCAGAGCAGCCCCACTAGCGCGATCACCGGTGGGGCCGGCGAACGTACCTAAAAAAGCGCGTAGATGACGCCGACCAGCAGGCCGAGCGCCACCGAAAGCAGGTAATCAGTCAATTGCGCCGACTGGAAAACGCTCCGCATATTGGCGGTGAGGTGTTTATGCGCATGTCGGGATGTTAGGCGCCAGCCGCGCGCAGCCCGCGCTCGATGTTATTCAACTTTCGCTCGATGTCAGCTTGCGCTCTTGCCGATAGCTTCGCATCCTTATCAGCAAGTATCAATGCCCACTGTTCCCGGACGAACGGGAGTCCGAACTCGAGAACGGCGTCCAAAACCAAATAAAACGCGCCGTGGCGGAGTGCGCTGCGCACAAGCACTTCACTTGAAAGGTTGGGGTTCGACCAAGCCAAGCCGCGTGATGGATCTGCCAAGGAAACTCGTTTGGCTTTCATGCACCAAGCATATGAGTTTCGCATGGAGCTGCAAAGCCGTGTGACCAGTGCCACGGCTGCCGCCAGATGCCTACTTGCTGACACTGAGCAGCAAAAGCGGACACTTTTGCAGACGACCGCGCCAGGCCCAATAGTTACGGAATGACAAAGCATGCTGCGCGGCTTGAGAGGTAGTCGCCGTAGCGCTCACCCTTCACCGGGCCGGTGTCTGGACCGGTAGAAGGCATGCAGGCTCTTGGCTCTTATCGCTCGCCCTATGCGTTCGGGCTTGTCGTCACTGTTGTGTATAGCAGGGAGCCGAAGCCGCGGGTGTGTTTGGTTTTCTGGTCGGCTGGTGGATACTGCCCGTATGGCCAAGCTTCAGTTCGCATACCCGGTTTCTCTGCTCAACGGCCACGACGGCCTTGTACACATCAGCTGCCGCGATCTGCCTGAGTTCACTCTGTGCCTGCCTTCAGAGATGGACGTGGTGCGAATATTGGACGCAGCTGAAATCGTTCTGGACTCCGTGGTTGACCAGTACATCCACCAAGGTAGGCCTCTGCCCCATCCTTCACATCGAGAGCTAGGTGAGTACCTTTTGGCCCCCTCTCCCTCAATGATCGTAAAGGCTGCCAAGCACCAACCTGAACCGCCAGAGTGCGAGCGCTAGCTTGGGTGCCGTGTGCTTCAAGCTAGGCGGATCGTCGCCTTGCAAGGCTGCGGTCCTGGATAAGTTGGGCGGGCTCCTCTTCTTCTACAGCCTGCTTTGCTTCGGCCACCAGTTCGCCTGCATCGTCGGCTCCCTTCATTCGTTCACCTGAATCGGCCAGCGCTTGCGCTGTCTCCGCCCTCCCCTGAGCGCCGTTGCCTCTTGGAGGCTCATGTCTCGGCCGCCTGCTTGGCCTGCCGTTCTACCTGAACCGCCTTCGCTTGGGCCGCTTGCAGTTGTCAGAGCCGTCAACATCCCGGTGCGCCTGGCGTGATTCTGGCGCCCCAAGCCCCAGCCCCTGGCACATCTAGCGCGTCGCGAGCTACCAGCCGCCTTGCACCGACCGCGCTAAGCGGTTGTGATGAACCGTTTTGGCTGTGAGGCATATCTATTGCTGGCCAGTCGGCCGGCCCTCACAGTTCCCCATGAACAAACCAGTTCCTCCATCCCAACCTGCGCCCGCGGTGGTCCCGGTGATCGCAGAGTCCGTTGTCGTCCAACGCCAAGTGGAGACGGCTGGCCAGTTACGCGTACGCATCCGGGCGACGACCGTTACGGAGCAGGTGCCGCTCGAACAGGTGGTGCAGCAAGCGCACGTTGAGCGGGTGGCCGTGGGGCGGCCCTGTGCAGAGCGTGAACCAGCTCGCTATGAATCCGACGTGCTGGTCGTTCCGGTGTATGAGGAAGTGGTCACCATCTCCCGCCAGCTCGTCCTCAAGGAAGAGCTGCGGGTGCGGCTTATGAACACCACGTCTTCCACCGTCCAGGCCGTGGACGTGCGCCGTGAGGAAGCGATCGTGGAACGTTTGCAGCCCGATGGGTCTTGGGTCGAAGTCAAAGACGACCAGGGCAACAGCGAAACGCCCTGAGGCAAATGCGCAACGCGGGGAGGTCGCCTCGGGAGCGCGGCTTGCCTGTAAAGCAGGTCTTTTTCCACTGCAACGCTAAAGATGAAACCCAAGACTGTTCAAGAACTCTTCATCCACGAGCTCTCGGACACCTACAACGCCGAGAAGCAGATGACGCGGTCGCTGCCGAAGATGGCGCGCGCTTCCACCGCACCCGATCTTGCTGCAGCCTTCGAGCAACACCTGGAAGAAACCCGCGGTCAGGTCGAGCGCATTGACAAGATCGTGGAACTGACGGGCTTCAAGCTCAAGCGCCTGAAGTGCGCAGCCATGGAAGGTCTCATCGAGGAAAGCCAGGACCTCATCGACGAGATCGACAAAGGCCCTCTGCTCGACATCGCTCTCATGGGCGCAGCGCAGAAGGCCAAGCATTACGAGATCGCCAGCTACACCACGCTGGTGATGCTCGCCGGCAAGCTGGGCCTCACCGAGGCCGCCAGCCTGCTGGAGGAGACCTTGGCCGAAGAAAAGGCTACTGACGAGAAGCTGGGGCTGCTGGCGCAATCGGCCGCCATGGACGACGCCATCGAAGACGAAGTAGCCGACGCCAAAGCTTGACGATTGTCTGAGGTCTGGGTGGCCTGGGCTGCCTTCATCAGGCTGACTGCAGCCAGTCAGCAGTCAGCCTGCAGGTGCTGGCATCGCCACACCTGCACCTTCTCCCCTCCCCCTGTCTGCGACGGCTGCTTCCCTCTCAGGAACATGCCATTCCGGTCCAACCGCAAGATCTCGGGGTCCAAGAGCGGGCACAGCAGATCCTGTCCATTGGCCGGGCCCGCCAAGGCAACCACTCGGGCCGTCTTGCGAGGGTAGCCCGTGCGCCCATCCATCAGGTAATCGATGGACAGCACCCCTACAACGCCCAGCCGTGGCGCACGGGTGTTGACAGCGCCTTCACTTCCCAACTGGAGGACGGACCAGGTCAAGTTCGGTGGCTTTCAACTGTTCGAGAGTATCTTGTGCAGCCTGCGAGAGGGACGCCACGCCGTCGTCGCCAGCGGAGACTAAGACCAAAGCTGCCAACACCCCGCACACCAGGGTCCACCCGGACAGTCGCAGTCCGTCCGACTCTCCAGGTGCCAGCGGCCCTTGACCTGGTGCACGGCAAGAACATCGACGCTCCATGGAAAACCTCCGACGGGCTCAAGCAGTTTGCGCGCCTGCAGTGCTCGTCGCGCGGCGATACACGGTTTACACGCGCTTACCACCATGGGAACTGTGCTTGCTCCCTACAGGGTCACCCACTATTGCTGAGGAGCTGACCATGACCCGTACGATTGTAGGCGTGTTTGACCACGCTGAAAAAGCCAATGCCGCGCTCAATGACCTCACCACAGCCGGCATCCGTCGCGAGCAAATCACCTTGTCCGACGCCGCGCGGACGGGGGACTCTGCAGCGCAGGACCAAGACGATGGAATGCTGGCAGGCGTGCGCAGCTTCTTCGGCAACCTGTTTGGCGACGACGACCGCGATGCCGCCCACTACAGCCAAGCCATGCGGCTGGGATGGACCGTCGTGAAGGTGGAGGCTGACGATGCACAAGCCGAGGCTGCTGTGCAGGCGCTGGAGCGATCCGGCGCCGTCGATCTGGAAGAAAAAGCGTCGGAGTGGCGTGCCACCGGGTGGTCCGACCCAGCTGCACAGGGGCAGAGCATCGACCAAGACGCCGACGCCGTACTCCCGGTGGTCCAAGAGACGCTGGAGGTGGGTAAGCGGGAAGTTGCAACTGGCGGGGTGCGGGTGTATTCGCGGCTCGTTGAAACGCCGGTGTCGGAGAGCGTCGAGCTGCGAAGCGAACATGCCGAGGTGCATCGCCGCCCCGTCGATCGCCCCGTGACCGCTGAAGACTTAGATTCGCTGGGCGACCGCACCATTGTGGTCCGCGAAACAGCCGAGAAGGCCGTGGTGTCCAAGACAGCGCGGGTGGTCGAAGAAGTCTCTGTGGGCAAGACCGTCGAACACCACACCCAGCAGATCAACGAGACGCTGCGGAGCACCGAGGTTGAGGTGGAGCGCTTGCCGGCCACCGCGCCCACGGCCACAGCCGACTCGTTGTACCACGACCACTTCAAGACGACGTTTGCCGCCACGGGCGGCACCTACGAGGAGTACGCACCGGCCTATGCCTACGGCGCGGGCCTGCGCGGCGACACCCGGTTTGCAGGGCGCGACTGGTCAACCATCGAGCCGGAGGTACGGAGCGACTGGGAACAAAGGCACCCCGGCAGCGCTTGGGAACGCTTCAAGGACGCAGTGCAGCACGCCTGGCATAAGGCGACGCATTGAGCGTCAGAAGCGTAAGCGGTCAATCAACAGCGTCCTTGCCTCTATCGGGTTAGTTTGTCAGCGAGCCTCAGACGCTGCTGAGGTCGATGTTCCATGGCAGCAGCGCGGCGTAGTCGTCGGCGGTCTGCGCGCTGGGCAGCGCAGCGAACAGTGAGCGCAGGTAGCGGTAGCCGTCGATGTTGTTGACGCGGCAGGTCTGCAGCAGCGAGTACAGGTTGGCGCTGGCGTTGGCGCCATGCACCGTGTCGGCGAAGAGCCAGTTGCGGCGCCCCACGCAGAACGGCCTGATGGCGTTTTCCTGGACGTTGTTGTCGATGCTGTAGCGGCCGTCCTCGACGTAGCGCTTGAGCTTGCTCCACTGCGACGAGAGGTAGTGCAGCGCCTGCCCAAGCAGGCTCTTGGGCAGCACGCCGTGCAGGTTGGCCAGCAGCAGGGCCTCGATGTCGGCCAACACGAGGACGCTGTCTTGCTGGCGCCGGCGCTTGAGTTCATCCGTGTCGACACCGTCCCGTCTGGCCTCGGCCTCGACGTGGTACAGCTGACCGATCAGCGCGATGAAGCGCGCCGCGAGCTGGTTGGGCCCGCGTTGGTCCTTGGGCAGTGCCTGCAGTGCTTCGATGAAGTACCTCCTGCAATGCGTCCAGCACGCCAGGTGCACGAGCTGGTGCGTCCCGGCCAGGGTGTCGTAGACCTCGTAGCCGTCGGTCATCAGCACGGTGCCGGGGCGGATGCCGGCATACAGCTCCATCGCTGTCTTCGTCGAGCGACTGGACGAGTAGGCGAACAGCCGTATCGGTGGGCCGCTGCCGTCTCGGCCGCTGCCATCTGTCATCTGTGCCCAGATGAAGCTCTTGGCCTGCGCGCTGCGCCCGGGCTCCTTGAGCACCTGCAGCTGCGTCTCGTCGCCGAACACAAGCGGGGCGTCCAACAGCAGGTCACGCAGCAGGTTGATCACCGGCTGTACGGACAGTCCTGCACGCACCATGCTGCCGGCCACGGTGTTGCGCGCGATGTCGGTGCCGCCGAAGCGACCCAGCAGCACGGCCTGGCGGTACAGCGGCAGGCCGTCCAGGTACTTGGACACGGCAATCCAGGCCAGGGCACTCTCGGTGAAGAGGCCCCGCGGGATGATCTGCGCGGGACGCGGCGCCAGCCGCATGCCGCCGTCACAGCACGGACAGGCGTACTTGACGCGCTCGTGCCGGATGACGCGTACCTGCTGCGGGATGATGTCCAGCTGCTCGCTGGCTTCCACGCCGATCTCGCGCAGCGCGGCACCGTCGTGCGGGCACACGCGCTCGCCTTCGGGCAGCTCGTGGCGGATCACCTCGCGCGGCAGCGCGGGGTCCAGCGGCTTGCGGCCGCGCTTGGTCCGCTTGTGGCCGGGCACGTCGACCTTGTCGCTGTCGTCGCTGTCGCAGCCCTCTTCAATCGCCGGCTCGGCTTGCGCGCCGAGGTCTTCAGCCTCGTTGAAGAACATGTCCTTCTGCAGGACCGCGGCCTCGCTGCTGGCGGCGAAGAACTGCCGCGTGAACTTGCTGAGCTTTTCCTTGAGGATGTCGCGCTCGGCGCGTGTCACGCGGAGTTCGCCGGCCAGCGACTCGTTGCGCTTGAGCGCTTCGGCCAGCGCCTGCTGCAATGCGATGACTTCGTCGGGCGTGGGCATGTGGACCATCTGCGGCCAGGGTCCGCGCCACAGCCCCGGGGACACCATGCGGATCTGCCGCAATGGCGCACGCCGGCGCTGCCGTTCTCAGCCGACGTGCTGGTACATGCGCTGGGGATGGCGCTGCACGACGCCGATGTCGATGCCCTCCAGCAGCCAGTGCAGCTGCTCCACCGTCAGCGTCGGCGCCGCCATCTCGGCGGGCCAGATGAAGCGGTCTTCCTCCAGCCGCTTGAGCAGCAGCCAGAAGCCGTTGCGGTCCCAGCCGAGGATTTTCACGCGGTTGCGGCGGCGGTTGCTGAACACGTACACACAGGCGGCGAATGGATCCAGGCCGAGGGCCTGCTGCACGAGGGTGGCCAGGCCGTTGATGTTGAGCCGGAAGTCCACCGGGGCACGATGCAAGTAGACCTTCAGATGTTCGTCGAGACGGAACACGTCAGCCTGCCCAGCATCTGCAGCACATCGGCGAGCTGGCGCTGCCCGACGCCCCGAAGCTCGACCGCCACGCCGTTGGGCAGCGTCGCCTGCAAACTCACATCTCGACGTTCATCAAAGTCATGCACGACGCGCTCGGCAGCGACTCTGACCACCGGCACCGCGACGAAGGGCGAGTGCGCCGCCGCTGAAGGTTCGACAGGTGCACGCTTGCGCAGCTGACCGTGATCACGAATCCACCGCGCGACCTGGTTGGCATTGATGCCGAACTCGCGCGCCAGGCGGGCCACCGAGACGCCCGGCTGCAAGCACACCTGAACGAACTCGGCCTTCGCCGCCTTGTCGTACACGCAGCGCCCACCGGGCTTGTGACGCAACACCAGGCGCTGCTTCAGAGCTTCCAGATCTACCGACATACGTCCCCACTTCACTTGCTAAGTGGGGACGAAGACTGTCAGCTCGGCGGTGCCGCCTCAAGGACGCGGGTAATTGACCGCTTACTCAGAAGCTGCCTCGGCAGCTCCATCGCTGCCAAGGCTACCCTTGCTTGATCACCGCGAGTCTTTCGCTGACTAGGTTTAGTGTCCTCACCCCTTAGGAGAGTCATCACCAGCCGCTCTGTCCCTGCCGGACTGGGCGAGCTGTGCGGTGGCGCGCTGCTCCCCCCGATCCAGCGATGCGTCCGCTACCTTCGCTTTGGCTGCTTGCAGGTCCTGCAAGGCGTCAGCATCCGCGATACGCGTCGCGTGATGCCGGCGCCCGACGATCATGCCAACCAGGCCACTCAGGATCACCCAAGGCGTTATGGAGAAACCAACCACTGTGTCGTGCTGACGAAAACACCAAGGCAACCCAGCAGAAAGAGCGCCCACCAGGTCCGGCAGTAGCGAAGATCTCGTTGGGCCGGGTGGTTTCGCAGTTCATTAGGAGTCATGCTTGTCTCGCTCCGCCGATGTCAACTCGGCTTGAAGGAGCTTACGCTTTTGGCATCTGGACAAGCAGTCCGGCATGCCGGCTTGAAAGCGCAGACAAGGCTCACTTGTAACGGCGACCGGATGCGCTAAAAACGTTCTGTGGTGCATCCAAGCCGACACTTCTTCAGCCGGCATCTGTCGGGCGATCGAGCAGGCCTGCAAGCTGTCACAGCCCAGCCGCTCGGGCGGGACCTGCTGGCCATGCGTCTCTCTAAGCCCTCGCCCGCCACCTCCATCTCAGCGCATGGGACCCGCGACGAACGATGCCAGCAAGAACGCCCCCGCCAACGCCAGGACGATGATCACAAATAGGCCTGCACCCCACTCCCACCGCGGCACCTGGTCGTACTTTATGCCGCCAGAGTTTTGCAGCACCCAAGTCCCCACTGCTGCCTGTCAAGCAGCACAACGGCAGGCAGCTACAGCAGCGCCGGCTGGTTGGGAGCATTCTTCGTCCCAGCATCGCCGGGAAGGAGTGACGGCTGATCGGGGCCCGCGTTGTAGACGTCCGCACGGGGCAACTGCAGCGCGGCCGTGGCCTCCTCGGTCGTGCCCTGCAACCACACTTCGAAGGCGGATGGCGCCAACGGCACCACCGCTCGCTTGTCCTGCAGTGTCGCCTCCCTGGTGAGGTCTGGCCGATGCATTCTGCTCAGCAGCGGGTGATGATCGGCGTTGAGCGTGATCATCGTGAAGCTCTCGACCACCTCGCCTGTTTCCTTGTCGGTCCAGGTGTTCCACAGGCCCGCCATTCCCCAGGGTTGGCCATCAGCACGCCGAAAGCGCCACCACTGATTCTTGCCGGTCTCCCAGTTGGGCTCGACGTATGACCACGCGGGGATGATGCAGCGCTGGCCCCGCTTCCACGGGTCGCGGAAGGTCGGCTTCTCGGCGATGGTCTCCATGCGCGCGTTGTTCGTCAGGATGGGCCCAGCGCGGCCTGGCTTGCGCGGCGGCACGGGAGACTTTGCGAACCACCCGATAAGGCCCCACTGTCCCAGCACCTCTTCCAGCTGGCCACTCTCTCGTGCCAGCCTGATAAACGCGCCTCGGCCGAAAGGGCCGATGTCGCGCGGAAACAGGGGGTTGCCGACATGGCCGCGCGGTGGCTCATCGAGGCCGAACGCGTCGCGGTAGAAGGCCAGCTCCACGGCACGGGCCGGGTGATAGCGGTTGCACATAGCCCATCCTACTAGTGGCGGTGGACAACTGACCCCCTGTCCGGCGACAGCAATGGGGATGCTCAAACCGAGAGGAACAGCTTGGCGAGCAAATAGGACCCCACGAAGAACAGGGTGAACGAGCCGGTGGCGACGACGATCGAAGCCCAGTTGAAGAAGGTCCCGACAGTGTTGAGCCTCGATGGCTTGTGCGTGCGGAGATGCTCCCGCAAACCGCCAGCGTAGGCAAACTGCGATAGGTAGCGAAGCCCAGTCGCCACTCCGGCGCACCCCAGGCCGATCATGAACATGAACCACGCGACGCCCATGGGAGCAACGGATGAACCGCCCCGGCTATGAACTGACCCCCAGAAGTTGGACGGTTGGACGCTAGGCGTTCACGGCCCGCAGCCGGTACTGCACCGGGCTCAACCCGTTGAGCTTGAGCCTGATGCGCTGATGGTTGTAGTAGCGAATGTAGCGGCGCAGCCCGGACTTCAACGCTGCGATGTCAACGAATTTGTTGAGGTAGAAGAACTCCGACTTGAGGGTGCCGAAGAAGCTCTCCATGGCCGCGTTGTCCAGGCAATTGCCCTTGCGAGACATGCTTTGCGTCAGCCCGTGTTCGCTGAGTTGTTTGCGGTACGCGGGCATCTGATAGTGCCAGCCCTGATCGGAGTGCAGAAGCGGGGCTGCTCCGCGGCCGTGCAGCTTCGCCAGTGCCTTCTTGAGCATGTTCCCGACAAGAGAGTACAGAGGCCGCTCCTGCATCTCGAAGGTCACGATTTCGCCGTTGTAGAGGTCCATCACCGGTGACAGATAGAGCTTGGCGCCGCGGACGTTGAATTCGGTCACGTCCGTCACCCACCTCTCATTCGGCCGTGCTGCGCTGAACTGCCGAGCAAGCAAGTTCGGCGATGGGGCCAACTCTCCCTGGTAGGAGCGATATCGCTTCGGCCGGACCAGCGACTTCAGGCCGAGGCTGTTCATCAGTCGCTGCACAGTCTTGTGATTCACCGTCTGGCCTCCCTGACGCAGTTCGCATGTGATGCGCCGATAGCCGTAGCGGCCCTTGTGGCGCTCATAGGCGGCCTTGATCCGCGACTTCAAGCTTGCGTGCTTGTCGCCGGCCTCCAAGACCTTGGCCTGGTAGTAGAACGTGCTCCGCGACAGGCCTGATGCCGCCAGCAGCACCTGCAACGGGTAGTCTGGCCTCAGCTCGAGGACGGCTTGCGCTCTTTGTGAGCGGGTTGCCGATTGCCCCGAACCAAGGCCTCCAATTTTTTTAGGTAGGCGACCTCCGCACGCAGCCGTTCAACCTCCTCAAGAAGCGCGCGGTTTGAGCTGGCACTATCGGGGTCGGGTGGCTCTGTGACCTTGCCCCCAGAAACCGTCTCCCATGCTGAGTGATTCAATGTCAGCAAGGGGAACGGAAATGACGAAGCCGAAGGCGTCGAGGGCGCGCTACACGTTGGAGTTCAAGCAAGAGGCAGTGCGCCTGGTCGAGGGCGGCCAGAGCATCGCGGCAGTGGCCCGAACGCTGGGCGTAGTCGATCAGACCTTGTTCAACTGGGTCAAGGCCAAGCGCGAAGGCAAGCTCATCGGCGCCGACAGCAAGCCCGTGAGCGCCGAACAGATGGAGATTGCCCGTCTGCGTGCCGAGCTCGCGCGGGTGACGATGGAGCGCGACATCCTGGGAAAAGCGACGGCGTACTTCGCCAAGGCAGCGAAGTGAAGTACGCCTTCATCCAGCGTCACCGGCATGTGTGGCCGATCTCGGTGCAGTGCCGGGTGCTGCAGGTCAGCGTGGCCGGGTACCACGAGCACTTCGTGCGCCGCGCCAGTGACGTGCAGCGGCGCCACCTCAGCGACGACGCGCTGCTGGTGCACATCAAGGCCATCCACGCCCAGACGCGTGGTGGCTACGGCTGGCCGCGCACCTGGAAGGAGTTGCTCGCCAGAGGCATCCGGGTGGGCAAGGGTCGGGTTCAAAAGCTCATGCAGCAGCATGGCATCCGAGCCAAGGGCAAGCGGCGCTTCAAGGTCACCACGGACAGCAAGCATGACCTGCCCATTGCACCGAACTTGCTCAATCGCGAGTTCACGGTGAGCCAGCCAGACAGGGTCTGGGTGGGCGACATCACCTACATCGCCACAGACGAGGGCTGGCTGTTCCTGGCTGTTGTGATCGACCTGTTCAGCCGTCAGGTGGTGGGCTGGGCGATGCGCCAGGACATGACGCGCGAGTTGGTCATCGATGCACTGCGCATGGCCTGGTTCAAACGCCATCCGGCCAAGGACGCGGGCCTGATCTTCCACAGCGACCGGGGCAGTCAACCCGCATTCAACGAGTCGTCGCAACACTGCATTTGCCCTTTGAGCGTAGCAGTTCATTGAGCGCCTCGGCAGGTATTCGCCATCCAAGGGTCTTGCGTGGCCTTGTGTTCAAGGCAAGCGCCACAGCCTGTAGATCACTCGCTCGATGTGCGCTGAGGTCTGTACCCTTCGGGAAGTACTGCCGCAGCAGCCCGTTGGTGTTCTCGTTGGTGCCTCGCTGCCAAGGACTCTGGGGATCGCAGAAGTAGACCTGCAGCCCCGTGTCGATCGACAGCTGGGCGTGCTGGGCCAACTCCGCGCCCTGATCCCAAGTCAGCGTCTTCTTCAATTGCTTTGGCATCGAGGCCATGGCCCGTGCAATGGCCTGACGCACCGCCTCGGCCCCGTGTCCAGCCAGCGCAGGTCCGTGCTTGTCGCGCTGCTGCTGCCGATGACCCGGTAGCGGCGGCAGGTGCAGCAGCATCGTGAAGCGCGTAGTCCGCTCGACCAACGTTCCGATCGCAGAACTGTCGAGTCCGAGGATGAGATCGCCTTCCCAGTGGCCAGGCACCGCCCGATCCTCGACGCTGGCCGGCCGCTCACTGATCATGATCTCCGGCGTCACGAACGACTTCCCCCGGCCTCGCACACGCTCTCTGGGCATACGCAAAGCTCTGCCCGTGCGCAGGCATGCCGTCAGTTCGCGTTGCAACGCACCGCGGCCCTGAACGTACAGCGCTTGGTAGATCGCCTCATGACTGATACGCATCGAGGTATCTTCGGGGAAGTCGATCTGAAGCCGATTGGCGATCTGTTGCGGGCTCCATGCTCGTGACCACCGGCGGGCTTGTCGACGCCCATGTCGTCGCCCGTTCCACTGCACCTGTGGCCCCGCAATCGTTCGACCGCCTGGCGTTGCGATGTTCCCGGCAAGGCGGTCCTGAACGTACTTCCGCAAAGTCGGGTTTGTCAGCAGTTTGGCAGCCTTGGGTCTCCTTGCGGCGCGGTCGGCATGCCATTGCGCCGTGTGAGCACGGTACTCCAATCCGCCGCCACGAGTGGCTGCATTTCGTCGCAGCTCGCGCGAGATCGTCGAGGCGGCGCGCCCGAGTTGCCTGGCAATCTCCCGGACACCTTCGCCACGGGCTCGCGCCAGCGCAATCTGCTCACGCTCGGAGAAGGACAGGTAGCGCCCAGTAAGCTGCGGCGCGGACGGCACAAGATGCGATGGTGGCATACCACCGCATTGTCGGAACCATCGATTGCCCACGGCCGGCGACACTCCAGCAAGGGCGGCAGCGTCCTCGCTACTGAGCCCCCTTGCAATCGCCTGCCAGAACGGCCATCGCGCGGCGCGATGCAAAACCGGTGGCCGACCCGGTGAGCGCAACTTGGCGCGCACCGACTGCCTCGCTTTCCTCTTCTTCACGTCCATCAACACCTCCATCACGGACGTGTTGCGACGATGGGTTGAACTCACCCAATACGCCAGCAAGGACTTGCGCGACGTGCTCACCGAATACGGCATCACCGCCTCCATGAGCCGGCGCGGCAACTGCTGGGACAACGCCTGCAGCGAGAGCTTGTTCGGCTCGCTGAAGGTCGAGCGGCTGCACGGCCAGCGCTTGACGACCAGGCGCCAAGCCAAGGACGAAGTGGTGACCTGGATGCTCTGGTACAACCGAACCCGACTGCACTCGACGCTGGCCTACACCAGCCCGATGCAGTTCGAAGAAAACTGGCTCGCCGGCCAACCCCGGCAAGCCAGCGCGTAGTCCAGCTATGGGATACGGAATCCAGGGGCAAGGTCACTGAGCTGGGCTTGCCGGGCTTCATAAGGGGCGTTCGCCGTTTGCCTTCAAGTGCCCCGACGCCACCGCCATCAAGCGCTCGTCGCCAGACGACAACCTGGTTTGGATTGCGAATATCGTAGATCGCCGCGACCTGCCGGCTTGAGAGCTGCTCACGATCTTGATGCCTCAGCACCTGGAGCTTGAATTCAGTGGTGTAGGCGCCGCGCTTGGGCTGCAGGGCGGCCACTCCGTGTAGCCGGTAGTGGCTGACCCACGTACGGACCTTCTCCTCCGGCACTGACCATCGCCGGGCAAGCAGCTTCGCACCGCCGTCCCCAGCCAGAAAGCTCTCGACGACCTTGAGCTTGAGCCTTGTTTCGTACTTCCCCATGGGACCTCTTGAACTGTGTCCAACTTCTGGGGGTCAGTTCAAACGCGGGGCGGTTCAGGATGCCATGGCGGGCCCGGTTTCGTTCACTTTCAGCAGACCTCCAATGAAGGCAAGGATGGCGGCCGCAGCGCCGCCGTTGATGATGGTTGAGGCCTTCAAGGCACTCTGCCCAGCCTCGATGACCGATGTGAACATCTGAGCCTCAGACTGCTCACGAAAGCTCCAATGGAGCTTCATCTGTTCCAACGCAACGGCCCGCTCATGCTCCACGGCAGCCTGATCAGGCCCGTCCAACGCCGCCGCCTCCCACGCATCAAGGAAGCGTTCAAGGCGCGCGATCTCGACAGTCGAGATCTTCTGTTTCTTGACGCCTTGCAACGCCTCCCTCAGTTCGTCAAGCAGGCTTCGCTGGGTCATGCGAGCTTGTAGCCGAACTCCTCCACGTCGCGATCGGTAAATAGTCGCCGGCGACCGAGAACGCAGGCGCTGCGCCCCAATTCCGCCTGACGATAGCCCGCCGCCAACCTCGTCACTCGCTCACCGGCCGGCACCACCAAGCCTGCGCGAAGAGCACCTCCTTGGACCGCTCCAGCTGGATGCGCTCCGTACCGCGAATCAGCATCCCACGGGCGCTGATCCGGTGCACCGTGGCGGGCTCCAGCACCGGCAGCAGCCACCGGCCATCCGGGCCCAGCAAACCGGCATAGAGCCGGTTCCGGTAGTTGGTCGAGCAGGGGGGCCGGTTGAGCAGCAGAACGCCTCGCGCCGGCTCGTCAGCGAGCACTTCGTCGCGGCTGCGCTTCAGGCCTTCCGCGCGCAGCCGCACCACATGGACCAGCACAGGTCAGAAAGGCACGTCGGCCGGCTCGATCGGCTGCAGCCAGAGGGTGACAGCCTCCTCTGGCTCCAGGCAGCGCATGTGCGGCTTGGCGGCAACCTCGGCCGCGGCCTCATCCCGCTGCGCGCGGCTGATGGTCGACCAGCGGGCGTGAAGTCGCGCTGAGAACCGGATAGTCCATTCGGCGTCGGTGAGGGGGGTATCGGTCAACATGCTGGAGCTCCTGCGCATAGGGGTGCCTGCGGCCGCCGTCTCCGCTCAACGCCGCCGCTGCGTACGCCTCGGCGTCCCCTTCGGACAATCCCGGCGTCGTAGCCAGCAAGTGCGCAGCCTGGGCTGAGATCCAGTGCTCCTTCAGTCGCATGACGCCCCCATTGGGTGGTTGGTATCGTCATGATACTGTATACGTATACAGTAGTGTCAGCGCATGTCGCGTCCCGCCGCAGCCATGCCACTCGCTCCCGTCCTTCCCTTCTGGCATGCGCCACGCTGCGACACGAGAAGCTCAAACGTAACGGTCGTACAGTGGTTTGCGTCGAAGGGTTCAGGTCGGCGCGCCCCCGGCGCAGGCCAAACCAGCTTGGATGCCCAATCATGGTGCCGTCTGGGAGTAGCGGCATCGACGCTTCCACGAGTCTCTGCGAGTGCCATCCGGGGCGCCTTGGGCGCGTGGATCAACGGCACGTACGAGAAGCTGCCCACCCCATGTCACGGTGCTGGCTGCCAACCTACGTGCAGGACACCGGGCGGCCCTACTTGGACGGCCCTTTTCACTCGTTCATGCGAGCCGCAACCCCTGTAGCAGGTGCGCCGCCTGTGCCCGCGCACTTTCCCACGCCTGCTCATCGGCCGGATCTTTCGAGCAGCTGGCGGGGTCAGCCACTGACTGCAAATGGGTAATCCGTTCGCTCACGCGATCGCGAGCCTGCATCACCCTGTCGGTGATCATCGTCAAGCTCCCCAACACATGTGTTGCGCACAGCCGCTGTTGCCTGCGGACTGCGGGCGTCGAAAGTTGAGCACAAGGGTCCAACAAATGCGAGGCGCCAGCGAGGCCGAGACCGGCAAGCTTGGCCAGATCTTCTAATAAGGAAGTGAGATAACAGGCCAGGCGCTGGTGGTCGCTCAGTAGCCGCGTACGCAACACATCGGCACCCGCGGTTGGCAGCGCAGGTACCGGCGCTAGCCGAATCAGCGAATCGACCATGTGCTCCACTTCATCCTGCAAACTCGCAGTGGCGCTTTCTAGAGCTGCCCATTCGCCGGCGACGATTCCCGCCTTACGAATCATCTTGCCTCTCCCCTCACCTATTTTGAGTTTCCAAGTCGTCCGTGGCGCCACATCCTTGATCGATATTAACCACAGAGCATCGCCGCCAGCTGAGCTGCTGACTTCGGACAGGGTTCAGGTCTGCGTAGGGGCCGATGCTCCAAAAGGAACATGACCCGCCGTGCAAGTTCTTTCAGGGCGGTGTCTTGGACGGGGGAGACGCCCTCCTCGCGGACCTTGGTGTCCAGTACGCATACCATGCCAATCGCGGTGCCGTCTGCAACTATCAGGGGCGCACCTGCATAGAATTGAATGCTTGGCTGGCCATAGACCAGTGGATTTGAATTCACCCTTGGATCCGCCTCGGCATTAGTCACCACAAACACCCCCTCATGTTCAATCGCTTTGGCGCAGATGCTCATATCGAGTCCAGTTTCCTGCGAACCAAACCCAAATTGCGCTTTGAACCATTGCCGATTTCGATCGATCAGGCTCACCAAGACTATTGGCGTTTGACAGATGGCTGCAGCCGTAAGTACCACCTCTTCGAACTGCGCCTTGCACGACGAGTCAAGAATCTCAAGGCGCGCTAGCCATTCAAGTCGTTGACTAGAGTCCTGAGTGGTTATGGGCCAGATTTTCATGAATATTTATCCAAGGCAAAGGGTGACCTTAGTGACTCAAACTGCGATCGCTAGCCGCGTGGGTAACCAAGACGGCCTGATAAACCTTCTGCATCTGAACACGTGCCACCGTTTTTTACCTTATCGACAGATGGACTCACGTCTTTAGTCAGATCTGAGCGTGGACCGCCGCTCGCCAGTGGATTTAGCCACAGCTTCGCACATCTCCCTCATGCTGATCGCACAAACGCGAGTCTGCTCAAGGTTGTCAGACCTGCGCCGAAGTCCCAATGGCCTCGTTTGTTCATCCTGGAAGCGCATGACCAACTCCCGTCAAGAATCCCCTGTCACCCCCGTCTACAGCGAGCGCCAACTCGTCCCCCGTTTTGCCGATGGAGTGATGCTGGCAACGCTCAGTGCATCCGCACTTGCCGCGATGGCGATCGCATCCTCGTTCGGCAGCCCAGCGTTAGGCATGGGGCTCGCGCTGGTCCTGCTGGCCATCGGCGCCGTTGCATTTGCCGTCGCGCGCGGCTCACTCATGTCCCAGCTGCTTCTTGTCAGCGCCAACGCGGCCATGGTGGCTCTGCACATCCAGCTTGGCCGAGGCACGCTTGAATTCCATTTCGGCGTTTTTGTGCTTTTGGGCTTGGTGCTCGTGTATCGCGACTGGCGATCTGTCTTGCTGACGGCGGGCTTTTTCGCTGTCCACCATGTGCTGTTTGACCGTCTTCAGGCGCTTGGCTGGGGTGTGTACTGCACCCCGGAACCCGACTTCCTCAAGACCTCCATGCATGCCATCTATGTGATCGCACAGACGGCCGTGGAGCTGGTGTTGGCAACTGCGCTGCGACGCGCGACCGTGGCCTCTTGCGAACTGTCGGCGTTGATTCAACGCATCGACGCCTCCGGTTCGGTGGTCTGCCTGGACTTGGCCGACCTGCCGGTGAAATCCCCTGTGGCCAAATCACTCAAAGAGGCGATCGGCAAAATCCATGCAGCGGTCACCGACGTCAGCATGGCGGCAGCATCGATCGAGACCGCCGCCACAGAAATCTCCACGGGCAATCAGGACCTCAGCCAGCGCACTGAAGAGCAGGCGAGCAACCTCCAGCGTACGGCCTCTTCGATGGAGCAAATCACCGGTACCGTACGCAACTTGGCGGATTTAGCGAGTCGTGCAGACTCCTATGCGCGCCAAGCCTCCGCCGCAGCCGGGGCTGGATGCGGCGCGGTTTCAAAGGTCGTGGACACCATCGGCGAGATCGCTCACTCGTCGCGCCAGATCGGCGACATCATCGGTACGATCGACGGCATCGCCTTCCAGACCAACATCCTGGCTTTGAACGCCGCCGTAGAGGCCGCTCGCGCAGGCGAGCAAGGTCGGGGCTTCGCAGTCGTGGCTGGCGAGGTGCGTGTGCTGGCTAAGCGGTCGGCCGAGGCCGCTAAGGAGATCCGGTCACTGATTACGCAGTCCACGGACCGCGTAACGTCGGGCACTCAGCTGGTTGCTGAAGCGGGCGTCGGCATGAGCGCGATCGTCGAGCAAGCTCACAGCGTCAGCGAGCTGATTGCCGAAATTTCGGGGGCGGCGCGGGAGCAAACGCTTGGCATCGGTGAAATCGGCTCGGCCATCTCTCTGCTCGACACCGTCACTCAGCAAAACGCTGCGCTGGTGGAGCAAAGCGCGGCGGCTGCAGACAGCTTGCGCCACCAGACCGTGCTACTTAATACCGTCGTTGGTCGATTTGTGCTCACAGTGTAGACGAACATATACGTGGCGTCGCACAGCTTGTGAACAGCGTCAGGGGCCAGGGGGAATGGAATTGCACTGGATGCCCCACCCCCTGATCAAGGGGGTGTGAATATTCATTCAAGCATGAATCAGTGCCGCAATTTAACATCCCGATACGATCAACCGTAGGGATTAAGTTGTTTAAGCCACTTCTCATCATCACACTTCTCGCGGCTGTAGGTGCCCAAGCGAACACCATTACAGCTACTGCGTCAGCGGGTTTTCAGAGCGCGCAGATTACTGACAGCAAGACAGCTGGCTGTTACTACGACTCTTGCTCCACATACCCCTACCCTTACCTACCGCCCCCTGCGCCCATCACGCCACAAGGTGTGACTGCTAGCAAATCGTTCGCTTTTCGAGGTCAGAACGCATCTGCCTCAGCGCGCGTGGCCACCCCTGCCCTGCTGACCGCCAGTGCAGCAGTCTCGTCGACTTCAATTCCCTTTGACAGGCTGAATGCCTCAAGCTCGGCCAACTTCCAAGACCAGATCACCTTCTCCGCAGCCGGTTATGCGGGGCAAACTGCTCTCATCTTCATTCACTACGAAATCTCGGGAATTTCTTCTACGTCACTTGCAAATACGAATGCCCAGTCGTCTTTGAACTTATACCTGGGTTCAAATTATTTCTATGAAAGCGCTTACACGAGCTACGGCTTCAAATCGGGGTACTTCGATCCCAACTACAAATACACTGGGTACAAGGTCATGTCCACGGAGCTGGGGAAGCTCACAAATATCTCGGCAACCCTCAACACATCCTGCACTGGGCTATCGTTCGACAGCGGGTTCAACTGCGAAGCAACGAGCACTTTCAAGTTTCTGGGCATCGCCGGCGCAGCGCTTCTTGATGGAACCGAGCTTGGTAAGCTGACGGTCACCTCCCAGTCCAAATTCGACTACATCAATGGCGTCTCTCCCGTGCCGGAGCCATCGACTTACGCAATGATGAGTCTTGGCGTCCTGTGCCTGGCCATCGGCGCGAGCCGAGCTCGCCGGCGCTAAATTGCACCCTGATTGGCCCATACGAGGCGATCCCCGCAAGAGGCGTATGCACCGGTGGTTACCTTTGCGCGATAGCGAAGACCCCACGACCGGTCGCGGGCCTGGCCGACCGCATGGCCCATAGGCTGTGCGAGGTGCACGGGATCGCTTGCTTTAGCGTGAAGAGGCCAGTCCAGTGACTACCTGTCTGCTCAAGAGACTCAAGCGCGAACATCGTCCTACCCGATGTTGGTAGCCGATACGGGGATGGAGAGCGTGCAATGCACCCCATCCCGTCCAAGCTCGAAGTGACTTTTGCCGCCAAGCTGGTATGGGAGCGCCTCCTCGATCAGCTGACGCCCCTGGCCTGTCCCTTGCTGGGCAACGCCAGCATGCGGCATATGCACACCGCTCTCGCGCCAGTCGATGTGCAGCCACGGACGGCCTCGCAAGTCCGGCGGCGTGGTCCACCAGCGGATCGACAGCTTGGCCTGCGGCTGACCCAAGGCCCCGTATTTCACCGCGTTGGTGGCAAGCTCGTGCAGCACCATCGCCAACGTTTGCACCGTGCTCGAGCGCAGCCGAATGCCGGCGGGACCCTCCAGCGTGACGCGCTCGCTGACTCCGTTCATCGCCTTGATCTCCGTTTGGATCAGCTCGTCGAAGGAGATCCGATCGGTGTCCCCCAGACGGGACAGCAGCCCTTGCACACGGGCGAGCGCGCCGAGTCGGTCATCGAAGCCCGCGCGAAATTCATTCAGATCTTGGCTGGACTCACCTGTCCGATCTGCTATGGATCGCACAACACCCAGCAGGTTGCGAGTACGGTGCTGCAACTCCCGCGCAAGAATGGACTGCCTTTCGTGCAGCTCCCGAATCTCGTCGACGTCGGTCGATGTGCCCAACCACTCGATGATGTGACCCGCCTCATCACGTGCAGCCGTGGCTCGGGTCTGGAACCACCGATAGCGGTGCTCGTCGGCGTGGTAGATGCGGTACTCGGCGTGGAACTCCCCTCGCTCGATCGCCTCCGCCCACGTCGCCATCACCCTGGCGCGATCGTCCGGATGTACCGGCTCCAGCCAGTCAATGCCATGGCTGGCGCACTCAGCCTGCCCGGTAAATGGTCGGCCCTGCAAAGCTCCCAAGTCGTTGTCCTGAAACGACTTTCGGGTGATTTCCGATGGTGAAGTCTCCCGGGAAGCATTCCAATGGACGTCGGTTTCTGGGAGTTCTGGAGTCACCACCGATGGCCACCGACGACTTCTTTCGCGCCCGGCTCGATCAGATGATCGACCTGCGCCACGCGCTGGCGGTGCTGGCCACGCGCATGCCGTGGGCGCAGATCGAGGCTTCGCTGGCGCCGGTGTTCGCGCACCGGGATCGCAAGGGCCGGCCGGTGGAAGGCTCTGACCTGTTCGGCCCCAGCCTGGCGGTGGCCGGTGCCGGCGTCAGCAACGCCGGCCGCCCGCGTTTGCCCATCCGGCTGATGGTGGCGCTGCTGTACCTCAAGCACGCCTACAACGAGAGCGACGAGTCGGTGGTCGTGCGCTGGTCGCAGGACGTGTACTTCCAGTTCTTCAGCGGGCAGGTCTACTTTGAGCCGCGCCTGCCCTGTGACCCGGCGCAGATCAGCCGCTTCCGTCGGGTGCTGGGCGAGGCCGGTGTCGAGCAGTTGCTCAAGACCACCATCGAGGCGGCGGTGGCCATGGGCGCAGTCAAGAAGACCGAGTTCGAGCGCGTGATCGTGGACTCCACCGTGCAGAGCAAGGCCATCGCCCACCCCACCGACAGCCGGCTGCTGGAGCTGGCGCGCGAGAAGATCGCCCGGCTGGCCAAGCGCGCGGGCATCCAGCTCAAGCAGACCCACCAGCACGAGGGCCAGACGCTGCGACGGCGCGCGGGCGGTTATGCCCATGCCAAGCAGTTCAAGCGGCTGCGGGCCGTGCTCAAGCGCCAGCGCACGATCCTGGGCCGACTGCTGCGCGAGGTGCGCCGCAAGATGGGCGGCCTGGCCGACGAGACCCGCGCCAGTTTGGACACCTGGGTTGAGCGCGCCGAGCGCATCCACCGGCAGCGGCCCAAGGACAAGAACAAGCTGTATGCCCTGCACGCACCGGAGGCCGAGTGCATCGGCAAGGGCAAGGCCCGCCAGCCCTACGAGTTCGGCGTGAAGGTGAGCCTAGCCGTCACCCACCAGCACGGCCTGATGGTGGGCGCGCGCAGCTTCCCAGGCAACCCGTACGACGGCCACACGCTGGCCGCGCAGATCGAGCAGACCACCAACCTGCTGCAGGACATCGGCGTCAAGCCCACCGCCGCCATCGTGGACCTGGGCTACCGGGGCGTGGACAAGGACGTGGCGCCGGTGGAGGTGATCCACCGCGGCAAGTTCAAGTCGCTCAGCCCCAGGCAGCGGACTTGGTTGAAGCGCAGACAGGCCATCGAACCGTTGATCGGCCACACCAAGGCCGACCACCGGATGGACCGGTGCTGGCTCAAGGGCGCGGAAGGCGACGCGCTGCATGCGGTGCTGTGCGCGGCGGGCTTCAACATCCGCTGGCTGCTGCGGGCCATCGCCCGGCTGGGCCTGGGTGGCGTTTTGTTGGCCTTGTCCGCGATGGCGCTGTATGCGGCGGCCATGGCGGAAGTGCTGCGTCATCCAGTCTCCTGCGCTGAAGTCGCGCTGGAGCCGTGACCGCTGCCGCTCTTGCGATCACATGGCCGTGTCGGCACGCTGGAAATGGATTTCGCAGGGCCAACTAAATGCCGTCCATTGGGGACTGGCCCAGGTCCAGCGGCCAGCGCCCTCGGCTCGCCATACCAGTTGCGGCACACCCTCGACCAGCCTTTGCAGCCGCCGCTCCGTCGCTTGAAGGGCTTGCTCGGCGAGCTTGGACTCGTGAATGTCGACGGCTGCGCCGAACCAACGCGTGATCAAGCCGTCCGCGTTACGCACGGGAATATGACGCACGAGATGCCAGCGCCAGCCATCGCCTGCTTTGTGAATGCGTTGTTGCCTCTCAAGCGGCTCGCCGCTTGCAAAAGCGCGTTCAAAAGCAGCGCGCGGCGGGTAGGTCGTCGGGGTGAATCGCCTCCAGCCACCCATAGTTCTGCGTGTCGGGCGCGCTTTGTCCGGTGTAGGTCAACCACCGATCGTTGAGCGCCACTTCTTGCCCATCCGGGCTGGCGGACCAGAGCAGCACCGGAACCAGCTCCACCATCATTCGCTGGCGTTCCTCGCTTTCTCGCAATGCCGCCTCGGCCCGTTTGCGCTCGGTGATGTCGAGAACGACCGCGACGCCTTCTCCGTTCTCCTCGATGCGGCGCCCGGAGAACAGACCCCAGAAGCGCTCGCCGTTGCGCCGGAAATATTCTTTTTCGTAGGGCTCGATCGTGCCCGTGATCTTGTAATGCTCGACGGCTCGTTGAGTTTGCACGATCCACTCGGGAGGAGTAAGGCGGTCCCACCGAACGTCACCGCGCTCGAGCTCAGTGCGGTTGTAGCCAACCATGTCGAGAAATGCATCGTTTGCATCTGTGATGGCGCCGGTCAAGCCAAAGAATGCAATCGCAACGACGCCGCTCTCCGCCACGCTACGCAGGCGCTTTTCGCTCCGCTTGAGCGCCATCTCTGCACGGCCACGCTCCACCGCCCCCCACGTTCGCTCGGCGACCCCCATCAACAGTACCTCTGCATCGCTTGAGCAGGTGCGCACCTCGCTGTCCCCAACCAGTAGCGAGGCGACAAGCCGTTCCTGCTTGACCAGAGTCGCCATGAGCATCGAGCGGAAACCCAGCTTGGTGTAGCGCGCCCGCAGCTCAGGGCTCAAGCCCTCGAAGTTCGCGTAGTCAGCGACGTTCAGCATCTTCCCTGTTCGC
Source organism: Aquincola tertiaricarbonis (assembly GCF_023573145.1). Lineage (GTDB taxonomy): Bacteria > Pseudomonadota > Gammaproteobacteria > Burkholderiales > Burkholderiaceae_C > Aquincola > Aquincola tertiaricarbonis_B. Next base: position 1,021,454 of record NZ_CP097635.1, read on the forward strand.
AACAGGTCAAGAAACGCCGGGACATCTGAAACGTCATGCGTCCCCGCAAGCGACGGAAGGCCATCCCTCGTCGCGTCACGGAGAACGACACCGCGAGCAGTTACTTCATCCCACTCGACGTAGTAGCACCATCCCGCATCGAGGTGATCACGCAGCAACCTAGTGGCCTCTCCTTGGATGTCGACCGCCGCGTCGAGCGGCCTGAGAGCATCGCTCAGCTGCAGCAGGAACGTGTACCGCTCCTCGCTTGCGCGCAGTGCTGCCTCTGCACGGGCGCGCTCGACCTCAGCCCAGCAACGGCCGGCGAGGTGCTCGACGAGTGCTATCTCCTCACTCGTCCATCGACGTGGCAGGCGCTGCTTGACTGCCAAGACACTCGTCAGCCGTCCACCGGCGAGTACAGGGGCCGCAAGGTCCGCGCCAATGTCCATGCGGGCGGTCGCCGCCCGCATCGCGCTGTCCGCGCGGGCATCTGTCTTGGTATCCTCGACAACTACCGCGCGACCCAGGCGATGCGATGCACTGTAAGGTTCCCAAGCTGCGAGCGGAAAGCGACCTTCGATGGCGAGAACGCCCGGGGCGGCGACAGACCCGAGAATGACAAATTCCTCCGTCGTCCAGTCCACTTCGGCCCAATGGGCGCGGTCGACGCCAAGTTGCTCCAAAAGCATGCGGCAAGCCGTCTCCGCCACCGCGCTCGGCTCCCGAAGTCCGCGAACCACTTCGGAGAATCGAACGAGGAACTCGTTAAGCAGGTGCATCTAGCTGGTCGCTCCGTCGCAGGTTCTGCTGCCAGTAAGGGCACTCCCCGTCCTGGGCGGCAACACCAGCCATTTTCGCCGGTCCGCATGTTTTCATGGACAAACCGGCCCTTATACAGTCCGGTGCGTCGTACAGCTAGGGAAGGTCTGCACAACGCGATGCGGAGTGCCGTTTGAGGTGAATTGATGCTGCGGCGGTGCTTTGAGGTCCGTCATGCGAGCGTGCAGCGCTGCTCTGGAGCCCTTGGGAAGCGCTCAGCGCGCGACGGACAGCCTGCCGCGTCCGCTGCGGGCGCACTCATCCCGTGGCTCCCATCAATCGCCGCCGTGCCGTCCAGAGGTTGCCCAGCGCGAACAGCGTGACGATCTGCGCGGTGTTCTTCTTCAGCCCGCGGTAGCGCACCTTCGTGTAGCCGAACTGCCGCTTGAGCACGCGAACGGGTGCTCGACCTTTGCTCTCACGCTGGCCTTGGCCCGCTCGATCTGCTCGGCGATGAACTGCGGCTCGATGAACGGGTTGAGCTTGCGACGCAGCCCTGGCCTCATGGCGACGTGCCAGGCCGGGCCGGCAGCCTCTGGCCGCTTGTGCACGCCCTGGTAGCCAGCGTCACCGAAGGCGGCCTCTTCCTCGCCGTGCAACAGCGAGCCGGCCTGCGTCACATCGTTGACGCTGGCGGCCGTTCCCACCACGCTGTGCACCAGGCCCGAGTGCGCATCCACGCCGATATGTGCCTTCATGCCGAAATACCACTGGTTGCCCTTCTTGGCCTGCTTCATCTCCGGGTCGCGCTCGCCTTCGGCGTTCTTGGTGGAACTGGGGGCCGCGATCAGCGTGGCGTCGACCACGGTGCCCTTCTTCATCATCACGCCCTTGGCCTGCAGGATGTCGTTGACCACCCGCAGCATGTCGGTGGCCAGGTCATGCTTCTCAAGCAGGTGCCGAAACCGCAGGATCGTGGTCTCGTCGGGCAGGCGGGTCACACCGTCACCCAGCTTGGCGAACTCCCGGAACACCGGCATGTCGTGCAGCGCTTCTTCCATCGCCGGGTCCGACAGCGCAAACCATTGCTGCAGATAGTGGATGCGCAGCATGGTCTCGATGCCAAACGGCGGGCGGCCCGTCTTGGCCTTGGGGTAGTAGGGTTCCGCCACCTGCACCAACGCCGCCCACGGCACCACGCGCTCCATCTCGTCGAGGAACTCGCGCTTGCGCGTCCTCTTGGTCGACAGGTTCAGGCCAAGTCCGAGCTGTTTCATGGCTGTCATCGTCGCCCCTTCGGCAGCCTCACGCCAGCCGGATCAGCCCGGGGTTTTGCAGACCTTCCTTAGGCGTCGCGGCTGTGGATGCGCCCGCGCAGTGGGGCTGGTAGACCAGATTGCAGGAAAGACACCCGCATGAACGATGAAGACAGCGATCTGACGCCGCGAGAAGGGCAAGAGTACGGCGCGCAGTATTCCTGCGGCGTCTGCGACGCCCAACCAGCGCCGTTCGGCATCGGGACGTTGTACCGGGTGCGGGAGGAGCCGAGCCACTGGTGGATGGGCCTTCTGGAAGATGCAAACGCGCATTACCTGTGCAACGACTGCAAGGACCAGGGCTACGACGTGCGGCCGCTCATGGAGGCTCCGACGACGTGAATGCGTAAGCGCGGGACTTCACCTGCCACCCGGACTTGTGTACACCTCCACGAGCGCCTGCAAGGCGGGCGCAGCGACCACGAGGCCTTGTCCTGGATTATGACAAGGTGACGCAAATGCGCTACGCTCGTGTTGCAAATGAGCGCTGTACAGGAGCCCCGCATGTCATCGACCGCCGCTTCCCCGCTGCACAACCTTTGGTCGATCGTTCTGTCGAGGGTTGCCGGCGCCCACATCGAGCTCGGCGACTACATCCCGAACAGCGGTGAACGGTCGTCATCGCGGGAAGGCGGCATAGCGAGCGTCAAGCGCGGCACGGAAAGTGAGCTGAATGACGTCAGCCGCGTCGGCGGGCCGCGAAAGAGCAGATCCAAGCCTGGTCGGCACGCACCGGTGAGCCGCAGTTCTGCTGTCGAGCACTTCGCGATCCCCGGCCACCTGTCGGCCAAGCAAGCCTACGTCATCGTCAAGTCGGGCATCCCCAGCCGCAGCCTGGAGCCACTGAGCGACCACTTGGGCATCGGCAAAGGCGCGGCCGCGGGTGTCTTGGGGATGGACCGCGCTACGGCCAACCGCAAGGTGGCCAAGGACGACGTGCTTCCGCCCTACGCGGCCGAGAGCATGCTGCGCCTGCTCGAGCTCGACGCGATGGCCCGCGACACATTCGAGACTGATGAAGAAGCGGCCGCATGGCTGCGCAAGCCACACCCCATGCTTGACGGGGAGACGCCGCTGGACTGCGCCAAATCCGGCTTTGGCGCCGAACACGTGAAGGACATCCTCAACGCCGTCAAGTACGGTGGCGTCGTTTGATCACGGTCTACCGCATCGGCTACTGCGAGACGCCGGCACCAGCGCTTACCGTCCTGCTCATGAGTCTGGGTTACGGCTCGACGCAGGGCAGCGGCCGCTGGCACACCAAGGGGCATAACCAGGTCGTCTATTGCGGATCGAGCCGGGCCCTGTGCCAGCTCGAGAAGCGCGTGCACGCCAATGGCGCGAACCCCAAGAACCAGGCGCTCATGCGGCTTGAGATTCCCGCCGCCACATCCCTGATCGAGGTCGAGACACTGGGCCTGCCCGCTGACTGGCGCGACGACGAGACGGCCACACAGACCCTCGGCAACGCCTGGGTAGCCTCCGGCGCGAGCCTGGGCCTATGGGTGCCGTCGTATATCGAGCCCAACGAGCGGAACCTGCTACTCAACCCCGCGCACCGCGATCACGCCACCATCACGCTCCACATCGAGCGCCACCCGTTCAAGTTCGACCCGCGGCTGTTCATCGCGCCGGCGCCAGCAACGCCTGGCGGCACTTCGCCCTAGGCGCCAGATCCCATCCGTCAAAGGAAGCGGCTCACGAGGAATCCGCAGAAGCAGGGATCGGCGGGCAGGGCGCCTGAGCATGTACATCCTGCGCCCGCCTGGGGCACGAGCGATCAAATTTTTTCTGTCTTGACCAGGAACAGCTGCCATAGGCCTGGATGCATCGGCGAGGACTCGACCTGCCAGGCCGGCGCTTCCCAGGCCTGCACGAGCGGGCTGTGGCACAAACAAGCCTGGCGGATTGTGCTTGAGTCAGGCCGGCCGCCACTCGCGCATCCTTGACCGTCTGTGGCGACGGCGATGAGAACGCCTTGTCGACACCCCGCGCAGGCCGAAGTGATGGCTCATTCACCTTCACCGGCGGCGCCGGCTCGGCGCCAAGATTCGCTCGTTCCCTGCTGTTCACCTGCTCGCTCCGCCGGCACCGTGCCGCCCTGGTACGGCGGGGAATGTACCGACAAGTCCGAGCGCGTCAAGGCGGCTGACCCAACGGCAAGCCCCACCGGCCGCGCGTTCAGTATCCTGGCAGCGTGGAGCGCCACAGGCGCTCAATGGCCGGTCTGAGCAGCACGCAGCCCGCGCTCGATGTTGTCCAGCTTCCTGAACCGCCCCGGTTATGAACTGACCCCCAGAAGTTGGACACAGTTCAAGAGGTCCCATGGGGAAGTACGAAACAAGGCTCAAGCTCAAGGTCGTCGAGAGCTTTCTGGCTGGGGACGGCGGTGCGAAGCTGCTTGCCCGGCGATGGTCAGTGCCGGAGGAGAAGGTCCGTACGTGGGTCAGCCACTACCGGCTACACGGAGTGGCCGCCCTGCAGCCCAAGCGCGGCGCCTACACCACTGAATTCAAGCTCCAGGTGCTGAGGCATCAAGATCGTGAGCAGCTCTCAAGCCGGCAGGTCGCGGCGATCTACGATATTCGCAATCCAAACCAGGTTGTCGTCTGGCGACGAGCGCTTGATGGCGGTGGCGTCGGGGCACTTGAAGGCAAACGGCGAACGCCCCTTATGAAGCCCGGCAAGCCCAGCTCAGAGCCACCCGACCCCGATAGTGCCAGCTCAAACCGCGCGCTTCTTGAGGAGGTTGAACGGCTGCGTGCGGAGGTCGCCTACCTAAAAAAATTGGAGGCCTTGGTTCGGGGCAATCGGCAACCCGCTCACAAAGAGCGCAAGCCGTCCTCGAGCTGAGGCCAGACTACCCGTTGCAGGTGCTGCTGGCGGCATCAGGCCTGTCGCGGAGCACGTTCTACTACCAGGCCAAGGTCTTGGAGGCCGGCGACAAGCACGCAGGCTTGAAGTCGCGCATCAAGACCGCCTATGAGCGCCACAAGGGCCGCTACGGCTATCGGCGCATCACATGCGAACTGCGTCAGGGAGGCCAGGCGGTGAATCACAAGACTGTGCAGCGACTGATGAACAGCCTCGGCCTGAAGTCGCTGGTCCGGCCGAAGCGATATCGCTCCTACCAGGGAGAGTTGGCCCCATCGCCGAACTTGCTTGCTCGGCAGTTCAGCGCAGCACGGCCGAATGAGAGGTGGGTGACGGACGTGACCGAATTCAACGTCCGCGGCGCCAAGCTCTATCTGTCACCGGTGATGGACCTCTACAACGGCGAAATCGTGACCTTCGAGATGCAGGAGCGGCCTCTGTACTCTCTTGTCGGGAACATGCTCAAGAAGGCACTGGCGAAGCTGCACGGCCGCGGAGCAGCCCCGCTTCTGCACTCCGATCAGGGCTGGCACTATCAGATGCCCGCGTACCGCAAACAACTCAGCGCACACGGGCTGACGCAAAGCATGTCTCGCAAGGGCAATTGCCTGGACAACGCGGCCATGGAGAGCTTCTTCGGCACCCTCAAGTCAGAGTTCTTCTACCTCAACAAATTCGTTGACATCGCAGCGTTGAAGTCCGGGCTGCGCCGCTACATTCGCTACTACAACCATCAGCGCATCAGGCTCAAGCTCAACGGGTTGAGCCCGGTGCAGTACCGGCTGCGGGCCGTGAACGCCTAGGGAAGGTCTGCACAACTACGTGCCGATCCGAATAGCCTGACCGCCCTGCGCCAGGGATGATCACGCTCATGAAGCAGCTCGGACTTGGCCTGAACCTGTCGACGAAGAAGACCCGAAAGCGCGAGTTCCTCGAAGAGATGGAACGCGTGGTGCCGTGGTCGGCGCTGATGCAGGTGGTGGAGCCGTACTACCCCAAGGCCAAGACCGGACGGCCGCCGTTTCCCATCGAGACCATGCTGCGAGTTCACTACCTGCAGCAATGGTTCGCGCTGTCCGACCCGGCGATGGAAGAGGCGCTGCACGACATGCCCGTCTTCCGTGAGTTCGCTCGTTTGGGCGAAGGTGTCGAGCGATTGCCCGACGAGACCACCATCCTGAGGTTTCGGCACCTGCTGGAGAAGCACGATTTGGCCACCGACATGCTGCGGGTGGTCAACGACATCCTCCAGGCCAAGGGCCTGATGATGAAGAAGGGCACCGTCGTCGACGCCACCTTGATCGCCGCGCCGAGTTCGACCAAGAACGCCGAGGGCGAGCGGGACCCCGAGATGAAGCAGGCCAAGAAGGGCAACCAGTGGTACTTCGGCATGAAGGCCCACATCGGCGTGGACGCGCACTCCGGCTTGGTGCACAGCGTCGTGGGCACGGCCGCCAGCGTCAACGACGTGACGCAGGCCGGCGCACTGCTGCACGGTGACGAGGAGGTCGCCTTTGGAGACGCGGGCTACCAAGGCGTGCACAAGCGCATCGAAGCCCAGGGGCCGCAGTGGCACGTGGCCATGCGGCCAGGGTTGCGGCGCAAGCTCAACCCGTTCATCGCGCCGCACTTCGAGGCGCTGAGCCTGGAGAAGTGGAAGGCAAGCATCCGGGCCAAGGTCGAGCATCCGTTCCGGGTAATCAAGCGGCAGTTCGGCTACACAAAGGTTCGCTACCGAGGATTGGCCAAGAACACGGCGCAGATCGCCACGCTCTTCGCGCTGTCAAACCTGTGGATGGCGAGGCGGCAGCTGATCGGAGCGCAGGGATGAGTGCGTCCGCGGTGCCTTGCAGGGGCCTGCGGAGCGCTGCAGCAGGCCCAACCGGGGCCTCGAAGACGCCGCGAATCGCCTCGGTGCAGCCAGACGGCGCTTGACGATCATCGAATCGGCTCGACGGGCGCATCGCATCGCGTTGTGCAGACCTTCCCTAGTGGAGCAGTCAGCCGCCGCGGCAAAGTCGCTCAGTGAGCAGGCGCGCAGCCTCTCGACGGTTGTTAGTGCCTTCCAGCTGCAGGCGGCCAACGCAGCTTGAAGGGCCGGGGCTGTCCCCACGGTCGCGACGTCGCCCCGCAGCCAGTGTTCGCCCGGGGGTACCGGCTGCGTGCCAACGCGTAGGCCTCTTGGGGGCAGTGGCACTCGTGGTTGGCCGAGGCGCGATCGGGCGCCCGCCAAATGGCTTGCACGATGGGCTCCCGAAGTCGTGAGCGGACACGGACTCGAGCTCTGCGGCGCGCCTCAAGCGCTCTATATACCTTCTAAGTCAACACGAGAGAACCATGTCCCAAGCCACTGCCAGCAACATGATCGACGTCCGGGCCATCCCGGGACCCGAGCGTCACGCGACCATCTTCGCCGCGTTCAAAGCCCTCGCCATCGGCGACGCCCTCGAGATCAGCAACGACCACGACCCCCGGCCGCTGTACCACCAGTTCCAGGCCGAGGTGCCGGGCAACTTCTCCTGGATGTACCTGCAGAACGGTCCGGCGGTGTGGCGCGTGAGCGTCCAGAAGCTCGGGCGCTCCCACGGCGCCGGCGGGTGCTGCGGCGTGTGTGGCGGTGGCGCCTGAACCGCCGGACGGACAACCAATTCCAGGAACAGATCCCATGAAATCAACCCAAAGGCTGTGGCGCTGGCTCGGCCTCATCTTCGTGGTGTCGTTCGGGGCCCTCGGCTACCTCGGATGGCAGATCTACCTGACCGCGCCCCCCATCCCCAAGGCCGTGGTCACCTCCGACGGCGAGGTCCTCTTCAGCGGCGAGCAGGTGCAGCGCGGCCAGCAGGCCTGGATGGCCGCCGGCGGCCAGCAGCTGGGCACCGTCTGGGGCCACGGCAGCTATGTCGCGCCCGACTGGTCGGCCGACTGGTTGCACCGAGAAGCCACGGCACTGCAGGCCATCCGCAGCGCCGAGCAGCGCAAGGTCGCGCCAAACTTGACCGACGCCGACCAGGCCGCCATCAATGCCCGCGTGCGTGACGAGATGCGCCGCAATACCTACAACGAGTCGACTGGCACCGTGACGGTGTCGGCCGAACGCGCGCAGGCCATCCGCGAGGTCGCAGGCCACTTCGACGGCCTGTTCGGCACGGAGCCGTCGTTGGCCAAGTTGCGCGACCAGTACGCCATGACCGAAGGCGCCCTGCCCGAGAAGGCGGATCGCCAGGCGCTGACCGCGTTCTTCTTCTGGACGTCGTGGGCCGCTGCCACCAACCGCCCGGGCGAGACCGAACTCTCGTACACCAGCAACTGGCCGCACGAGCCGCTGGTGGGCAACACGATGTCGACCTCGGCCGCGGTGTGGTCGATGGTCAGCATCATCCTGCTGCTCGCCGGTATCGCCGCCATGCTCTGGCTGCACGGCGCCGACAAGCATGAGGAGGAAGCCAGGGTGCCGGCGTGCGACCCGCTGCTCGGCGCCAAGGCGACGCCCTCGATGAAGGCAACGCGCAAGTACTTCTTCACCGTCATCGGCCTGATGCTGCTGCAGATCGGCATGGGCGCCATCACCGCGCACTATGCGGTCGAGGGCCAGGCGTTCTTCGGCATTCCGCTGGCGCAGGTGCTGCCCTACGTCGTCAGCCGCACCATCCACACGCAGATCGGCATCTTCTGGATCGCCACCGTCTGGCTGGCCACGGGGCTGTACGTCGCGCCCTTGCTCTCGGGCAAGGAGCCGAAGTTCCAGAAGCTCGGTGTCGACCTGCTCTTCTGGGCGCTCATCGTCGTCGTGCTGGGCTCCACCTTCACAGGCTGGCTGGGCACGCTGCAACACCGCGGCGTCGACTTCAGCTTCTGGGTCGGCAACCAGGGGCTGGATTTCACGAGCATGGGCCGCGTCTGGCAGATCCTGCTGTTCATCGGCCTGCTGTTCTGGGTCTTCCTGCTCGGCCGCGCGCTGTGGCCCGCGCTGAAGAAGCCCTCGGAGACTCGTGGGCTGATCGCCATGGTGTTCCTGTCGGCGACCTGCATCGGCGGCTTCTACGCGACCTCCCTCACCTGGGGCCAGCACACCCACTACTCGATGATCGAGTACTGGCGCTGGTGGCTGGTGCACCTCTGGGTCGAGGGTTTCTTCGAAGTGTTCGCCACCGCCGTGGTCGCGCTGATCTTCACCAACCTGGGCCTGATCCGCGCCGCCTCGGCGAACCGCGCCATCATCGCGGAGACCATCGTGTTCCTGTTCGGCGGCATCCTGGGCACGCTGCACCACCTGTACTGGACCGGTACGCCGACCTCGGTGATCGCCGTGGGCTCGGTGTTCTCGGCGCTCGAAGTCGTGCCGCTGACGCTGATCGGCCTGGAAGCACTGCAGACCTATCGCCGCTCGAAAGCGGTGCCCTGGCTCAATGCCTACAAGTGGGTCATCCTGTCCTTCGTCGCGGTGGGCTTCTGGAACACGGTCGGGGCCGGCCTGCTGGGCTTCGCCATCAACCCGCCGGCCTCGCTGTACTACGTGCAGGGCCTGAACATGACGGCGGCCCACGGGCACGCGGCGCTGTTCGGCGTCTACGGCATGCTGGGCATCGGCCTGATGCTGTTCTGCCTGCGCGGCCTGTACGACCGGGCACTGCACGCCGACAAGTTCCTGAAGCCTGCCTTCTGGAGCCTGAACATCGGCCTGGCGATGATGGTGTTCCTGTCGCTGCTGCCGGCCGGCATCTACCAGGCCTGGGCCAGCATCAGCAAGGGGCTGTGGTATGCGCGCTCGCCGGAGATCATCCACTCACCGGTGATGGAGACGCTGGTGTGGCTGCGCGTACCGGGCGACATCGTGTTTGCGGCCGGAAGCGTGCTGCTGGCGGTCTACGCTTGGCGGCTGCTCAGACCGGCGCGCCGCGCCGCGGCCGTGCCGGCCGGCGTGACGCCTTCGCTGGCCAAGCGCTGACACTCCCCGGGGAGGGCCATGGGCCCTCCCCTCCTTCCTTCCGCGACCATGAAACTCACCACCTTCACCGACTACAGCCTGCGTGTGCTGATCTACCTTGCGGCCGACACGACACGCCGGGCGACCATCGCCGAGATCGCCGCGTCGTTCGGGGTCTCCGAGAATCACCTGGTCAAGGTGGTCCACTTCCTGGGCAAGCAGGGCTGGATCGACACCGTGCGCGGCAAAGGAGGCGGCATCCTGCTGGCCATTCCGCCCGAGCAGGTGAACGTCGGCCGTGTCGTGCGCGACACCGAAGGCGCGGCGGTGCCGGCCGAGTGCTTCTCCGAGGGTGGTGGCCACTGCGTCATCGCCTCCTGCTGCCGCCTGAAGGGCGTGCTCGGCGAAGCGGTCACGGCGTTCTACGCGGTGCTGGACCCCGCTACACCCTCGCCGACCTGTCGCGCAATCGGCAGACGCTGGGCAAGGTGCTGATGATCCAGGCCGCCTGAGCACCATGGACACGACGCCTACCCCTGCCGACGCTGGACCGTCTTACGCCTACACCGGGCCGCACGCGCTGCGCCAGCCCATCGAGGCGGCCCTGCGCCAGGTGGTCGACCCCGAGGTGGCAATGACCATCGTCGATGTCGGACTGGTGTATGGCGTCAGCGTCACCGACGACCTGGTGCACGTGGTGATGACGATGACTTCGGCGGCCTGCCCGGTCACCGACGTGATCCTGGGCGACGTGGAGTCTGAATTGGACCGGGTCGTTCCGCCGACGATGAAGATCCGTGTCGAACTCGTTTGGGAGCCGGCTTGGACCACCGACCGCATGAGCGCGCGGGCCAAGGCCTTCATGGGCTGGTAGCCCAGGACGAATCTCCATGCATGACGATGCATCCCCCCGGACGCCGGTGCGCGTGCTAATCCTGCGCGCCCTGTTCCTGTCGGTCGTCGCCTCCCTGCTCGTGACCGGGATCATCGGTGGCCTGCTTCGCGCCGGCGTGGCCGTGCCTCTCCCGGCCCACAGCGCCTGGCCGGGCCAGGCGGTGCTGGCCCACGCCTTCCTGATGATCTGCGCCTTCATGGGCACCGTCATCGGGATCGAGCGTGCCATCGCCGTGAAGGCCCGGGCGGCTTTCGCAGCGCCGGTGCTCTCGGCGCTGGCGGGCGTGTCGATGCTGGCGGGCGCCCCCATGGTCGCCGGCTGGCTGGCCGTGCTGGCGTCGCTGGGCTTCATCGCGGTGAACGTGACCGTGGTGTCGCGTCAGAAGGCGGCCCACACCCTGCTACTGCTCACCGGGGCGACCGCCTGGCTGGTCGGCAACCTGCTGCTCGCGCTGGGCTCGCAGGCCGCCGCCGTCGTTCCCTGGTGGTTCTCGTTCCTGGTGCTGACGATTGCCGCCGAGCGCCTGGAGATGACCCGCCTGATGCGCCGCCGCAGCGGTGCGGCGGCGGCGCTGTACGTCTGCCTCGGGCTGATGCTGGCAGGCTCCGCCGTCTTCGCGGTGTCGCCCGTCTGGGGCGGCTGGCTGTACGGCCTGTCTCTGGCCGGCCTGGCCCTGTGGCTGGTCAGCTTCGACATTGCCCGGCGCACGATCTCGTCACACGGCCTGAGCCGCTACATGGCGGTGTGCCTCTTGCTGGGGTACGCCTGGCTCGCGGTCGCCGGCATCGCTTGGATCGCCACCTCGCTGGGTTACTCCGCGCGCGTCGCCGCGCTGCATGCGCTGGGCCTCGGCTTCATCTTCAGCATGATGCTCGGGCACGCGCCGGTCATCCTGCCGGCACTCGCCCGGGTCAAGCTCCTGTTTGGCTGGTTCTTCTACGTGCCGCTGGCGCTGCTGCATTCCTCGCTGGCGCTGCGGCTGTTCTTCGGCCCGTTCGACTTCGCGCTACTCGGCGCCGGCGCCGCGGGCAATGCGGCCGCGATCGCGGTCTTCGCCGCGACCATGGTCGCATCGGTCTTGGCCTGGCGCGCAAGGCACCCGGCCCCCCACAGGAAACGCCATGCCGTCCCTGCGCCTCATTGAGGAACCCCCGGCGCCACCCGCGAGCCGATTCGCGCTGTGGGAACTGGGGTTCCGGCCGTTCTACCTGCTCGCCAGCGCCTTTGCTGCCCTGTCGATCCCGCTGTGGGCCTTGCAGTTCTCGGGCCTGTTGGGACACAGCTACCTGGCGGGGCCGGTCTGGCATGCCCACGAGATGCTGTTTGGGTTTGCCCTGGCGGTGATCGTCGGCTTCCTCTTCACCGCCGGCCGGAACTGGACGAGCCGGCCCACGCCCACCGGTCCCTTGCTGGCGGCCCTGGCGGGCTTGTGGCTCGCCGGGCGCGCGCTCGTACTCACCCCCTTCGGCTGGGCGGCCGCGGCAGTCAATGTGGCCTTCCCGCTGGCCGCTGCGGTCGCGCTGGCAATCCCCTTCTTCAAGGCCCGCAACCGGCGCAACTACTTCTTCGTCGGCCTGCTGGTACTGATGTCAGTGGCCGCAGGCTTCGTCCACCTCGCGCAGCTGGGCCTCAGCCGCCTGCCGGCCTGGGCCGGCCTTCAGATCGGCCTGGACCTGGTCCTGTTCATCATCTCGGTGATGGGCGGACGCGTGATCCCGATGTTCACCAACAACGGCGTGCCCGGTGCTGCCGCCACGCGCCATCCGTTTGTCGAGAAGGCCGCGCTGGGGTCCGTGCTGGTGCTGGCCGCGGCCGATGTCGTGGGGATCCGGGGTCTGCCCCTGGCCCTGCTGGCGGCTGCCGCCTGCATGGCACACGCTGCCCGCTGGTCACTCTGGCAGCCCTGGAAGACGGGGCGGGTCCCGCTCGTCTGGGTGCTTCATCTGGCCTACCTGTGGGTGCCGGTTCACCTGGTGTTGCGCGCCCTGGCCGAACTCGGCGTCGTCGCGCCGTCGGCCGCGACCCATGCCCTGAACGTTGGCGCGGTGGGTGGCCTCATCATCGGCATGATGACCCGCACCGCCCGCGGGCACACCGCGCGGCCGCTCAAGGCTGACCAGTTCGATACGGCCTGCTACCTGCTCGTCCTGCTGTCCGGCGTGGCGCGTGTCGTCGTTCCGCTCGTGGCGCCGGGGCACACGATCGTTGCGGTGCAGTGTTCGGCCGCACTGTGGTCCGCAGGCTTCGGGCTGTATGCGGTGCGCTACTGGCCCGTGCTGACGCGTTCGAGGCTCGATGGGAAACCCGGATGAGCCTCGACTACACGACCGTGAAGCTGGTTCACCAGGGCGCCGTGGTGCTCTCGGTCGCCGGCTTCTTCGCCCGCGCATGGGCCAGCCTCGCTGGCGCAGGCTGGGTCCGCTCGCGGGTCGCCAAGACGGTGCCCCATGTCGTCGATACGGTGCTGCTGCTGTCGGCGCTCAGCCTGGCCTGGCTGCTGCGCCTCGATCCCCGTGATGCGCCCTGGCTGACCGCCAAGATCGTCGGCCTGGTCGTCTACGTCGCGCTGGGCGTCGTGGCGCTGCGGCCTGGCCGGCCCCTGTGGGTCCGGGCAACGGCCTGGATGGCGGCGCTGGCCATCGTCGGCTGGATCGTTTCCGTGGCCATCACGAAGAGTCCGTTCGGATTCTTCGCGACAGTCTTTTGACCATTTGCATGACCTGCGCCATGTCCGCGAGGCATAGACGACCCACCCTGCCATGACCCCCCTCACCCATCAGCCCGCCGACGCCCCATCGGTTCACACTGAAGAGCTGCTGCGCCGGTTCGACACGCCGGGCCCGCGCTACACCTCCTACCCGACCGCCGACCGGTTTGCGGAGCAGTTCGGTCCTGCCGACGCCGTGCGCGTGCTCCAGGCGCGAAGCCGGGTCGGTTCTGGCGAGCCGCTGTCGCTGTACGTGCACATCCCGTTCTGCGAGTCGCTGTGCTACTACTGCGGCTGCAACAAGATCATCACCAAGCACCACGAGCGGGCGGCGGAGTACCTCGATGCGCTCGAGACCGAGCTGGCCCTGGTCGTCGGCTCGCTCGGCTCGGGGCGTCCTGTCTCCCAACTGCACTTCGGCGGTGGCTCGCCGACCTTCCTGTCCGATGCCGAGCTGAGCCGGGTGATGAACGGCCTGGGCGCTGCGTTCGAGCTGACGCCGGATTCCGAGGTGTCGATCGAGGTGGACCCACGGACCGTCACGCCCGACCGCCTCGCGCATTTCCGCGCGCTGGGTTTCAATCTCCTGAGCTTCGGGGTGCAGGACTTCGACCCCGACGTGCAGCAGGCGGTGCATCGGGTGCAGTCCTTCGAGATGGTCCGGGGCCTGATGCAGAGCGCCCGGGAGCTGGGCTACGTCTCGATCAATGCCGACCTGATCTACGGCCTGCCCAAGCAGACCCCGGCGAGCTTCGCCCGCACCGTGCAGCAGATCGGCGAGTTGCGGCCCGACCGCATCGCGCTCTACGCCTACGCCCACCTGCCCGAGCGTTTCAAGCCGCAGCGGCGCATCGCCGAGGTCGACCTGCCCACGGCGCCACAACGCATCGCGATGCTCGGCGACGCCATCGCCGGCTTGCTGGCGCGCGGCTACGACTACATCGGCATGGACCACTTCGCCCTGCCGGAGGATTCTCTGGCGGTGGCCAAGCGCGAAGGCCGCCTGCATCGCAACTTCCAGGGCTACAGCACTCAACCCGACTGCGACGTGGTGGCGCTCGGCGTGTCCGCGATCGGTCGTGTGGGCGGGTCGTACTACCAGAACGCCAGGACGCTGCCCGAGTACTACGAGTCACTGCAGCAGGATCTGCTGCCGGTGGTGCGGGGCTACGCCCTGACGGCCGACGACGAACTGCGGCGTGACGTGATCATGGCCTGGATGTGCCAGGGCCGCGTCGAGTTCGCACCCATCGAGCGCAAGCATCGGGTGCGCATGTCGGACTGCTTCGCTGCGGAGCTGCAGTGCCTGCGCGGAATGGCTTCGTCGGGTCTCGTCGTCCTCGGAGATGACGCGATCGAGGTGACGACGTCGGGCTGGTTCCTCGTTCGCGCGGTGGCGATGCTGTTCGACCGGCATCTGTAAATGGCGAAGGACCGGCACCGCTTTTCGCGGGTCGTGTAGCGGGCATGTGCTGTTCAGGCGTGGCGCATCCTGCGCTGCGCGCCTGACGTCAAGCCGAGAGTTCTGCGCCGGCGCTGTCGAAGACCCGTACGGCGACCGGGATCGCCGCCCGCACGCTCTGGGTCACGGTGCAGAAGTCCTCGTACTGGGCAACGGCACGGTCCACGAGCCTCAGGGCGCTCGCCGGCACGCCCAGGTGGATGTCCACCGCCAGGCTGCGAACACGAAGACGCCCGCGCTCGTCGCGGGCCAGAATAGCGTCGACGGTCGCGCGCATCGGAACCTCGTCGTTCCTGAACTTGCGCAGCGAAAACGCCAGGCTCGCCGACAGGCAGTTGCCCACCGCGGCCATCAGCAGCATCTCCGAGTCGGGCCCGCCGCCCTGGCCGAGCGGCGGCATGGCGTCCGTCGACAGCCGGGGCACGCAGGCCAGGCCGAAGTCGACCTCGAACCGAAGTTCGGACCGGAGAGCAAGGGTGACGGTCCCGACCGTGTCCATGAGAGGCGCCGCCGGCGGTCAGTTCAAGGCTTGAGCGCGATGGTGACCAACGCAGAGGCGTCGGACAGCGCGGTGACCGAATGCGTCGCGCCGCCGGCCAGGAACATCAGCTCACCGGCTTAGAGCCTGGACGTGCGGCCGTCGACATCCACGCTCAGCAGGCCTTCGATGCAATGGATGGTGATCTCACCGGGCACCTTGTGCGGTGGCAGCGACTTGCCGGACAGCAGCACGAGCCGCGTCACCTCCAGGTCGCGCGACTCGAAGAGTGCAGCGGACTGTTCGTTCGGCAGTCTCTCGCGCAGCGCGTGCACGGCGAGGACCTGACCTGCTGTTGCGTGAGGGAGCGCCATGGGGTGGGCGTGAGCGATGACCGGGCGAGTGTGCTCTGGCGAGGCGGTGATCACAATGCCCGACCCTCCCGGAAACCATGGATGCCCACAGCTGCGACGGCCAACGCGAACGTGTGCAGTGATCTTGATCGCGGGGCGGTCAGGAGGGCGGCTGTGCCAGCTGGACCCGATTCCGCCCTCCCGCCTTCGCAGCGTACATGGCCGCATCTGCACGGCGCAGGAGTCCGTCCGGGCCGTCCCCCGGCAGGGCGACCGCGATGCCGATCGACGCCCCGATGTCAAGGCGCTGGGTCTCGACATGGAATGGTCGCTGCAGGCTCTCCAGGACACGGTGCGCCAGCGCCACGGCGGCATCGCTGCCCTCGATGCCCGTCTGCAGGATGGTGAACTCGTCCCCGCCCATGCGTGCGACGAGGTCGCTCTCACGGGCGGCATGCCGAATGCGCTGGCCCACCAGTGCCAGCACCTTGCCGCCCACGACGTGCCCGTGCGCGTCGTTGATGGGCTTGAACCCGTCCAGGTCGAGGTAGCGGATCGCCAGCTGGGTGACCTTCTGAGCCTGCAGGGCACGCACCGCGGCGTCGGCCAGGGCGGCTGTGAGTTGCTCCAGCAACGCGTCCCGATTGAGCAGGGAGGTCAGGCCGTCGTGGCGGGCCAGGTGCCGGATCCGCTCCTCGCTGCGTCGACGCTCGCTGATGTCCGAGTAGGTCCTCAGCACCCCGCCACCGACGATCGGCGTGCTGTGCACTTCGATCACCCGGCCATCCGGTCGCTTGCGGTCGTACACATGGGCCTTGTCGAGCAGACCGCCTTGCCGGACGAACTCCTGGATGTCGTTGGGCGTGCGCGAGAACTCGTCCTGCTGCCACTGGTAGGCCAGGACCTCGTCGAAGCGCGGCCGGGACCGCATCAGACCCGCCGGCAGGTCGAGGAGCTCGAGCGCCCGCCGGTTGCACACCTCGACCACGTGCTGCGCGTTGATCATCATCACGCCCTGCTCCATGTGTTCGAGCGTGGCCTCGAGAACGGCGGTCTTCTGGCGCACCAGCGCCTCGCTCTCCCACGCGCGCCGGTCCGCTTCGGCCAGCTCACGTGCTGTCGCTTGAGCACGGTGATGTCGGCATGCACGCCATAGCGCTGCCCCTGCTCTGTCTGCTGCTCCACGATGCGAACCCATCGGTCGTGAGGCAAGGGCAGTTCGAACGGCGCACCGATGAAGCGCAGGTGCTCGGCCGGCGTGTGCAAGCCCTGCTCGAACCGCGGGGTCTCGACCGCCTCATGGCTCGCCCAGGACAGCCGGTAGATCTGCTCGAAGCTGACGCCCAACGACGCCTGTCGGCCCGGCAGGCGGTACTGACGCACGAAGGGCTCGTTGACCTAGGTGAGCGTGCAATCCGGATCCGCCACCGCGACACCGTCGGCGATCAGGTCGAACAGGCTCTCTCCGCCCTGCAGGCCGGAGCTGGGCAGGACTTCGGCCAATGATCGATCGGGCGTCTCGTCGCGCCAGAGTCGAATCCGGCCGACCCCGGCCACGGGCAAGGACGCGACCCGGATCGACCGGCCGCGATGCACAAAGCTGAAGGGTTGCAGCTGGGCGCGGTGCCGGGCAACCCCCTCCGCGACATACCGCTCGACGAGGTGCTGCTCCTCGGGTTTGAGTCGCTCGCGGTAGAAACGCCTCAGGTTGTCGGCATAACACTCACCGATATGCACGGCGTTGGCATGCTCGGGAAACAGCAGCAGGAAGGTCCTGTTCCACGCCAGCGCCCGGTCGTACGCGACACCGGCGAAGGAATCCTCAAGGTCCTGGCCAGCCCCGCGGCCGAAAGTCCGAGGCGCCGGCTCCGATCAAGTCGCGCGCTGCCTGCGCTGAGCCACAGACCACCTCCTTGAAGGCCCGGTCCGCCATGGCGTCGTAGTCCGCGAGCGCACGCAAGACATCAGGATGCGTGGCGACAAACACGACGCGGATGTTGGGGTTCGTGCACGCTGGCCCGCGCAGGAACGCGTCGACCTCCTCGACGTCTGCACGCGAAAGCGACAAGGATTGAGTCGGCAGCGTGTCCACGATGGCATATCGCAGGTCGTCGAACCGCGCATCGGCAGCGATCTGCTGATGGCGCTCCAGGAGTTCCTCGTGCAACAGGTTCCCTGAGTACGTGACCACGACCCCACGTGGCTCCCAGCTCAGCTCGTACGGCATGACCGCCCACTCCTGCTGACGCCATCCCGATCCGGTCGATCGAGGCCCCGTTGCTTGTTGGTTTTACGGGCGACCCTGCGGATTGGCACACCAACTCCCCGCACGGATCGTACTCCCCATGGCGGAGCCGTCGACGAAGGGTCGACGGGTGCGCTGTCCTGGGCGGTGTGACGAATCCCCGCCATGCCGAAGTTGCATCGAGCCGGCTGGCGTGGTACCCGGCCAGCAGCACTGCCGGCAGCGTCGGCCGTTCCAGCAGGCTGCACTCAAGTTGCGGCGCCCAAGGACGAAAACCCTCCCGAGACGGGACACCCGCCACACCGGCGGGTGCATGACGAAGAAGTGCCAAACAATGACAGCCGCAACAATCTCCTTGCCCGCCGACGACCGGCCACCGACGGTCCTGCCGCGGCGCCCCGATGCCGGGTTCTTTGCCCACCACGGCGTCTGGGCGCCCGGGGTCCGCCTTTTCCGCGCGTTGAAGTTCAACGCCAAGGCGGCGCTTATCTCGCTGGCCTTCGTGGTGCCGCTGCTCGGCCTGATCGCCTGGCAGCTGAACCATCAAGCCGAGATGTCCATGCAGGCACGGGCCGACGCAACGCGCCAGCACGTCGAGATCGCCCACGGCATCCTGGTTCAGGCCCACGCGAAGGAGTCCGGTGGCCAGCTCAGCCGGGAGCAGGCGCAGCAGCTCGCGAAGGAGACGATTGCCGCGCTGCGCTACGACGGCAGCGAGTACTTCTGGATCAACGACATGCACCCGCATGTCGTGATGCATCCGATCAAGCCCGAGCTCAACGGCAAGGACGTGTCGGCGACCCAGGACGCGAACGGCATTCCTCTGTTCAAGGCCTTCGTCGCCAAGGTGCGCGAAAGCGGCAAGGGCTTTGTCGCCTATCAATGGCCCAAGCCCGGCAACGACAAGCCGGTGGACAAGCTTTCCTACGTGCAGGGCTTCGAGCCTTGGGGCTGGGTCATCGGCTCGGGCATCTACGTGGGCGACGTGCGGGAGGCGGCCCAGAGACAGGTCTTGTGGATGGCTGCCGTGGTCGGTGCGGCACTGCTGCTGGCCGGCTATCTCTTCATCAGCTTCTACCGCGTGATGGACGGCGGCCTGAACGAGACCCGCCGGCACCTGCGGGCGATGACGGAAGGCGATCTCACCACCTCCCCCTCGCCCTGGGGACGCGACGAGGCGGCCCAGCTCATGATGGAGTTGCGGGCCATGCAGGAGTCGCTGCGCCGGATGGTGATGCGCGTCAGGCGCTCCAGCGAACAGATCGTTCACTCGAGCAGCGAGGTCGCCACGGGTGCCCTGGATCTGTCGGCTCGAACCGAACAGACGGCCGCCAATCTGGAAGAGACAGCGGCGTCGATGGAGCAGATCGCCGCGACGGTGAAGAACGGTGCCGAGCACGCGAACCAGGCCACGCGGGTGGCCCACGGCAACGAGACGGTGGCCACGGAGGGCGGCCAGGTGGTGCGCGAGGTCGTGCAGACGATGGAGTGCATCCGCCAATCGTCCGCCAGGATCGGCGAGATCATCGGCACCATCGATGGCATTGCCTTCCAGACCAACATCCTTGCCCTCAATGCGGCGGTCGAGGCGGCGCGGGCCGGCGATCAAGGGCGGGGGTTTGCGGTGGTCGCCTCGGAGGTTCGCACGCTCGCGCAACGGGCCGCGACCGCCGCCCGGGAGATCAAGAGCTTGATTGGCCAGAGCGTCGAACAGGTGAACGCGGGTGCCGCCGTCGTCGACCAGGCCGGCAAGAAGATGGACGCCATCGTCGATGCGTCCCGGCGGGTCAGCGGCCTGCTGGGTGAGATCGCCGAGGGTTCGAGAGAGCAGAGTCTGGGCGTGGCCCAGATTGGCCAGGCGGTCACCGAGTTGGACCACATGACGCAGCAGAACGCGGCGCTGGTCGAACAGGCCGCCGCCGCAGCGGCGGCCATGAAGGACCAGGCCACGGCGCTGGCCGACGAAGTCGATCGGTTCAGGTTGCCGCAGTGACTTGAAGCTGCTGCAGCGGCAGTCCACGGACCCGCGGTCGACTTTCCCTTCGGCAAGGCGATCGAGGCCTACCGCCGGGGCAAAGAGTGGATATGGATGCCGAGGAAGTCGAAGCCCGTAGATCGCGTCCGGCCTCACCGACCACCTTGCAGAGACGGGGGGATGCGTCAATTGAATGTTGCGCATTTGGGCTGGAAGTCAGGCATCCGAGCCGGGGGCGGCGCCCGGGCAATTCATCGCCGCCATCGATCGGCGGCTCTTGAACTGCCCGCCCGCGCAGCCGGACGCCGGATCGCGGCTGGCCGTTCAGGGGGTAGTCGTACTTTTCGTGCAGATTGGTGCGCTTCGTCCCAGGCAACACCTATGAGGCTGCACCCTGCGGTTTCCCGCGATCTGCCGGGTCAGACCTCTTCGCTACGGTCGCGAAACTCCAGCTTGAACTGCCAGCCCTCGAAGGCCGCCACCATTCGGCCGAGTTCGTTCCAGGAGATCTCGCGACCATCGATGACGACCATCGGCACTCGATGGTCCTCGTCGGGATCGCTGCCGACGGTGCCACGCAGGATCAGGCGATTGTTCACCTGCGGTCCGTGGTCAGTGTCCTCGAGGTGGGTGAGAGCCAAGGCACGGCGCAGCTTGCCAATGAGCTTGCCGAGCAACTCCAGAGGGGCGTCGTCTGGCTCCCCGATCAACTGAAACTCATACCCGGCCTGGCTGCCATCGCGCAGCTCGAACGCGTCGATGGCCATGCCGGGCCCGAACAGCCTGGTGCGGAACTGGAACTCGTGCTCGGCGCCACGCCCGTCGACCATGCGCACGGGTTCGAAGACCACGTGCTCGAACCCCTGCAGACCGACGCGGCTGGCGGCGGCCTCGTTGAAGCATCGGCCGCAAAGCTGCCGGTAGCCGCCCTCCATCGACCCGTAGTTCACGACATCGTGGCTGAGCGCGGGCTGACGGCAAGCGTCGCAGGTGATTGGCTGCATGGGTGGTACGGTATCCGTATAGGCGAGACAACTTTAAGCTACGAACGCGGCACCGCGAACCGATCTGCCACCTGCTTGGCCCGTCGGACACCAGTTCCTGCGCTTGGCTCACTGTGATCAGCGCGCGAGCGCGTTCGGTGAGCGCAAGATGCTGGGCAAAGTACGCCTCGATGTGGCGGGCGCCGGCGGCCCCGAGCCCAGCAATGCCGACCCACCAGCGTCGGCGCCGCGACACGCGCAGGGTCAGGTCCGCAAGCTTGCGCGAGCCCGCCGCGTGCAGCACGCCCACAAGCCGCACGGGTAGCCAGCGATCGACGGCGTCGCGTATGAGGGGCTGCGGCGGTGGCATCCCTCGCAACGTCTCTATGGCGGCTGCGGCGGTCTTGGCGAGTTTCTGGTCGGACGGGCTGGACGCCGCGAGTGTGCCGGCCAGGTCCGCGTGCGCACGGCTCGTCGCGAAGGCCACCAGTTGGCGCTTCACCCGCTCAATCACCGAGCGCGACGACGCGCCGGCAGTCCGGCGATCGGGCAGATACCGATCCATGGCGGCGCGGCTGGGCGCCCCTTGAAGCCAGGCGCGGAATGCAGCCAGCGAATCCTCGTCCGGCCAGGTCGCGTCTGCGGGCATGCTGGGTGGCGCTGACAGCGCGTTCTCCATGCGCGCCAGCTTAGATCCTTGGCAGGCATGCCAAGCTGATGTTGTTTATCTTGGCATCACTATTGATGAACATGCTCGCCAGCGAACTCTCACCGCGGTGAGAGTCTCGGTTGCCCGGGAGGCAGGTGCAGCCAAGATTAAGGCTCCATAAAGCCGCCGCTCGCGAAGACCAGCCATCGGCCATATCCAGTCTCTCCTCACAGGCAGGTTCCGGGCACTTCAGAAGTGTCCGGACGGTGGACGTGCGCTGCGCATCTAGGCGCGAGCGTGTGACTGGTCGCCAGCGCATCGCGAGTGCGATTCCGCGATTCGATGAAATTCCGAGGTTCCACCCAGGCACGGCCGCCCACCTTCAGCAGGCCATCCGGGGACCACGCGGCCCAGCCCCAATGCTTGCATCGCGCCGCAAAAGCCCTAGACTGCGACGACGCCACCCCACCCCAGCCAGCGGTCGACCGAGGCGCGGTGCCGACACCATGCGTGATTGCCCCACCGCCGCCCCCACGAGGTTCGAACTGCTCGCTCAAGAACTCGAGCAGCAGATCGCTGCCGGGGTACTGCGCGCGGGAGACCGCCTGCCCTCCGTGCGCCAGACCTGTGCCAGTCGGGGTGTGAGCCCCAGCACCGTGTTCCAGGCCTACTACCTACTCGAGTCCCGCGGCCTGGTCCGCGCAGCGCCACGCTCAGGCTACTTCGTCACCGCACGAGCCGACGGCGTGCTGCTCGCCGAGCCGCAGACCTCGTCTCCCGAATCCGGCTCGCAACCCGTCGAGGTCAATGACCTGATCTATGCGTGCCTCGGCGCCGCGCGGGCTCGCGACATCGTTCCCTTCGGCTCTGCATTCCCGAGTCCGATCTTGTTTCCTCTCGATCGACTGCGCCGCGCGCTGGTCTCGAGCACGCGGCGGCTCGAGCCCTGGAGCATGGTCGATGACCTGCCGCCGGGCAATCTGCGGCTCAAGCGCGAGATCGCCAAGCGCTACTTGCGCCAGGGCATGTCGGTGGCCACCGACGAGATCGTGCTGACCCACGGTGCGATGGAGGCGCTGAACCTGTGCCTCAACGCCGTGACACGGCCGGGTGATGCGGTGGTGGTGGAATCTCCGACCTTCTACATGGCGCTGCAGGCGCTGCAGCGCCTGGGCCTGCGCGCCATCGAGGTGCCGACCCATGTGCGCGAGGGCATCGATCTCGGGCGCCTGGCGCAGGTGATCGAGCTCTACCGCCCGCAGGCCTGCTGGCTGATGACGAGCTTCCAGAACCCGCTCGGCAGCCTGATGCCCGACGCGAAGAAGCGCGACCTCGTCGAACTGCTCGCTCGCCACGACGTGCCGCTGATCGAAGACGACGTCTACTCGGAGCTCTACGAGGGCCAGGCAGCGCCGCTGCCGGCCAAGGCCTACGACCGCCGCGGCCTGGTGCTGCACTGCTCGTCGTTCTCGAAGTGTCTGGCGCCAGGCTACCGCGTCGGCTGGGCTGCGCCCGGCCGGCTGGCGCGCGAGGTCGAACGGTTGAAGCTGATGACGAGCCTGTCGGGGTCGATCCCGGTACAGGCTGCGTTGGCGGAGTACCTGCAGGAAGGCGGCTACGACCGCCATCTGCGCAGCCTGCGCCAGTCGTTGCAGACGCAGCGCGACAGCCTGTTCCAGGCCGTGAACCGGCATTTTCCGGACGGGACCCGGGTAGTGCGGCCGGCCGGCGGGTACTTCGTGTGGGTCGAGCTGCCCGTCGGCGTCGACGCGATGGCGCTGCACCATGCCGCGCTGGGACAACGCATCAGCCTGGCGCCGGGGCCGATGTTCTCGGCACGCGCCGAGTTCCAGCACCACATCCGGCTGACCTGCGGCCAGCTCTGGGACGAGGCGCTCGAGCGCGCGATGCGCACGCTGGCGCGGCTGGTCGATGACGCAGCGCGCGCCGTCCCCGCTTCGCCAGCATCGATCTGATCCGATCGTCGGGGCCCGCAACTGCTCACACCGCCGGAGCAGGCCGCTCGGCAGACTGCCGGCATGTCGAGATCCACCTCGCCCTGCCCATGCCGCAACGCGATGCCGCGCTGACGATGCTCGAAGCCGGAGCCTTGTCTGCGGGCCCCGAACGCGCGCTGCGAGAGGTACTTGATCGGCTCGGTCCGTCCGTGTTCGCCGGCCTGCTCGACGCCGACGGCGTGCTGCGTTACGCCAACCAGGCGGCGCTGCAGGCCATCGGCGCCGCGCCGGAGGAGGTGCTCGGCCAGCGTTTCGAGACGACGCCCTGGTGGCAGGCCTGCGAGTTGTCGCAGCGGCGGCTGCAGCAGGCCTTGGCCAGAGCATCGCGCGGGGAGGCCTCGCGCTTCGACGTGCGTGTGGCCACGCGCCGCGGAACCACGCTGTCGATGGACTTCTCGCTGCTGCCGCTCTACGGGCCCGACGGACGCATCGCCTGGCTCATCCCTTCCGCGTGCGACGTGAGCGACCGCGAGCGCGCACAGCGCCAGTTGCGATTGACCCGCCATGCCGTCGAACAGGCCAACGACGCGCTATTCCAGGTCGGGCCCGACGGCGCCTTCCGCGATGCGAACGCAGCGGCATGCCGGCTGCTGGGGCTCACGCGGGAGCAACTGCTGCGGCTGCGTGTGCCGGACATCGACACGCAGGTCGACGACACGCAGTGGCCGCAGCGTTGGCGCGAGATGTGCGAACGCGGTTCGCTGCGCTTCGAGACCAGCCTTCGCCATCACCAGGGTCATGAGATTCCTGTCGACGTCTCTGTCAGCCTGGTGACCAGTGACGGGGAGACGTTCGCCCATGTCTGCGTTGACGACCTGCGCGACCGACGCGCCGCCGAACAGCGCATCCAGCGGCTCCTGCAGTTCGACGAGCTGACCGGATTGCCGAACCGCCAGCGGCTCTTCGAGCTCCTGGCCGCGACCTTGCAGACCGGCGCCGAAACCGCGGTGCTGGTGCTGGAGCTCGACCGTTTCAAGCGCATCAACGACGGCCTCGGCCTGCACATCGGCGACGCGGTGTTGCGCGAGGTGGCGCAACGCATCGCCACCCCCTTGCGCAGCACCGATCTCGTGGCGCGCCGCGGCGGCGACGAGTTCGTGGTCGTGATGCCCTCTCCATCAGGAGCGGCGATGGACGTCGCGCAGGCGCTGCTGGACACCGTCGCCCGGCCGATCACGATCGGGTCGCACGAGATCCACCTGACCTGCAGCGTCGGCATTGCGCGGTCACCCGCCGACGGCGACCGCGCCGAGACCCTGCTGCGCCACGCCAACGCAGCGTTGGAACAGGCCAAGCGGCTGGGCCGCAACCAGGTCAGCGTCTATACCCGGGCACCTCATGACGACGACCCCCAACGGCTGGCGCTGGAAACAGCGCTGCGCCAGGCGTCGCGCGACGAGCAACTCGAGCTGCACTACCAGCCGCAGGTCGACCTGGTGCAGGGCCGAATCGTCGGCGTCGAGGCCTTGCTGCGCTGGCAGCACCCGACGCTGGGGCACGTCGCCCCGGATCGCTTCATCCCGATCGCCGAGGAGACTGGCCTGATCGTCCCCATCGGCGATTGGGTGCTGCGCCGCGCCGTCGAGCAGGCAGCGGCCTGGCAGCGCGCCGGGCTGCCGCCGCTGCGCATGGCGGTCAACCTGTCGGCCCGCCAGCTGCTGCAGCAGGACCTGGCGCGACGCATCGAAGGCCTGCTCGCTGCGAGCGGCCTCGACCCGCGGCGCTTCGGCGTCGAGGTCACCGAGAGCATGCTGATCACCAACTTCGACCAGGCGGTGCAGCACCTGCGGGCGCTGCGCGCGCTCGGCGTCGAGGTCTCGCTCGACGACTTCGGCACCGGCTACTCGAGCCTGAGCTACCTGCGCCGGCTGCCGGTCGACGTGGTCAAGATCGACCGCTCGCTGGTGCCCGACGTCACTGCCCCGGCCGAAGACGTGTCGATTACGCGCGCCATCATCACGATGGCGCACCAGCTGCAGATGAAGGTGCTCGCCGAGGGCGTCGAGAGCGAAGGCCAGGCGGCACTGCTCGCCGCGAACCAGTGCGACCAGATGCAGGGCTGGTGGTTCAGTGCCGCACAGTCGGCGGCGGCGGTCGAGACGATGCTGCGCGAAGGCCGGCGCGTCGATCCGGCGCTGCTCGGCCGGCGGTCACGCGAGCGCACCCTGCTGCTGGTCGACGACGAGGAGAACATCGTCGCCGCGCTGCGCCGGCTGCTGCGCGCCGAAGGCTGGCGCCTGCTCAGCGCCACCAGCGCCGAGCAGGCGCTGGAGCTGATGGCACGGCACGAGGTCGACGTGATCCTGTCCGACCAGCGCATGCCGGGCCTGACCGGCGTCGAGTTGCTGCGCCGTGCCCGGCAGCTGTACCGGGAGACGATCCGGCTGGTGCTCTCGGGCTACACCGAGCTGCAATCGATCACCGACGCGATCAACGAGGGTGCGATCTACAAGTTCCTCGCCAAGCCGTGGGACGACGAGCAGTTGCGCTCGCACCTGCGCGAGGCCTTCGGATTGAAGGAGATGGCCGACCAGAACCGCCGCCTCGACCGGGAGGTGCAGGCTGCCAACCGGGAACTGGCCGAGCTGAACCGGCGGCTGCAGACGCTGCTGAGTGCGCAGCGCGAGCAGAACGAGCGCGAAGTCGGCAGTCGCGAGGCGGCGCAGGAGTTGCTGGATGCCGTGCCGGTACCCGTGTTCGGCATCGACGACCAAGGCCTGCTGGTCTTCGCCAACGCGCCGGCGCAGGCGCTGTTCGGACTGGATGGCAGCCTTCTGGGCGGGCCGGCGGACGAGCACCTGCCGCAGAGCCTGCGGCCGGCGCTGGACGGCGAGCCCCTGATGCAAATGCACGCGGGGCGCCGCTGGTGGGCGATGAGCCGGCCGTTGAGCGGCAGTGCACGCGGCCGCCTGTTGGTGCTGCTGCCGCAAGCGGGGGCCTCGAAGTGACCACCCCGGCGACTCCCGACAAGCCGCCGGTGGCGCTGGCGCACCTGTTCCGCCACAGCCTGCGCGATGGGCGGGTGCATCCGCTGCTGCACCTGGTGCAGCGCTATCGCCAGGAGGCGCCGCGATGAACGGTGCGATGAAGACGGCCCTGCGATCGATCTCCCGCGACGAACTGCTCGCCGCACTGCGTGACCTGCCCCCGCTGCCGTCGGTGGTGCTCGAACTGGTCGAGTCGCTCGGCCACGAGGAGCTCAGCGCCGGGCAGTACGCGGCCAAGATCTCGCGCGACCAGGCGCTGGCCGCCAAGACCCTGCGCCTGGCCAATTCGTCGTTCTACGGCCGTGGCCGGCAGGTCCACTCGGTCGCCGAGGCGATCTCGGTCCTCGGGCTGCGCACGGTGCGCGGCGTCGTCACGGCCGCGGGCATGGCTGGCAGCTTCCAGCGCCGTCCCGGCTTCGACCACCACGCCTTCTGGCGCCATTCGATCGGCAGCGCGCTGTGCGCGCAGGCCCTGGCCGGTGAGCTGGGGCGCGACGGCGCCGACCTGGCGTTCACGGTCGGGCTGCTGCACGACATCGGCCGGCTGGCGCTGGCCAGCGCGTTTGCACCCGCCTATGCCGAGGTCGAGCAGTGGCGGCGCGACCAGGACTGTCCCGATGGCGACGCCGAACGCGCCGTGCTCGGCATCGACCACGCCGAGGTCGGCGGGCTGATCGCGCGGCAGTGGAACTTCGCGCCGGCCATCGTCGACGCCATCCGCGAGCACCACGCACCGCCGGACGGCGCCGCGATCACGCTGACGGGCATCGCCCACGTGGCCGATGCCGTGGCCCACGCGCTCGGCCTGGCCGGCGACGCCGACGAGGCGGTGCCGACGCTGGTGCTGCCGGTCTGGGCCGCGTGCCGCCTGGACGACAAGGCCTGCCTGCGGATCTTCGCCCGCACCGAGGCGCAGTTCGAGACTGTCTGCGAAGCGCTGCTTCACTGAAGAACATGCCCCAAACCAAACCCGAGAGTGAACTCGTCTCGCTGCAGCGCGCCAACGAGGAACTGCGCGCGCTGAATCAAAGTCTGCGCAGCGCGCAGGACCAGTTGCTGCAGTCCGAACGGCTGGCGTCGATCGGGCAACTCGCGGCGGGCGTGGCCCACGAGATCAACAACCCGATCGGCTATGTGTTCTCGAACTTCGGCACGCTGGAGGCCTATCTCGAGCGCCTGTTCGAGATGCTCGATGCCTACGAGCAGGCCGAACCGGCGCTGACCGACAGCGCCATCGCGGACCGGCTCGCGGCCCTGCGCGAGCGCGTCGAGCTCGACTACCTGAAGCAGGACATCCCGATGCTGATGGGCGAGTCGAAGGAAGGCCTGTCGCGGGTGCGCAAGATCATCCAGGACCTGAAGGACTTCTCGCGCGTCGACACCCACCAGGAGTGGGTCTGGGCCTCGCTGCACCAGGGCATCGACTCGACGCTGAACATCGTCGCCAACGAGATCAAGTACCGGGCCGACGTGAAGCGCGAGTACGGCGCCTTGCCCGACATCGAGTGCCTACCGTCGGAGCTGAACCAGGTGTTCCTGAACCTGCTCGTCAATGCGGCCCACGCGATCGGCCCGCAGCGCGGCCTGATCGTCGTGCGCAGCGGCGACGCCGGGGACAAGGTGTGGGTCGAAGTCGAGGACGATGGTTGCGGGATCGCACCCGAACACCTGGCGCGCATCTTCGACCCCTTCTTCACCACCAAGCCGGTCGGACGCGGCACCGGCCTGGGCCTGTCGCTCGCGTACGGCATCGTGCAGAAGCACCATGGCCGCATCGAGGTGCGCAGCGAACCGGGCCGCGGCTCGTGTTTCCGCGTCACGCTGCCGGTGCGGCGCCCGGGCGCTGAAGGTGCCGCGACATGACAACCGCGCTCCCGGCCTGGACGCTGCTCGCCGTCGACGACGAGCCGAACATCCTCGCGGCACTGCGGCGGCTCTTTCGCGCCACGGGCTGGCGCATCCTGACGGCCGGGCACGCCGAAGAGGGGCTGGCGCTGCTTGCCACGGAATCGATTGACGCCGTGCTGTCGGACATGCGCATGCCCGGCATGGACGGCGTGCAGTTCCTCGAGCGCGTTAGCCAGGGCTGGCCGCGGACCGCGCGATTGCTGCTGACGGGCCAGGCAGATCTGGCCTCGACGATCGCTGCCATCAACCGTGGGGGGCTGCACCGGTACATCACCAAGCCCTGGAACGACGACGAGTTACTGCTGACAATGCGTCAGGTCGCGCAGAACCAGCAGCTCGAAGCCGACAATCTGGCGTTGGAGCGGCTCACGCAACAGCAGAACGACGAACTGAGGACACTGAACTCGAGTCTGGAGATCCGCGTCGCCTTGCGCACCGAGGAACTCGCTGCCGCCAACCACCGGCTGAAGCGCAACTACCTGACGTCGATCAGGGCCTTCACCGCGCTGATCGAGCTGCGCGGCAGCGCCCAGGTCGGGCACGCGCGCCAGGTGGCCGATCTGTCTCGGCGCATCGCCCAGGCAATGAGCCTGGATGCCGACACCGCGCACGACCTGCCGATTGCCGCGCTGCTGCACGACATCGGCCACATCGGCCTCAGCGACGCAGTGCTGGCGCGGCCGGTGAACCGGCTCGACCGCGACGAATTGCGACGCTACCGCCTGCACCCAGTGCTAGGGGAGCAGGCCTTGCTGGCCAGCGATGACATGCAGGGCGTCGCGCCGCTGATCCGCGCCCATCATGAGCGCTGGGACGGGCTGGGCTATCCCGATGGCCTGCGCGGCGCGGCGATCCCGCTCGGTGCCCGCATCCTGGCTGTGGCTGACGCCTTCGAGGACTTGCGCAGTGGCCGGATCGACGGTCAGGCCCTGAGCCCGCTGGATGCCCGCCACACGATTCTCGCCGCTCGCGGCAGCCAGTTCGACCCGACCGTCGTCGATGCCTTCGCGAGCCTGTTTTCGTCGGCACCACCCAAGGCGACCGTGGCGACGCTGCGCCTGCGTACCGCGGACCTGCGCGCCGGGCAGACGCTGGCACAGGACTTCGTGTCGCCCGAGGGCGTGCTGCTGCTGTCGGCCGGACAGCAGCTGAACGACGACCTGATCGGTCGCATCTGTGCGTTCGAGCGAAAACATGGCCTGGCGCTGACCTTGGCCGTGCAGGCGCCACCGGGGGCGCCGGAGGCTCGCTCGTGAAGCGGGTGTTGATCGTCGACGACGAGACGCCGATCCTGCACGCGCTGCGGCGTCTGCTGCAGCGGCACTTCAAGCCGCAGCAGCTCGGCGTGGAGGTTTGCGCAGATCCGCTGCACGCCCTGCAGCGCCTGCACGAGGTGCACGTCGACGTGCTGATCAGCGACTACCGCATGCCGCGGATGGATGGCGTGACGCTGCTCGCCCGCGCCAGGGAACTGGACCCACGCACGGTGCGCCTGATGCTCAGCGCGGCCTCCGACTTCGGTACCGTGCTGGCGGCGGTGAATCGGGCCGGGGTCTACTGCTACATCCCGAAGCCGTGGAGCGAACCGCAGTTGCTGGCCGACGTGCGCGCGGCGCTGGTGTTCGATCCCTGTGCCGTCCCGAGCGCCGACGAACTGGAACGGCGTCGGCTCGAGGCGATGGAGCCGGGCATCACGCAGGTCGAGTGGGGCCCGAACGGCGAAGTGCTGATGCCGGGCCACCTGCCGACGCGACCGGGCAGGCTTTGAGTCCACTGCGGTGCGGCCGCTGCAACGAATTGACGAGGTACTCGCTTGCCCAGGCGCACAATGAGCGTCCACTACCGGCAGGGCGGGCACCATGCCGTCACCTCGTCGAAGCCCGGGCCAGTTGCTCCAGGAAACGCGCGAGCATTGGCCACTGATGAACCACTACGAGCGCTTCGAGCACATGGTCGCGTTCGTCCTGAGCGTGATCATCGCGCTGGTGATTGCACTCGCCCTGCTGCAGTTGCTGACGCGTGTTGTGCCGCTGCTCGTGACGGGCTCGATAGATCCGCTGGATCACGAAGTCTTCCAAGGCCTGTTCGGGATGATCATGACCTTGCTGATCGCGCTCGAGTTCAAGCATTCGATCATTCGCGTGGCCCTGCGCCGCGAGAGCATCGTGCAGGTCAAGACCGTGGTGCTGATCGCATTGCTGGCCCTGTCGAGAAAGTTCATCGTTCTGAACAGCAAGGTCACGGAAGCGCAGACCATTGCCGCACTGGCGCTTGCCACGCTCGTGTTGGGCGTCGTCTACTGGCTTCTCCGCGAGCGCGACGATCGGCTGCCGTAAGACCGCTGCGCGGGTCCGGGAGCTGCGCTGGGAGTGAAGTGACTGGGCTCAGTGCTACCTCACAACACCTTCGGCGGCCCTGAGTGCCGGCCCGGACCGCGTCTGCGAGTTCGTCGCCACGCACACCCACCGTTGGGAGGCAGCCTTGTGGCGTCGAGACTTGCGGGTTGTAAGGCCGCTTTAGGTCGATTCCGGGCGACCGTCCCGGCGATCTGCCTGCC
The DNA here is from genome assembly GCF_023573145.1 of Aquincola tertiaricarbonis. GTDB lineage: Bacteria > Pseudomonadota > Gammaproteobacteria > Burkholderiales > Burkholderiaceae_C > Aquincola > Aquincola tertiaricarbonis_B. Next base: position 1,052,526 of record NZ_CP097635.1, read on the forward strand.
GAATACCGGTCGCTGACCGACGATCGGGCATAGGCACGATGCGGGTGGCGGCGTCAGTTCGCGCCGAACTCGCCGCCCAGGATCGCGATGATGTCTTGGCGCTCGCCCAGCAGTCGGACCACGTCCAGATGGCCCCCTCGCTCGAAGTAGCACCACAGCAGCGGAAACTTCCCCACCCGCCAGGTCCGCAGCCCCGGTATTCCGAGCAACTTCCCGAGCCTCGGCGAGCCGATGCCCGGTTCGAGTTCGATCTGGTCGAGCGCCTTGTTGGTGTCCCTGGCCACTTTCACCGCAAGGCGGGTGCCGCCCTCCTTGCGGTAGTGCCGCACCTCGCCCTGCTGATCGCGCAGCGCCAGCGGGCGCAGAACCGCCGGCTTCAATCGATCTCGCCGCGAGCGATCGCGAGCAGTGCCTTCTCGTCGGCCTTGGTGCGACGCCGACCGGGCCCGGATGCCAGCCCTTCTTCGATGAGATCGCGCAGCCGCTTCTTGGCCTGCTCTTCCTGGTCACGCCGGACCAGATCACGGATGTACTCACTGGTGTTGCCGTAGTTGCCTGCGGCGACCCGGTTGTCGATGTACTCGCGCATCGATTCGGGCAAGGCAAAGCTCATGGTTTGGCGGCTCATGCGCGAATCTTGGGCCGCTTGACAACGGTTGTCAACTCCGCCGGCCAACATCTTGACCGATCGAGGGATGCTGCCGCGGGCCTCGTCACGAAGCCGACCGAGCTGCCTGACCCGGCGCACGCTGGATCAGCGCCGCGGCGAACTTTTCGACGCCGAATCCATCGTGCCGCGGAAGGTGATGTGGGAGAAGTGCGCCGGCCCCATACGACACAGCCAGTCGACTTCGACGGCGATCCCGTCGCGCATGAGCCGCTCGACCACCTCATGCATCCGGTCGGTGATCCAGGCCAGCACGATGTTCGTCAGCAGGGCGTGCGAGCCGGAGATCGCCTTCATCTCGTCGCGTCCCCTACCTCGCTCCGGCGCCACCTTGCCGGAGTACACCGCGCGTTGAAGCTGATGCACCGACTCGCCGCGGTTCAGCAGGGTGTAGATCTCGCGCCAGAAGTCCTCGATGGCGATGTAGTCGCACAGGAACACGGTGCGCAGCAACCTGCCCAGGTGCTCCGCGGCCCGGTGCAGCGGTTCGCCCTGGGCGGCCGACCCGAAACGCTGCAACGCGAGCTTCGCGGTGACACGGCCCGATCGGATCGAAGCCGCCAGGCGCAACAACTCATCCCAGCCGCGCTCAATGGCGGCCATGGAGACGCGCCCGACGGTGACGGCCTCCAGGCCCTCGGGCACGTTGAAGCCTCGCGACAGGCAAAGCTTTCGCTCGGCCAGGTCCCGCAGTCTGGGGGCACAGATCGAAGCCCAGCAGCTTGGCGATGGACATCGCCGGGTCCTTATAGCCATGGGTGTCGACCGCCAGCAGCGAGATGCGGATCCGATCCACCGCGCTGTTGTGCTGCTCGATGCCTTCGACCGCGACGCCGGCCTGCCGCTCGTTGAGCACGATGGGCTGGTCGTAGACGATGCCCCTGCGGTCGCGTACGTGGGTGTAAACGCCAGCGGCATAGGTGCGCCGGCGCGGGTCGACGCAGGCATTCCACAAGTGGCGGGACGCGTCCAACGACATCATGTCGGCCGATGCCTTGTTGCCGTCACCCCAGAGGGCCGCGATCGGGATCCTGCTCTGGAACTCGGCCACGCGCTCATTGGCGCGACGCAGGCGTCCGCCGCCCTCCAACGCACGCATGGCCACCGTGAACTGCGCCGGCTCGAGCCCAGGGATCATCGAGGCGACGCCCTTGGCGTCCGCATCCGTGCCGTGAGCCAGTAGAGCACCGTACAAAGCCACGAGCTCGCCAGTGGACCCAGCAGCGCCTCGCTGTACCCGGTGACGGCATCCACCTCCAGCAGCAGGTCCGGAAACTGCACGCTCCCGATGAGCTTGTAGATGGTCTCGCGGGTGCGGACCGGCTCGGATTGATCGGCCAGCCTCGGCGCGCTCCAGCAGGAAGTCGAACAGGAATCCCAGCTCGGCGTCGGCCTCAGGCGCGAACCCTGCACTGAACGTCATTTGCGCAACTGCTTCACCCGTGCTTTGACTTTCGCCTCGATCTTGTACAGGAAAAGGTCCGACGGGATGGAAATCCCGGTGCGCTCGTACGCTGCCAAAGAGGCGTCGCAGCGCGCGGCGAAGTCCGTTTGCACGCGACGGAAATCAACGGCCCGACGCACCGATGCCTCGACAAGCTCGGTCAGTGTCTCACCGGACAGAAGCACCGAATCCAGATCAGCGCACAACGTCCGGCTCGGCACGGACGTCGGGCCTGGATGCCCACGGGGTGCGGCAGGCCTTCGACACCCGCGCACCGCGCCGCGGCGTCATCGTCTTCCTCGTGACAATGGCCGTGCTGCTGACGCTGCTGCGGACGAGCCAGATCATGCCCTTCTACACCCGCGGCGCGTTGCCCGAGATGATCGTCCAGGCGAAGGCGCCGACGGCTTTCGTCTACGTGCTCGACCTCGGTGTCGTGGTGCCGCTGTCGCTACTCGCCGCTTGGTGGTTGTGGCGCCACTGGCTCTGGGGTTTCATACTCGCCAGATTCGTGCTGGTGTAGGCGGCGACGATGGGCCTGGCGCTGCTGGAGATGGCCGCGCTCGCGCTGCGCGCGGGCCTGACGATGCCACACTGTCGGCGGCTTGGGTCACGCTCGCAGCAGCGGGGCTCAGCATGGCGTGGTGGTTCATCCGGCATTGCCGCGGTGTGGGAAGTGGCTCCTCAGGAAGTTGACGGCAATGGTCTGGATCAAGTGGTTGGTGATGGTGCTCGCCGTGCTGATCGTCGCGCTGGGCGCGTTCGGCGCCTCGCGCTGGGCGGCGAACACGCGCGAACTGACCGAGCGGCTCGAGGCGTCGCGGGCGCCGATCGGCCCCGCGCGTTACGACGCCGCACGCGAGCTCGAAGGCCTGCCCGCGCCGGTACAGCGCTTCTTTCTGGCCGTGTTGAAGGACGGCCAGCACATGGTGAGCGCGGTGACGATCGAGCACTGCGGCACCTTCAACCTCGCTGCCGAGGGGCCCGACCAGTGGGAGCCCTTCACCTCCTGGCAGCGCAGCACGATGCGCCGGCCCGGCTTCGTCTGGGACGGGCGCGCGAGCATGCTGCCCGGCGTGGCCGTGCACGTGCACGACGCCTACGTGGCCGGAGAAGGCATCCTGCACCCCGCCGTGATGGGCCTGGTCTCGCTCACTGAGCTGCGCGGCACAAGCCCCGAGCCCGACGGCGTGGCCGTGGGCGAGTTCATGCGCTGGTTCGCCGAAGGCGCGTGGTACCCGACCGCACTGCTGCCGAGTCAGGGCGTGCACTGGAGCGAGGTGGACCAGCATTCGGCGTTGGCCACGGCGAGCGACGGCGCGGTGAGTGTGACGCTGCTGTTCCGCTTCGATCCGCCAAGCGGCGTCATTGCCAGCGTGCGCGCCGAGGCGCGCGGCCGCACCGTGGGCCCGACCGTGGTGATGACGCCGTGGGAGGGCCGCTGGTCGAACTACGCCGAGGTTGACGGGCTGCGGGTGCCTATGAAGGGTGAGGTGGCGTGGATCACCCCACAGGGGCTGAGGGCCTATTGGCGAGGGTCAACTGTAGACATTCGGTACGAGCCAGCCAACTAACCCAAACTCACGCACGGTCGAGGGGGACTTTTCACTCACCGCTACGGATCGCTGACTGTCCGGTTCTTGGAACGGAGCCCTGCGGAAGGCGAGGGATCGGGCCTGGACGTCCGGCGCCACTCGGGTGCGGACCGCCTGGCCGCTGAGTGCGGCGAACTGCTCAACCGTGCTCAATTGCTTGCGTCCCCGCACAGTGGTCATTGGCTGGCAGGTGTCCAAGCACATGATCTGGTCAGCGCTTCAAGTGCTCGCGATTTACCATCACCAAATGACGTCCTGATAAGAACACTTCTCGAGACGTAAGCTGCGCTGAGGCGGTGGGAGCAACATCGCCAGCGCGACGGTCAGCTGGGCGTCTCATGCAACCGAGGCGGCCCCAGACCTTACCCATGCCGCAACCGTCTCGGCATGGACGCCAACGATGCGCGCTGCCTCCTCCGGAGGCAGCCCTTGGTGGTACTGCAGGTGGACTGCGCGGACGACTGCGGCTTCCGCTCCCAGTTGTCAACTCACGCGCACCAGCTCCTTGTCGCCGAGCGGCTCCAGTCCCTCGTCTCGAGAAAGGTAGACCTTCGCTTTCGCGTGCGTACGTGGCGCGCAATGAGGCTCGACCTCCAGCAGCGCACGTTGCTCCCCGCTCTCGGGCTCGGCTCCGTCAAGTCGCTCAGCTAACAGCCGGTCCGGCTTCGTCCCAAGCGGCGCCGCTTCATCATCAGTCCGTGTTCTCTGCATCCGCCTCTCATCCGTTAACGGTGGTCGTGGCGGCAATCACTGTACGTGCCTCACCCCGACTGTGCGCCGCGTCGACCCGACCTCGCCTCCATGCGACGCGCGTCGCGCTCCGCCGGCCTCTCGCCGCGCCTAGTTTGGAAAAAAGTCCCGGATGTCTGCCAGCCGCGCCGAGGGATCGGCCATAAGGAAGATGGCCACCGCCTGGCGGGTGTCCGCTCGAGGCACAACTGCCTCTGGCCCGGCTTCGGTACTGCACAGTGATGCGTCGTCAGCCAGCGACAGGTGCGTGCGGCACACAAAGGGCCGATACTCATAAATGTTGCAGCGCTGGTCGGCCCCAGGAACGGGCAAGGTGAGCCCATGTGCCGGCTTGTCAGTGCCTGGGCGCTGTCGAGCTCGTCGACCGCCTGCTGCAGTGTCGACACGTTGGCCGGCTCGGCCGGCTTGCGCCGAACCACGTGGCCAATCAGCTGGGCCTCGGTCGAAGTGATGGTCGCCGACAGGTGGCAGCAATGGCTGCATCCGGGCTGGCAGGCGGACACGGCGGCCAGGGGCTCGAAGTGCGCGGCGCCCCAGCGGTGCAACCACACGATGCGCTGGCGCTGCGTGCGCGCGTTCGCTGCGGCGCGCAACAGGCGTTCTGCTCCGACATCCGGTTGAACCGCCGCCAACTTGCTCTGCGCGGTGCGGACGGCGGCCGCCGTCCGCTCAGCACCATGGTCGCCCATGGGCTTGAAGGGCGCGCATTCTTTGGGCTCCGTTCCTGTCTGCATGCGGTCTCCCTTGCTTTCCATGTCGCCGTTGAATCTTGACTCGGAAGCGTGTGCGTTAGCCACCGGGTCTGCGGCCTCATCAGGCGGCGGCAGGCTTGCCACCGTCTGCGAACCTCCCACTGCACTACCCTCACTTTAGATGCGACCCCGCGGCGTACGCTCGGTTGCCGGGAGCCTCAGCGGCGGCGCGCCACTCCCCCGGTGGCGTTTTCGTCCGGCGCCGATCACTTCTGGCCCTTTCGCGACCGTCCGTCAGAAGCTGAGTTCCGCAGCTCGTTGCCCGTCCCGGCCAACCATGACGTTGACGCGGCGCTGATGAAAGGCGCTTCGTGGACCGGCGCCGCCCTACCCTGCTTGAACGGCTGCCATTGGCAGCAGGCGTCTTGCCACGGGCGGCGCCACGCTGCTATGTGATGATAACCCGTACTATCATCAATTAAGAATTGTCGCGGTCAGCTAAAGATGCGTCATTTGCTTTAATGCCTGGGCGAGATGCCGTGTCAACGGCGGTGCTCCGATGGGCGATCCCGCAGGCCCTTCTCAATGGAACGCTGCGGCGAGAGTCGAGGAACGGCGAAGCGAGGTCTCCCCTCCATAAAGTTGGCAAGATCACGTGCGAGGTTGCGATCTAGCGAATTTTTTGACCGGACAAGCACTTGCCCGATACGCGCCCAAGCTTGACGAGCTGAGAAGTGGGAAGGAGCAATGGCGATCGGGCGTCGAATTACCTCCCGCCGCAGCCGTTGCTGGTCCCGGGCCTGTCGCTGCCATAACGCCTCATCGCGGCCTTGCACGCCGCGCGTTGCAGCAGGTGTAGCCTCCGCCTCGATGCCCCAGCCGCGCAACCTTTCCGCGAAAGTCTCTCGCCAACGCTGGAGATCGGCCTTACGGGGGTTCAGCCGGTGCCCATGGTTTGACTCTGCCCGCACGCTGAGGTGCACGTGAGGATTCGCTTGGTGGTCGTGCAGCACCATGACGTACTTGTGATCTGCCAGCTCTAAGTGTGCGAACTCGCGGGTCGCGCGCTGCACAATAGACGGGTCGGTGCCACGCGGCATGGACAGCATGATGTTGTAGGCCTCGCGCCGCGTAGTGTGTTCCTCGATCGGGCTACCACCCCAGCGCCACTCGTCCACCAGCAGGTCGAGCTCTTCCCGACCCTGCACCACGTCACCGCGTTCATCCTCGATCGGCAGCCGGCCGTGTTTGCTGATGTAGTGGAAATGCGCCGTGATGGCGCACATACCTCGGCCGCCTCCGGTGACCTTGACCATCACCTGAGGGGCGCGGCGCTGCACCAGCGCGGCGATGCGCTCGCGCAGGGCAGCGGCCCGTTGAGCAGGCGAGCCGCGCAGGCGGGGCGCTGCGTTGGGCACCCGTCGATTGCCCGGATAGAACAGCCGCTCGCCCCAGTGCAGCAAGGCGGCATCGGTGGATAGCGTCATGGCGCGCTCCGAGCGACGCGGCGGCCGTGTGTCCGCTGCATCGGCGCATGCTCCACCGGCGGGCAGTTCATCGCCAGCGATGCTGCAGAAACGAGGAGCGCTCGCAATTCGCCGAGACCCTGCCTGAGGACCTCTGCTTCCGAAGACGTCGGATCGACGCGGCCCTGCAAGCTCAGTCGCTGCAGGCCTCTGCGTAACGCCGCCAGTTCAGCCGTCAGGGCTACCAATGCCCTGCGCTGAGCGTCGAGCTGCTCCGCAGTCGCATCGACAGCGCCGCCAGCGGCCACGCGTGCCAACCAGCGACCGGGCCGTTGGCCAGCAAGCTCAGCCGACGACAGCACCGCCCTCACCCCGTCAGGATGCATGCGTAAGCACAAGCGCTGCGACCTGAGCCGTACGGCGGGCTCTCTTGCCTGGGCGTCTACAGCGCCCTGCGTCCCCAGCGAAGCAATAAGCACCCGTCGTACGAACTGCGACGGCATGACGCCTTCGGCCTCGGCGCGCGCCATCAGCGCACCCTTCAAGCCCTGCAAATCGACCGTGATGCGGTCCCGAGGTGAGGTGTACATACGAGCCTCCTTCAGGACAAGCGCCAGCTTGTCCGACAAACGGCGCCACCGCGCCTATCCTGCACTAACCACTGTCTGCAGTTTGGCGAATTGGACAGCGATCCACAGCGCTGGATTGCGGCGCTTTTCAGCGTCGGATTGACGCAGAACTTGATCGAAGATCAATCAACCGAGCCGAGTCATCAACGGTTCGGTCGACACCGAGTCGATTGAATATTGGTTCGGTCATAGATGACTTGAACTGACCCGACTCGATCGTTACCGAGTCTTCGCCCACTTGAAGCTGACCATCGTCGGCTTCAGTCGATCTGTGCGGCGCTGATCGCATTGCGCAGCCTGTTGCTTCTTCAGGAGAGAGGTTGATGGACGTTCGTGACGACACACCACACCCCCGTTTACAGCCGCAAGGCCCTCCGGGCCGACGCAACCTGCGTGCGAGGGCGTATGCCGCTGAGATCTACCAGCTGCAGCAACAGGGCTACACCCTGACCGCCATTCACTCGGCGCTGTGCGCCATGGGCGTGCCCGTCAGCAAGAGCACGGTGCAGCGCGAGGCGGCCCTGTATTTCGCCCGTATCGCAGCGGCCACCCTGCAGCCAGCCACGCCTGCGACGCAGGCGGCAGCGCCGCTCACGGTTGCAGCGCACGTCGCACCCAAGCCCAGCGGCACGCTCCTCAGCGGCGACCAACGCAGCGGTAAAGAGATTGCCGAAGAGTTCATGCGGGGCCAGAGCGATAACGTGTTTCTGCGCGCAAAGGGAAAGCCATGAAAATCGCCGTCATCAATTTCTCGGGCAACGTGGGCAAGACCTTGGTGGCGCGGCACCTGCTGCGACCACGCCTGCCAGGCGCAGAGCTGGTCGCCGTGGAGTCGGTCAACGCCGGCACGACCGACGGGACCGCCCTGAAGGGCAACCAGTTCGGCCAGTTGCAGGAGTACCTGCAGACGCTTGAGCACGCGATCGTCGACATCGGCGCCAGCAACCTGGAAGACCTGCTAGCGCTCATGCACCGGTATCGCAACAGCCACGAGGACTTTGACTTCTTCTTGGTTCCCACGGTCCCCGCGCGAAAGCAGCAACAGGACACCTTGTCGACGCTGGCAGAACTGCATCGGTTGGGGGTCACGCCGGACCGCATCCGCGTGGTGTTCAACATGGTGGAGCCGGGCGCCGACGTGCAAGACGCGTTTGCCACGCTGTTTCGCTTCCTGGAGGAACTGCCAGTGGCGCAGGCGAATCCTGCATGCCGGATCGAGGTCAACGAAGTGTTTGAGCGTGTCAAAACGGCGGACGCCGAGTTGACCGCACTGGCCGACGACCCCACCGACTACAAGGCGCTGATCGCCCGCGCGACGGACATCAACGACAAAATGGCGCTGGCCAGCCGGCTGGCCACTCGGCGGCTTGCACAGGGCACGGTGCCCGAGTTGGACGCCTGTTTTGCCGCCCTCGGGCTCATGGATGATCAGCGCGCTCCGGAGCTCGTGCCATGAGCAGCCCGAACTCCGCACGAGAGGCGCTGATCGCCGAGACGGTGGGCGAGCTCCTCGGTGCGGTGGAGCTGGTGAGGCGACTCACATCCGAACTGGATGCCGGCGCTCAAGCGCTCGATGCCGCCAGCCAACGGCTGGACGCTGGCACTCATCGGCTCGAGGCGCGGGTAGACGCCCTGGCGCACGCGGCGCAGGTAGAAGTGATGCGGCGTGTGGCGTCGAACACAAAGCAGGTGTTCCGAGACGCACAGGCGGCGCTCATCGAGGCCATGGACATCTCAGCGCGCAAGATCTTTGACCGTGAACTGGGCAATGCCTCACAGCGGCTGGCGAAACAGCGCGACGCTTTGGCGCAGGGCGGCGTGCACGGGGTTCTGGGATGGGCGTTGGTGACGGCTGCGCTCGTTGCGGGTTGTGCGCTCGGTCTAGCCGTCACCTGAACTGTGCACAAACGTCCAAGGGGCAGAAATGACAGAGAGGGCATCGTGGACGCCCTCCCCCTCTTGGCTCACGCCTTGAGCTTGCGCATCTCCTCAGCCAGCAACCACAGCGCCCGGTTCAGGCTCACGTTGCGGTCGATGTTGTTGACCGGTCGGGTGTGCAGCCGCCGGCCCTTGGGGCCTCGGCCGAGCTGGCCGCCGCGGATGACGTTCTCCTGCACCCGCTGGAAGGTGTCCCACAGGCTGTGGCCCAGGTCCTGCGGCCGGCGTGCTTCGATCAGTTGCTCGGCGGTGACCGGGGCGGCGGTGCGCCCTCCAAAGTCCGGCACGATGTTCTCACCGAAGCGCAGCGCCAGGGCAGCTGTCGCAAAGGCACGTTCTTCCTGCGGCTGCAGGGGCAGTGCCTTCATCGCCTCGGTGTGCTCGCCGACCGCCTGGAAGCCCTCCAGCACCCGGAAGGCGCCTTCGATGACCCGGTCCTGCACCGGGCCCTTGTGCGGGATGCGCAGGTCTTCGACCACATCGCCGACGACCAGGCCGTTGGCGCAGACGTAGCGGAAGAGCCCCGCCAGCATCTGGTAGGCGCTGGCGCCGTCGTGGCTGTTGATGAGGATGATCTCCTGTGCTTCGTCCTGCTGGTTGGGCTCGCCATGGCGCAGGCGGATCAGGTGCTTGGTGTAGTCGGCCTTGCCGGCGATGCGGCTCATGCCTTGGGCGACCATCACCGGGCGGAAGTTCTCCTTCTGCAGGCCACGCAGGACGTCGATGGTCGGGATGTAGCTGTAACGCTCGGACCGGCTGGCGTGTTTGCCGGGGGCGAAGATGGAAGGCGCGACCTGGCGCATCTGGTCTTCGGCGAGGCCACTGTCCTGGCGCAGGACCCGGGTGCCGTAGGCGAACCGGGTGGCCAGGCTGGGGCGGGTGCCGACTTGGGGGTGGAAGGTGTTCATGGTGGTCTCCTTCAGCGGGCAGCGGCTTGGGCTCGGTCGAGCTCGGCGACAAACGTGTTTCGTTCGCGGCGGGCGTCGGCTTCGGCCTTGGTGTCGAGGAAGTCGATCTCGTCGGCGGTGAAGACGAAGGTGTGCACGGTGCGGCCGTCCTCGGCGGTGTTGCGGTGGTTGTGCAGGTGGCCGACGACGTTGACGTGGCTGCCGCGGCCGAGGTATTTGGCGGCGTGGTCCGCCAAGGCGCCCCAGAGGGTCCAGCGGATGGCCACCGGCGGGTCTTTCTGGTCGGTCTTGCTGCGGCGACGCTGGCTGAGGGCGGTGAAGGTGGCGCGGGCGCGTGGGCCGTCGGTTGTGGGGATCTGGTCGAGCAGCACCGGGCCGGCGAGGTGGGCATGGCGCTGGGTGATCTGGACGGGGGACATGGCAAGGCTCCTGGGCAGTGAAGGCATCGCCGGCCGCCCGGGGTGGGTGGCCTTAGGGAAGCTGATCCCTTCATTCGGACCTTCCTCGCTCCCGCCCACGGGCGGGCGGGGGGTGGGCACGGCCCCTTCCCCGGGCGAAGGGGTGGGGGATGGGCGAAGGCTTGACAGCAGCCGAAGCGGTGCGCCGGTCACCCGGCCCACCGTATGCAGATCCCCCCACAAGTCCCCCCTCGCCAGAGATCGGGGGGGACTTGTGGGGGGAGCCGGTGGGCCGACAGGCGCGATGGCTGCATGGACCTCAGAGGGTCCGAGCGCCCGCGGCCGATGTGCCAGCTCGCCTGGCGCAGCGGCTGCCGGCGGGACGTACCCGCCCCACGCCTTGAGCCCCGGCGGCGCCGCGGCCGGCGTGCCACCAAGCGAAGTGCAACGCAGCGACTGGCGCGACGGACGAGCCGGGGCGATCAGACCCTCCACCGCGGCCTGGCGTCGGGCATGGCGGGTGAACGGGGTGGCGTGCTGGCCGGCGCAGCCGGTCAGGACGACAAGCGGGCGGCATTCACGCGCAGCAGGAAGGCGACAAAGCCCGCGATCCCTGGGCACGGGAACAGGCCGCGGTCGTCAGGACACCGGTAAAGCCGGCTTACCACGTCGGCACGGCGAATAAGCGAACGAGGCGAACCAGGAGCCGACCTGCGGTGCTTAGGCCAACAGGTCACCAACAAAGTCGGCGCACCCCTCGGACGCCGCGCACAAGACCGGACGTTTGCGAACTCTCGCTTTCGACCCCAAGCGGACATCCTGCCGTCCGCCTCGGAGGTCCGCTGTGCAGTGATTGCGGTCCCCGAGCGGCCACGCGTCGATGTCGGCTATCAGCCAGGAAGCGAGCATCTGTTGCGCTGGATCAAGCAAGCTGAACTGAGATCCGAGGACTTCCTGTTCCCGAGTCGCATGCACGGCTCGCCGCATCTGGGAACGCGGCAGTACGCCCGAAGTCCCTAAACTCCAGGCCCATCACGTCCTGCTTCAAGATCCGATTCAACATCGCCTTCGACGGGTTCCAGTTCCTGAAGTGAGCTGCAAGCGTGAGCGGATGACGCACGCGAGTGATCGCCCTTGTGGATGCAGCTCCGACAGCAGGCCATCTTACTCGCCAAGCGCAGGCCCGGCCATCTAACCAGAGACATAGCATGGTGATTCGACAGATTTCAGGGAAGACGGAGATCAATGGAGAGGGGATCAAGAAGCATTTTCGGACCACCGATCCTTGGCGTGCGATCGCCGAACTCGCCTGGAACGGGTTTGACGCCAAGGCCCCCAACGTCAACATTCTGGTTGACGAGGGGCAGATGGGTGGCGCCACTCGTGTCGAGGTCTCTGATGATGGGGAAGGCATCGAACTCGAGAAGCACGCCGAGACCTTTGGGCGCTTCAACGACTCGAGCAAAAAGGAGGACGTGACGACACACGGTTCGCACGGGCGCGGCCGACTGTCCTTCCATCGGCTCGCCGAGCGTGCCGTCTGGTGGACTATTGCTGCAGGATCGGGGCCCGCACGCATCGAAGTGAACGGCGCGGCGCTCACGAACTACGAGGGCAGGTCCGTCGAGCCGGCAGCACTGCCCGCAGGGATGGCTGCCCTGAAGACCGGAACGACCGCGGAGCTGGTCAACCTGCATGCAGATCTGCCGACAGCTGGCGAACTTCACAGGCTGCTGTCCACCGAGTTCGGCTGGTTCCTCGCACTGAATCCCGCAAAGAGACTCCGCCTGAATGGAACGGAAGTGGCGGTGCCGTCGCACGATCTCATCCAGCGTGAGGTCAAGGTCGATGGGCATGACTTCGACGTGTCGGTGCTTCGCTGGGACCTGAAGCCGGGCTCCGAGAAGTCCTACGTCTACGTGTTGAATTCCTCCGGCAAGACGGTGGACAAGCGGCTCAGCACGTTCAATCACAAGGGGAACTTCCACACAAGCATCTACGTGGGCTCGAAATGGGTGGACGATTTCGAGCTCGGCGGCGCTGATCTGGCCAGCCCTGACGCGACTGGCTACGAGTCGGATACCTGGCGGAAGTTGGCGCGCGAGCTCAACAAGATCACCAAGTCGGTGTACGAGGACTTCCTTCGGGAGCAGTTCGAACGGGAGATCGAGGGCTATGTCGCCGACGGTGTCTTTCCTTCGTACGTGGGCCTGTCCCAGGACTACAAGCAGTGGAGGTTTGAAAACACCAAGAGCATCCTGCGCGCGATCTACACCGCCGATCCGACCGCGTTGAAGTCGCTCAAGAGGAATCAGAAGAAGATCATCGTGCGGCTTTTGGACAAGCTGGCGGTCTCAAACGAGAACGACGCGATCTTCGAGGTACTCAACAGCGTGCTGGAGCTTGATGACGTCTCGACCAAGCTACTCGCCAAGCAGCTCAGGAGCGTCTCACTGCAGAGTATCGTGTCGGCGATCGAAGTCCTACGCCGTCGTCATGAGGTGGCCGACAAGTTGCGGACGCTGATGAACGATCACTACCTGGATACCTTGGAGACGCCTGATCTGCAACGGATAATCGAAGCCAACACTTGGCTGTTCGGCAGCTCCTACGAAACACTTGGCGCAGAGGAAGATACATTCACCAAGATCGCCAAGTCGCTTCGCGACGCAGTGAAGGGCATCCACGACATCTCTCTGGAAGACTTGGACGACGACCAGCCCTCAGCCATCGAGGGCGCGAACAAGCAGACAGACCTGTTCCTGGCTCGCAAGGTGCCCCATCACGACTCGATGGGCCGCAGGATCTATCGTTGCATCGTGGTCGAGATCAAGCGCCCGAGCATCGCTCTGAACTACAAGCATCTCCAGCAGTTGGACGGTTATGCCCAGCTCATCAAGAAGCACGCGGAGTTCGGCAGCGAGGTGATGCACTTTGAACTGATTCTGATCGGGCGCAAGATTTCGGAGGCTGACACCGAGATTCGCAGCCGCATGGAAGGGCAGGTCGCGAAGGGTCTTCCGGGTCTCGTCAGCGACGACGCGCGCATGAAGCGCTTCGTCCTCAACTGGTACACCTTGCTCGACAACTTCATGCTGACGAACCAGGCCATGATCGAGGCACTGCGGCTGAAGCGCGATTCGTTCGAAGGTGTGCCGCGCCCGGAACTGATCGCCGACATGCAGAAGAAGGCCGCCTAGCGGAGCGAGTGATTCGCGTCATGCCTAATGACCGTCAGGTCGCTGGGCTGTCGTCATCGAACTCCTCTGGGAACCAAGCTCGGGCCCATTCGGGGTTGGCTCGCTTCCACGCTTCCAGGTCGCGTCCCTTGAGCCTCACATCGCCGGGCCGGGTGTCCAGCAGCCGCTGGCCGTTCTGTCGTGCGCGAGGCTGGTTGGCGATGAACTTGGCCGGCCTCCTCTCGGGCGTTTCGGGCCGGACAAAGATGCCACGCTTCGGATCGAGGATCAGTTCATAGACGGTTTCCAGCTTGCCGCCTTTCTTCGCTAGGCCGGGCGCCATCTCGGGGAACAGGAGCGCGAGCAGCCGGTCGTACGACGGATCGCGGAGGTAGATCCTTTCACGTCGCCGAAGGCTTGCGCGCACGTCGCCGGCCCAGCCGTCAAACCAACGCTGCTGATCCGCATCGAAACCGGGCGGATAGGGAAGGTCTGCACAACGCGATGCGATGCGCCCGTCGAGCCGATTCGATGATCGTCAAGCGCCGTCTGGCTGCACCGAGGCGATTCGCGGCGTCTTCGAGGCCCCGGTTGGGCCTGCTGCAGCGCTCCGCAGGCCCCTGCAAGGCACCGCGGACGCACTCATCCCTGCGCTCCGATCAGCTGCCGCCTCGCCATCCACAGGTTTGACAGCGCGAAGAGCGTGGCGATCTGCGCCGTGTTCTTGGCCAATCCTCGGTAGCGAACCTTTGTGTAGCCGAACTGCCGCTTGATTACCCGGAACGGATGCTCGACCTTGGCCCGGATGCTTGCCTTCCACTTCTCCAGGCTCAGCGCCTCGAAGTGCGGCGCGATGAACGGGTTGAGCTTGCGCCGCAACCCTGGCCGCATGGCCACGTGCCACTGCGGCCCCTGGGCTTCGATGCGCTTGTGCACGCCTTGGTAGCCCGCGTCTCCAAAGGCGACCTCCTCGTCACCGTGCAGCAGTGCGCCGGCCTGCGTCACGTCGTTGACGCTGGCGGCCGTGCCCACGACGCTGTGCACCAAGCCGGAGTGCGCGTCCACGCCGATGTGGGCCTTCATGCCGAAGTACCACTGGTTGCCCTTCTTGGCCTGCTTCATCTCGGGGTCCCGCTCGCCCTCGGCGTTCTTGGTCGAACTCGGCGCGGCGATCAAGGTGGCGTCGACGACGGTGCCCTTCTTCATCATCAGGCCCTTGGCCTGGAGGATGTCGTTGACCACCCGCAGCATGTCGGTGGCCAAATCGTGCTTCTCCAGCAGGTGCCGAAACCTCAGGATGGTGGTCTCGTCGGGCAATCGCTCGACACCTTCGCCCAAACGAGCGAACTCACGGAAGACGGGCATGTCGTGCAGCGCCTCTTCCATCGCCGGGTCGGACAGCGCGAACCATTGCTGCAGGTAGTGAACTCGCAGCATGGTCTCGATGGGAAACGGCGGCCGTCCGGTCTTGGCCTTGGGGTAGTACGGCTCCACCACCTGCATCAGCGCCGACCACGGCACCACGCGTTCCATCTCTTCGAGGAACTCGCGCTTTCGGGTCTTCTTCGTCGACAGGTTCAGGCCAAGTCCGAGCTGCTTCATGAGCGTGATCATCCCTGGCGCAGGGCGGTCAGGCTATTCGGATCGGCACGTAGTTGTGCAGACCTTCCATAGGCGTTGACGGCAATGAGGTACAGGGAAAACTCACTCTGCCGAGCGCCCTGGGTACTCCGAATTTCGTCAAGGACGTCTGTGAGGTGCTCGTGCCCGTAGCCAACCGATCGGTTCCAGCGGATGGACAGGAGGCGCGCCAGGATGCCATCGTGCTCGAGGAGGTTTTCATCGCCGGCCTCGGGGAATCCACGCAACGCGAGCTTCTCGACAGCGTCCGCAAGGGCCTCCCGCGCAGTTGGCGCTTCGATCGGATTGCCCGTAGCTATCTGCAACGCCCTAACGGCATGGAGGTAGTCCGCCGCGATCGTCGTGAGTGGCGTCGCCCGGACCTGCGCTTCGCGCTCGGCAGTCAGTCTGGCGCGTTCCGCGATGTCCTCACGCTCCCTGCGCACGCGCCCCAGCAAGCCCTTGTAGAGCTGGTTCTGCATCGGCAGCTCGTCAGGGTGGAAAAGCCAGCGCTTAGGTGCGACTTCGTCGACCACAAACTGGCGGAACTCCTTGCGATTCACCCGCGACCGCCCGCGCGGCTGAGATCGATTGCCAACGTCGCCTCGTGGTTCTCACAGATCCGTTCCAGGCGCTCTTCATCAATGACGTTGGTGACCGTTACCTCGATCAGCAACGGGAGGTAGCGCGCGTGCTCGTCGTCGAACACCTCGCACGTCACGTCGGGGATCAGCCGGCCGTATCGTTGTTCGAGCCGGACGCAGTTGAGACGCAAGTCTTCCTCGTCCAGCAGCAGCACTCTCTCACCGTCCCACCGTCTACGCCCGGGCAAGAGGCTTCGACCCGGAGTTCCGGGACCGTGAGACGACCCTCCTGCTCCAGGATCCGCTTAACCTCGTAATGGAGCACCGTCTCACGGAGCAGCGCCGGGTCGAGGTCCGGCGGCAATTCCAGCCAGCTTGGCACGTCGTCGAAGTAGAAATGGGCCGCCTCACGCGCGGCAAGTTCGGCCTGAGCGCGAAGCTGTGCGTCGTTCAGTGGCTATGCCAGAAAACCCCGGTCGGCACCAGCTGCGCGCGCTCCCGCAACTCGGCAGGGTCCATGCTGGCGAGCTCAGGGGCATTGGGAACGAGAAAGATCGTTGGCGGCCCAACGCCGTCGGACTGCCCGGCTTGGCCAGGGCTGCCCGTGAGATCCACAAGGAACTGTCGACCGTCATCGAGCCTCACCACGGCGGCTGCCCGGTCCGGGTAGTCCACTTCGCTGATGCGCATCCGCTGCGGCGGGGCCTCGACCCAGGCATCGTGGTACTGGCCGCTGAGGCCCATGACCTGGGCCGTCACTCGACATTTTGGCAGGTCAATCCAGCCGGCGTCCTGCAGTTGCCTCAGGACGGCGACTCGCGCGGTGAGCACCATGCAATCGTCGCGTTGGGTTCCCTCGGGATGGCGGAAGTGCGGCCTCCGCACGAATTCGGCCTTCCCCGCATTCCTGGCGATCAAGGGGAGACCACAACTGGAGCACTCGCAACCGCAGTGAACCGCCCCGGGTATGAACTGACCCTCAGAAGTTGGACGGTTGGACGCTAGGCGTTCACGGCCCGCAGCCGGTACTGCACCGGGCTCGACCCGTTGAGCTTGAGCCTGATGCGCTGATGGTTGTAGTAGCGAATGTAGCGGCGTAGACCGGACTTCAACGCTGCGATGTCAACGAATTTGTTGAGGTAGAAGAACTCCGACTTGAGGGTTGCGAAGAAGCTCTCCATGGCCGCGTTGTCCAGGCAATTGCCCTTGCGAGACATGCTTTGCGTCAGCCCGTGTGCGCTGAGTTGTTTGCGGTACGCGGGCATCTGATAGTGCCAGCCCTGATCGGAGTGCAGAAGCGGGGCTGCTCCGCGGCCGTGCAGCTTCGCCAGTGCCTTCTTGAGCATGTTCCCGACAAGAGAGTACAGAGGCCGCTCCTGCATCTCGAAGGTCACGATTTCGCCGTTGTAGAGGTCCATCACCGGTGACAGATAGAGCTTGGCGCCGCGGACGTTGAATTCGGTCACGTCCGTCACCCACCTCTCATTCGGCCGTGCTGCGCTGAACTGCCGAGCAAGCAAGTTCGGCGATGGGGCCAACTCTCCCTGGTAGGAGCGATATCGCTTCGGCCGGACCAGCGACTTCAGGCCGAGGCTGTTCATCAGTCGCTGCACAGTCTTGTGATTCACCGCCTGGCCTCCCTGACGCAGTTCGCATGTGATGCGCCGATAGCCGTAGCGGCCCTTGTGGCGCTCATAGGCGGTCTTGATGCGCGACTTCAAGCCTGCGTGCTTGTCGCCGGCCTCCAAGACCTTGGCCTGGTAGTAGAACGTGCTCCGCGACAGGCCTGATGCCGCCAGCAGCACCTGCAACGGGTAGTCTGGCCTCAGCTCGAGGACGGCTTGCGCTCTTTGTGAGCGGGTTGCCGATTGCCCCGAACCAAGGCCTCCAATTTTTTTAGGTAGGCGACCTCCGCACGCAGCCGTTCAACCTCCTCAAGAAGCGCGCGGTTTGAGCTGGCACTATCGGGGTCGGGTGGCTCTGAGCTGGGCTTGCCGGGCTTCATAAGGGGCGTTCGCCGTTTGCCTTCAAGTGCCCCGACGCCACCGCCATCAAGCGCTCGTCGCCAGACGACAACCTGGTTTGGATTGCGAATATCGTAGATCGCCGCGACCTGCCGGCTTGAGAGCTGCTCACGATCTTGATGCCTCAGCACCTGGAGCTTGAATTCAGTGGTGTAGGCGCCGCGCTTGGGCTGCAGGGCGGCCACTCCGTGTAGCCGGTAGTGGCTGACCCACGTACGGACCTTCTCCTCCGGCACTGACCATCGCCGGGCAAGCAGCTTCGCACCGCCGTCCCCAGCCAGAAAGCTCTCGACGACCTTGAGCTTGAGCCTTGTTTCGTACTTCCCCATGGGACCTCTTGAACTGTGTCCAACTTCTGGGGGTCAGTTCAAAAGCGGGGCGGTTCACAGTGCGCGCCGCGCTGACTTGGCGTCAACTTAAGGATGTAGCGGGGCTGACCAGTAGCGAAATCCCGCGCCCAGGCCATGACCAGGTCAGCGAGTGCCTGGCTAGCGCCTTCGCGCCCGGTGAGTAACACCGGAGCAGGCCCGCCCATAGGCAGCCCTTCACGGCCATATCGGCCCTGACGATGATGGACAGCGCCATGGATCTCCCTCCAGACCGGCACGCCGATTAGTCGAATCCCTGAGGTGCGCGCGGGCTCGCTGAAGAGCAGTTTACGGCGGCGCTGCCCTGGGGGTTGTCAGCATGTTCAGTGAGCGAGGTAAGCTCTTGCGACTGCCTGGACGCAGGGCTCGATGCCCGGTGCTGGCGGTTGCTGCCGTCCGCGGACTGAAACGCGAATGTCTCAGATCAACCTGAAGCCGAAGGCCGCTCAACGGCAGCCTACTGGTGGCCTTAAGGCAATCCGGCTTCAAGTTCCCCGCCGGCACAGGCCCCAACGGGTACCCTTCACTCATCGATCGGGTCACTTCCACGTACGCCCGCCCGAATCAGCGCCTCTTGTCATCGTCTGGGCGGATGCCCTTGAGCGAATCGGGCGATTCGGTTGCCACGGTGGTCATGACCGGCGCGGCGGCTGCTCTCTTGAGCACCGCCTTGCCCGCGTCGCTCGCCAACTCGCCGACCCGTGAAGCCCCGGCCTTGATCGCCTCGCCCGCGGCGCTTGCGCTGCCGGCCACCACATCCCCCACCTTGCCCGCAGCGTCCTTGATCGCCGCGGCGGCCTGTCCGGTCCGTTGCGCGATCAGTTCCGCGCTGTCAGACGCGAAGTCCCCGACCTGGCGGGTCATGTCATACAGCGAGCGGCCGAACGCCTCGGCGAAATCCTTGATGAACTTCTTCGACGCCTCGGCCTGCTTGGAATCGAGCAGCTCGCCGAACTTGCGGACCGAGAATTCGACGATGGAGCGGATCAACTCCAGCCCGAGCGTCAGGCCAGAGGCCAGCCGTTCGAGAATCTGCTCGCGCTCCTTGTCCGTCAGGGCGGTGCATCCGAAGTAGATCGCGCCCACCGCGCCACAGGTCATCGCGATGGGATTAGAAAGAACTGCCGCGGAGCCAACGGCTGCGACGGCGGCGAACGTGTTGCCGAGCAGCATCTGGCCAGCGGCGATCAGCACGGTCGAGGCGATATAGCCTAGCCCGAAACCGAACTTGGCTGCCTCCAGGACACGCCCGGTGCACGCGATCACCGGCCGGTCCGATGCCTTCAGCGCCTCGATGTGACGGTCGAGCCAATCGTTGAGGTCACCGGCCACCTGATAGATCAGCTTGATGCCCTGGACGATCTTGCTGGTGGCGAAGCCTGCCACTTCAACGCCTGCCATCGCTGTGTGGATCGCCATGTTCTTTCCCCAAAGTTCGGCTTGGCGACAAGCTGTCGCCTGCGGTTTGATGAATCGCAGGCACGATAGCCCAACGCCCTGGTGTTTCCAAGCGGACGCCGCGGGCCGATGCCAAGGATGGGCAGCACGCGACCAGCGAGGCGTTCCGCGGAGGAGTTGGCTATGCCGAACGCTCGCATCGCGAAGCCGCTTTGATGGAAACTCCAGCTTTCGGTTGGCACCCCGGATCGGGCATCAAGTTGACCTGCGGACGCCTTCCTGGAGCAAGGAACCGATGAGCGACTGGGACTTCCTGCATGACAGGCGCGACGCGGGATCGAGCGCCGAGGACATCGCCCATGCGGCGGCGGTCGGCTATTCACCTGAGGAAGAGGTGTACCTCAGCAGGCAATGGGTCGAGTCCAAGCTCGAGGGTCAGGCACCTGACGCTGCAAACTTTCTGCGTCCCAAGGAGATGTTCCTAAGCAGGGAGGGGTTTCCGTACTCCGTCCTGCAGCAGGCCGAGATCTTCGAGGACTTGGTCGAATGCGCGGCGCGCCACTTCGACAACACCGGTCGGTATTTGCAGATTTGGGGCGAGCTCGGGGAGATCTATGCCGAGATCAAGTATGGCCTTCGCCGCCATGCCACTCATCAGGCCGGCTCCGACGGCACGATTGCCGGCAGGCGGGTCGAGGTAAAGACAATCTCTCCGGAGAAGAGCGGTGACCACGTGCTCGTCAAGCGTGCCGGGGACTTCGAGCAGTTACTCATCGTTCGGATCGACGAAGACTTCCAGTTCGCCGGAAAGCTGCTAGAACGCAGCGAGCTGTCGAGCGGCGGCCGCCATTTCCTCAAGGGTCGGATGCAGGGCGGCGGCAGGACGTCCTGAACCGTCGCCGAACCAGCGTTTCATTCCTGTGCCGCAACTGACCGACGAACGACCAGTTTGTCGGCCCGAAGCGGTAGTTGCAGGTCGAGCGGCTGCTTGGGCCGGAAGCGGCCAACACTCGGATGTTGACGATCGCCTCGAACTGACCCTGCGGGGGTGCAAGACGGGTCGCGCGGAACTGCCCCGCTTCCGTGACATCGACGACATCTACACGAACAGAAGAACCCCACCGCCGATTGCTCAGGCAACCAGCAAGTTGATGGCACGATAGGTCAGACCGTGGTTGGCACAGCCCGCGCCGGACGAGGCACTTCTAGTGCGTGTATGCGATTGGGCGCCGACCAGCAGAACCCATCAGGGCCAGCGAGCTCGTCTCGCATCGAAAGTCCGAATGTACGGGTGCAATCTTTTCTTCGTGCAGAAGTGAGCTGGTAGCTTGGCAAGCTCGGGGGCGTCCATGTACGTCCGGCCAACCCATCTTGACGATGGACGCAGAGCTCAGACCGGCGTGGTCGGTCGCCAGTGGTGCGGCAGTAGGTCAACGATCCGGCTGGCAGGCTGCGTCGGCAGCCGCTCGAGCTCGTCTCGCATGTAGGCGTACGGATCGTGCCCATTGAGCTTGGCCGGATGTATCAAGCTCATCACCGCGGCGGCCCGCTTTCCCGCGCGCAGTGAGCCGGCGAACAGCCAGTTCTGCCGTCCGAGCGCGATCGGCCGGATGCGGTTCTCCACCCAGTTGTTGTCTATCGGCATATCGCCGTCGTCCAGGTAGCGCGTGAGCGCCTCTCCGGAGGGCACAATAGGTGTCCTTGCCGCCTCCCCCGCTGAGCCGGCTGACCATGTTTTGTGTTTTTGCCATGTTTGCTGTGCAGCAAATATGGCTTTCCAGTGCAGGCCCGGCAAGTAGAGTTCGCGAGCAGCAATTCCGCGGCAGCGTCTGCAGTCGTCTACAGCGTTCGCAGGATGTCTCGAATCATCTTGATTGCCGCCGGCGGCGAACGCCCGCCATGATTGCGCGCCTGCCTCTCGGCCCAGAGCGACCTTTCGAACCCGTGCCTCTCGTAGAAGCGCAAGACTGGAGGGTCATTGTCCGCATCCACGATTACGAGGCGGGCGGCGGACAGCGATTCCGCATCCAGGATTTCGCCCATCACCAGCTCGAGAATCTGAGCGCCAACGCCCTGCCCTTGCAGGCCCTGCGCGACCGCGAATCGGCAGAGCTTCACAGCGGGGAACGCCGTCAACACCACTTCATCGTGGAGACCGAGCTCCGCTTGCTCAGAGGTATTCAGTGGGATGGCGTCGTTCGCTAAGGTGAAGTATCCGACCACTGCGTTCTGCACCTCCGGGTGGAACACGACGGTGGTCAGGCCGAGCCTATCGGCATGCATGCCGACGCTGTTTACGACGAAGTGGTCGAGGTGGTCCTTGCCGCACCGGAATGCCGCGAGTAGCTCAGGAGGGGCCTCGGTCACTGGCAGCAGCCCAAATTCACCCTCCGCCAACGGCATCAGCGGACAGAGGTTCGGCGGTACTGCCCAAGGAAGGCAGCGTTCTTCGCGTCGCGAACCTTGCGCACCAGCTCACCAGCCTTTTCAATCGACTCGGGAGTCGGCTTGGCGGCCAGCACCCGGCCGACAAAAGCCTTGCGCTCTTGTCGTGCCTTCACGAGGCTCTTCGCATCGGCCTTGGTGAGGCGCTTGTCGAAGATGGCGTGCTTCTTGGCTTGCATGGTAGGTGGACGCCCCAGCCCTCGAAGTAGTTCCGTTGGACGTAGCGAGAAGTGTACCTGAGTGCCGCTGTCCGCGATGTGTGGTACTTCGCGGCCTTTGTGCCCTGTCGACTAGAGCGAGTAGCTCCCCCGTCGGCGTCTAAGCCCTCCTGGGAGACGACGACTCTTGTGCCGCGGAACCTCTCGGGACCGCCGAAGAGCGGCCCGTCCGGCTCGCCGTGCAGGAAGAACGCGCCCTGCAGCGACCTGCAGTGGACGCAGACGTTGGCCCAACTGGTCTCGTCCATGGTTCGCGAGTGCGTCGGCTGGTAGTTCGGAGCCGCCTTGGTCACCGCGGCCTTGACTTGCGCCGGCAGCGCGTCTGGGCTGAAGTCGTAGACAAAGGTGGGCGCCTCGACGCGCATTGGCTCCTCGCGTGGAGCGAACTCCTCGAGGTCCGCGGCCAGCAGCGCGTGCACCGGCGTCGGCTTGTGGCGCTTCCAGCATATCGCCTCATCGCTGACCAGCTCCACCGGCCCGTGGAGTCTGACTCCCTGCTTCTCTTCGCTCATCGGCATCTCACTTCGGCAGCTCGAGCACCGGCACTCGAGAGACGGTGACTGAGAGTTCGTACTCCAGCAGTTCCACATTGGGGATGCTCCCACACGCCAGGCGCAAGTCCTCCGACATCGTGCGGCAGACGATGATGCCGCTCAGGCGCTGGCCAGGTTCGCGATGATCACGTAATTGGTTCGCATCGGCCCCGACACCTTAAACGTTGCCTAACTCGGCATCTTCCATATCCCGCTGCACCACCTCCCTGATTGCCGCCATGTCACTTGGCGTCAGTCCGAAGTGAGCTGCCAGCGCGTCGTCGATGTCGGTCACCGGCGAAAGGTCGATGCTTCCAGCATCGCGGCTCGCGATAATTATGTCCACCGCCTTCTCGACTCGCGCCACCAGTTTGGATTCGGCGTTCGGAACGGGCAGGACTCGCAGATGCGGTGCCTGGAACGGTAGGTAGCCGCCCGACATTGCGAGACCGCCGAAGAAGAGGCGATGGACGAAGGCCGCGACGTCAGAGTGCAAGTAGCCGACGAGGAACTTCAGCGTGTAGTCACCCGCTGGCCCGTAGATGCAATTCACATCCAGCCCGCCAAACTTTCCCTCACCGTCAAGGAATGCTTCGCACCGGTGAGCAATCTTCGCGACGATGATTTTGGGCGAGCGAAATAGCGCCAAACGGTTACCAAGCGTCTCCGCATTCAGCGGCAACACGGGGTGCAAAAATTTCGCCCCCTGCTTGGTCAAGGCCTTCTGTCCCCATAGGCTCTCGAACGGGTCGATGGTTCCGGTATTGATGACTCGACAGGCACCCCTTGCCGAGTCACGCAGCTGCGTGCCGAAGGCGTCCGCCTCTCCCGCAGTCGTCATCGCGTTGACGTTCGCGACGTCTCTTAGCCAGCGGCTCTTGCTCGACACCTTCTCGAGGACGCTGCGGTGCTCTGACAAGAGCACGCCCCAGATTCGATTGGGCAGCGCATCAAGCCAACGCGAGTCAGCTGCGGGAAGCTCCGACATGACGATGTCGTCTGACGTCGTCTTGCTGCGGCCATGCATCACGTTGACCACACGCCCCTGCTCGACACCTCGCTCAAGCACTGTGACAACAGGGTAGACCGATGCCTCTTTGAACACCTTCACGTTGCTCTGAACCGCCCCGGGATTCGAGGAGGCTCAACACTCTGAGAGGATTGAGCCATGAGCAAGTCGAACAAGTTCTCGCCCGAGGTGCGTGAGCGCGCGGTGAGGATGGTGCAGGAGCACCGAGGGGAGTACCCGTCGCTGTGGGCGGCCATCGAGTCCATCGCGCCCAAGATTGGCTGCGTGCCGCAGACGCTGAACGAATGGGTCAAGCGCGCCGAGGTCGATGCCGGCGTGCGAGAAGGCGTGACGACCAGCGAGGCCGAGCGCGTGAAGGAGCTCGAGCGCGAGGTGCGTGAACTGCGCAAGGCCAACGAGATCCTGAAGCTGGCCAGCGCGTTTTTCGCCCAGGCGGAGCTCGACCGCCGCCTCAAGTCCTGAAGGCCTTCGTCGACCGGCATCGCCAGGAGTTCGGGGTCGAGTCGATCTGCCGCGTCTTGCAGATCGCCCCGTCGGCCTATTGGCGCCATGCATCCCGTCAGCGCAACCCGGCGCTGCGCTCGCGTCGCGCACAGCGGGATGCGTGCCTGGTGCTTGAGGTCCAGCGCGTGTGGCAGGCCAACATGCAGGTCTACGGCGCTGACAAGGTCTGGCGCCAGCTCAAACGCGAGGGCGTGGCGGTGGCCCGTTGCACCGTCGAACGGTTGATGCGTCAGCAAGGCCTGCAGGGCGTGCGCCGAGGCAAGGCCGTGCGCACCACCGTTCCGGACCTCAAGGCACCGTGCCCGCTGGACCGGGTCAACCGGCAGTTCCGTGCCGAGCGGCCCAACCAGCTGTGGGTCTCGGACTTCACCTACGTGTCGACCTGGCAGGGCTGGGTCTATGTGGCGTTCGTGGTGGACGTGTTCAGCCGGCGCATCGTGGGCTGGCGCCAGAGCAGCTCGATGCACACCGAGTTCGTGCTCGACGCGCTGGAGCAGGCGCTGTACGACCGCAAGCCGACCGAAGGTGATGGCCTCGTGCACCACTCGGACCGCGGGTCGCAGTACCTGTCCATCCGCTACAGCGAGCGCTTGGCCGAGGCCGGCATTGAGCCCTCAGTGGGGTCCAAGGGCGACAGCTACGACAACGCCCTGGCCGAGACCATCAACGGGCTCTACAAGGCCGAGGTCATCCACCGGAGGGGGCCCTGGAAGACCAAGCAAGCGGTGGAACTGGCGACGCTGGAATGGGTGGCTTGGTTCAACCACCATCGACTGATGGAGCCCATGGGCTACATCCCGCCGGCCGAGTTCGAGGCCAACTACCATCGACAACGCGCTGGTCAGGCCGCGACCGTCTGACTTAAACCAACGGGCCTCCGCGATACCCGGGGCGGTTCACTCAGGTCGACGACCAAGGACAGCTTCATCCTTTCTCGGATGAGGTCCCTGAGCGCCTGCGCGTAGTCGACCGACAGATACTTGTTCGGGCTGATGAAGGTCAGAACACCGCCATCCACCAACTGGTTGCAGGCGAGCTCGAAGAAGCACACGTAGACGTCGAAGGCCCCTTTGGCCGAGGCATAGGTTTCCTTCAAGGCCTTCCGCGCCTCTTCCCCGTAGACCTTGCCGTGGTCGATGGCGCTGATGTAGGGTGGATTCGCGATGACGATGTCGAACTGGCGGTCCTCGTAGAACAGCCATGGAAAGTAGTCTCTGTCGTCGCCGTCCTCGGCACTCGTCAACCTGTCGATGCGACGCCGAGTCATGTCTAGCTGCGCCTTCACCCTGGCCGACTTTGGCATCTTCTCGAGGTCTTGCGTGACGTGTCGGAGCACGTTTAGTACAAAGGCCTTCTCAGCAGCATCAATCTCTCTCGCCAGCTCAGCTTTGGGCTCGCCATGCATGGTGAAGTGAGAAGCAATAAGTTCCCGTATACGACGCTGCTCGCGAGCGTACGCCGAAGCTCGCCCTGACGTCTCGACCAGTCCAAGCTCGGCTTGCGGGTCTGAGTCGTTGGCCATCGACACGCCAGGGAGGTGGCGCTGAGCCCACTCGCGATGCCCGCCAACCAGGTCAACCAACGAGTCCCCCTGCAGGAACCGAAACTCCAAATTTGGCAACGGCTCTGGCGTGGTGGCATCGACAATTATCGACAGCCAGAAACGCAATCGCGCAATCTCGACAGCATTCTTGTCCAGGTCAACGCCACACAGGTTGTCCTGAATGATGGACTTCTTCAGAGCACCGAGTTCTTTCTCCTTCACCGGACGCAGGCTGTACCGAAGCCAGAAAATCTCGTTGAGCATTCCCATCGGGAACGCGCCTGACCCGACAGCCGGGTCGCACACTCGAACTGAAGTGAGTGCCTCAGCAATGTCTGCGGCGTGCTTCTTAACCCAGTTCTTGTCGTCGTTCCAGTTTCCAACGTCATGGGAGCGGACAAGGCGCTCTAGCTCCTGGCGCTCGCCAAGTCGCCGGCTCAGGTAACGAAGGACGCTCTCCTTGCACATGAACTCCACGACAGCCTTGGGCGTGTAAAAGGTGCCCCTCTCGCGGTTGTCTTCGAGCAGGTTTTCGAAGATATGACCGAGCATCTCCGGATCCACGCCGACCTCCCCTTCGTCTGGCGAGTTCTCGTCTACAGTAAAGTTGAACTCGTCCAAGAAGTCGAAGAAGGCCATGAGGACCTGCTCATCCAACTCCAGTTGCTTGTGCTGCTCAATAGGGCTCATGCGAGCTCTGCGGCGGAGGCCTTCAGGCTCGAATAGCCCGCTGTTCAAGTACGGCACACGCCGCCTAGACAACGAGCAAACATCACCTCGAGCCGAGCGGTCGGTGTTCAGCACTTCAAAGAAGAGGGGCGCCAGCGCTCCGCTGTATGCATTAGCGCCGCCCCTCGCCGCGATAACATTTCTGACGTACCTCTTCTCGCCATCGACGTACTCACCCGGCTTTGCTGACGGGTCCGCGCCGAGCCAACCCTTTCGCTGAACGAAGTACAGGAACACGATGCGACCCATCATTCGCTTGACGAAGTCGCGCGCTGGCTTGTAGGCGGCCTCGGTCAACATTTCCTCGGCGTCAAGCGGCGGCTCTAAACCGAAGACGCGCATTGCGGCCTTGGTGGCAAGCGAACGAACGATGTTCTTGTGGTGGGTTCGATATCCGTCGAAGAAGGTCTTGTTGAGGCGCTCTACCGAGAACGCCTCTCGCACGTCATCAAAGCGCCGCGCGGCCCGCTGCTCGTAGAGGCCAAATAGGCGCTGCGCGGCCGTCGTGCCAGGCTCGCCAGGCCCTACGACGAACGAATAACGCTTCGGCGGAGTCTCGGACTTCACAACACGGCCGCCGTCCAACGCCCACTCTGCCGCCGCAAAGGTAACGCGATAGTCGGCTCCGTCGGCGCCGACGAAGAAGGCCAACACCGCCTCGACTTGCCCGGCGCTGAAAAGTTTCGAGAGACCTTGACGAAGGGTGACTCGAGCCTGAAGACGATTGGGGTTCCGCAGGCGCAGTTCGGCAACCCACATCACCCGTTCGACACCATCGTCCCCAAGAAGTCGAACGCGCCCTAGCCAGTGGGACGCCTCGAACTCGGTGGCCCAGTCGGCCGTCGGCACTTCGACAGGGGTCGGCTTTGCACCCAGCTCTACCGACTGAAACAGGCCAGGTAGCAATACGCGGAGCCATTCGTCTCGCGTGTAAGACGTTCGGAGTTGGTCCCGAAGTGCACCGACGGACGCGAACGGGTTAGTCATCGAAGCTCTCGGAGATGAGGATTCCTGGTGCCGATGCAGCGGCGACGGTTGCCGTAGAGACATGCCTCGGGCCGTGTTGCAGATGGAAGTCGCTCAGGATGTCGAGCACACCGTCCAAAATTGCCGCTGTGCTGAGCTTGTCTTTGCTGGCTCGCGTCGCAAGCTGGGCGAGGCGCCTAGGCAGTGCCTGATATGTTCCGACAGTGATGGCCGCCTCAGCCAATGCAAGGCGCGCTTTGTCTCCTTCGCTGCACACCGGCGCCCGAGCGATAGCCTTCAACAGCGAAATCGCTTTTGTGTCCCGTGGACCAAGCTTGGTCTGAGGCGCTGCCGCCTCAGGTTCGTTGGCAGCCACCTCTTCGGCGAAGCGGGCGACTGCAGCCTGCACCTGCTCATGGTGCAGGGAGTGCAACCGGTAAGGCATCTCAGACGGAGGCGCGCGAAGTTCCTGCGCTGCTTCCACCACCGAAATCTCGTCGACCAGCCCTTCCGCTCGAATTCGGTAAAACCCATCGCGACGCTGAGAGCGGATGAAAGCCACCGTCGTCCTCGCCCGCTTATCGTTCTTCCGTCCGACACGAACCCTTCGCGGAAGGTGTTTGATGCGCCGAAAGTCCTCTGGATGCGTTTCCCTGAATTTGCGTAGCTCCAGCAGCAAAGTGAGCCGCTCGTCGCGCTCCTCCTCATCGAACTCGTGGTCGAACATGCCAAACGTCTCGACGACCTCTTCATCTGAGTAGATTTGGCTGTCCTCGCCGAGAGCCGAGTGGAAGGCTTGCAGCTTCATGAGCGCACGCTTCCGGAGCTCGATGTCGTTGTCTACTTGCGCTGACGGATAGAAGTTAAAGATGTGAACCGTCGGAGCCGTCGTCCCGATTCGGTTGACGCGGCCGATGCGCTGCATTAGCAGCGTCGAATTCCACGGCGTGTCGTAGTTGACGATGACGTTTGACCTGTGAAGGTTCACGCCTTCCGCCAGTACCTGCGTCGTGAGAATGATGTCGCAGTTGTCGACCTGCTGCTTCGCATTGGCATCGAAGTTCCCCCTGATATCCGGCATCAACTCTTTGCGGTTGGACGAATCGACAGCGAGGACTCGCGTGTAGCCGGCCTCGGCTAGCCGTTGCTTCAAGTAGTCTGTGGTGTCCTTAGCCTCGGAGAAGACGACGAGCTTGTTCCCCGCGTGGTTGATGGTCCTGTCGAAGAGGCGGCTCTTCAGGTAGTCGAGGAAGGCGTCGAACTTAGGGTCCTCGTCAACGCGAGACCATGCATCACACAGCATGTTCAAAGCTGCAAGGTCGGCCTCCAGGTCAGCCATGAGACCCTTGTCGAAACTGCCGGACGAGAACTGCCGCACCTTGGTGCCATCGCCCTCTGCGAGCAGTTCAAGCAGCCGTTCCTCGTCATCCTCGAGGATAAGCTTGGTGATGTTCACGTCGGACGAGATGTACACCACGCCCTTCTTGAGATTCGTGAGCATCACGCGAGTCGCATCTCTGAAGCGGGTCAGTGACTGACGGAACGCGTGGAAGCTGCTGTCGAGTCTCTTGGCCAGCCCGACCCGCATAATCTTCGCAAGTTGTGTCGCGGCCATGTCCGCCAATGGCACGTCGGCGCGCGCCTCGGGGACGAGGTACGCAAGAGCCCTGTACCGCGCATAGGTCAGCGGAGCGGCGCCCCGGCCTGCGAGCGCCGCCATAGATTGGTCGTAGAGCCGCTCAACAATCGGCGAGAGCCGGTACATGATGGGCTCGGGCTTGTTCACACGCGGGAACTGAATGCCCTGAGCAGCAAGGTCGGCGCTGTACAGTTCGTGGCCGACAAGGTCTGAGCGGGTACGGCGAATCGTTATCTCGGACAGGACCTTGATGCGAATGTCTTCGTAGATGCCCGCCACTCGGGCTGTGGCTTGCGCCGTTGGCAACGACTTTGCATCGGCGAAAGCCTTCTCCTTAGCGGCGAAGTACGCCTGCAAGTTCAAGACGGACAGGGTCGAGCGCCGAAGGTCTTGGAACAGCGAAATCAGATTCCGCAAGTCAGCCGGCCGGTTGTTGAGCGGCGTTGCCGAGACGAGGATGACCTTCTTGGAAGCGCGCGAGCCATCAGGCAGCAGATGCTCACTTGGCGTCTTGCATATACGCTGCAGTTCTTCGAATTGCGCTGTGACGTCGTTGCGGAACCGATGCACTTCATCAATAACGACGAGGTCGTAGCGCTCGACATTGCGCAGGGACGACAGCTTCCCGATAGTGACAATCTTGCAGTTGTCCAACTTGAAGAGCTCGACCGTCTCCTGCCAGTTTTCTTCGATGCTGGGTGGCGTGACGATGAGCGTGCTGGACCGGTATTCTGGAAAGCCGTTCTTAAAGAAAAATTTCTTGGCGACGAGCGTGGCGATAACCGTCTTGCCGAGACCGACAACGTCGGCAAGAAAGAAGCCTCCGTGCTGCTGCAGGAGCCGATAGCCCGCGTTGACGGCATCGGCCTGGTACGAGAGCCGCTTGAAGCCATTCGGCAGGTCAGAGACAGCGTTCGGGTCGTATTCAATTGCCGACCCGAAATATTCGATGAGGAGCTTGTAGTAGAGCTCTGAAGGAGTGACCTGGACGCCGAGATACGTCTGCTTGTGTGCCTCCTCCACCTGCTCCGGCAGGATGCGGACCGACTCCTGCCAAAGCCGCTGGAACTCGTCGGCAGCGAACTTCACTTCGTCGTAGTAGTGAAGCAGGACGTTGAACTCGTAGTTGGTCTCCTGGTCCTCCTTCCCAAGGCCCGCTGCCGTCAGGTTGGACGAGCCAGTGATGACAGCGCCAGGCTTGTGCTCGTTGAATCCCTTCGGGAGGAACACGTAGACCTTGGCGTGAAGCTTGCGAGTCGGATGCGCGCGAATCTCGACTCGACCGCCGGCGACATCCTCGATGAACTGTTGGACGCCGGCTTCAACCGACTGGTCATAGGGGGCATGCTCAATATCGTCACGCAGCGAGGCCTCCACCTCGTTTCTGACTTTGGCGTCGTCGCCGGTGAAGAGGAGCCCCTTGCGGTTGTACTCCGCCATCAGGCGGTCCACGTTGATTCCAACGAGTATGCGAATGCGCGGGACCTTTGCAAGGTGCGGCTGGATCGCGAAATATCCGCTCGCGCGGAGGTACCCAATCAGCGCGTCGAACTGTTCGATATCGGCGTTGTTGTCGAAGATGCCTCGAAACTTTTCGAGGACGGTGTTGTCACCTTGATTCGTGAAGAACTTCAACCCCATCGGGCTCCCCTAGTGATATGCATGCGGACCACGGCGGTTCTTGTCTACTTCAATGCGTAGTCGGGCTCGAACGGCTCCTTGAGCCTCGACGCCGTGACCTTTTGGCCGAGCGATGCTTTCAAGTCATGCTCCCTCGTTAGCTCAGCGACTCGTCGGCCTCTTTGTGAGCGTGTGGCCAGTGGCTATTCCTAGCCTTTCACAGTGCTCGCGTACGAGCACCTCGATGAAGTTGGCGATGGTGCGGTGGTCACGCGCTGCCGCGACCCGCACCAGCTCCTTCATCTCTGGGCTCACGCGGAGGTTTAGCGTCTCTGTCTTCCTGTCCATCCGCCCATCCTTGCATGTGCCGCACGCAATGTAACGCAGATGTGCGTCCGGGCCGTTAGGGGCTACGCTCGGGCAACCGGTATTTCCGCCCAGGAGGTGGTGTACCGTGGCGTCCGCCGTTCGCGCTTCATCGCCCATCAGCGCGTGCTCGCCCTCGTCGGGCTGCCGGTGCTGGACAAGAAGATCGAGCCGCGGCCGTGCTGGGCGTTGACCGTGTCCAAAGCTCTCATTAGACGCGCGCGCCCGTCGTGCTCGTTGACAGGCTGACCATCGGCGGCCAAGCCACCGACCAGGTTGAGTTCACGCTGCACCTGCGTTTCCGGCTGCAAGTCGACCAACATGACGCCGGCCTTCGCGAACTTGAAGCCGGTCTTGTAGATGGCCTCAAGCCCGGCAGCGGCGGCGCGAACAAGGAGACCAGACTCCGCCGTCGGCCGCCGCAGGGGCACGGTGACAGTGCGGCTGTACTGCCGGTCGCGCTTGCGGAACGGCGAGGTCATGATGAACACCATCACGGCGCCGGCGAGGTGTTGCTGCTTGCGCAGCTTCTCGGCGCCGCGCACAGCAAACGTGGAAATTGCCGCGACCAGGTCATCGAGCGCGAGGACGGGTGTTCCGAACGACCGAGAGCACATGATTCGCTGCTTCGGCGCCGGCACGTCCTCGAGCTTCACCCAGGGGTGCCGCGAAGCTCCAGCACCGTGCGCTCTAGGACGACGCTGAATCGCTTTCGCATCGTCCCGAGGTCGAGCCCCTGTAGGTCGAAGACTGTGGTGATGCCAGCGTCGACCAGTTGCCGCCCGATGCGCGGCCCCACGCCCCACACTTCGCCCACCTCAGTCGAAGCCAGCAGACCGGTCAATAGTCCCTCTGCTAGCTGGCTCAAATTACAGACCTACGCCAGTTGCTCCGGGTAGGAGCCTGGCTTCCGCTCTGCAGTCTTGGCGATGTGGTTGGCCAACTTCGCAATCGTCTTGGTCGCCCCCGGACCACACAGCATGGGATGCCGGTGACTTGAAGAACTTCGTCCCGCAGCCGGCAACCGATGGCGACCAGGTGCCCGCGGACGTCCTCAAAATCAAGGATGCACTCGTCGATGGAGTAGAGTTCCTGGCGCGCGGCATGACGCCCGATGACTTGCGTCATGCGGTCGCTCATCTCGCCGTACAGCTCGAAGTTGGCAGAAAGCGCGACCAGCCCGCCTCCTGCTCGAGGTGCCGGATTTCGAACGAGGGCTGCGCCATCTTCACGCCGAGAGCCTTGGCCTCGTTCGAGCGGGCGATGGCACATCCGTCGTTGTTGCTGAGCACGACGACGGGCCGACCGACGGGGCCGGCCGGAAGACGCTCGCAGCAGACGTAGAAGTTGTTGCCGTCGACAAGCGCGAGCACGGTCAAGTCCCAAAGTGTCGCTGCGGCAAGCAGTCCGTGGAATTGGTGGAGACGACATTGATGTCGACTTGTCGCTTCGGCCGCTGGCCGACGATGACCATCAGGGCACTTGTAATAGCGGCCAGGCCGTTCGACATCTTGAGCGCCACGACGAGTTCGTGCACCGCGTTGCCGTCCGCCCGTCGCAGCGGGTGGATGCCGGCGTGGATGTAGGAATTGAGGACGTCCCAGGAGCTCGCGCGGAACTCGCGCAGTGACCGTTTCAGGTCCTCGGGTGCCTGCGATTTCTCGATGGCGGTGAGCAGCTCTGCGGCC
Organism: Aquincola tertiaricarbonis; assembly: GCF_023573145.1. GTDB lineage: Bacteria > Pseudomonadota > Gammaproteobacteria > Burkholderiales > Burkholderiaceae_C > Aquincola > Aquincola tertiaricarbonis_B. The sequence continues at coordinate 1,085,467 of NZ_CP097635.1, forward strand.
AGGCCCAGACTCTTTGCGGCCTTGAGGGTGCCTGTCGTCAGCGGCGCAGCGAGGGCCGCAACATCGGAGGCGTCGGCCGCGAAGAGCGCCCACACCGCACGCAGAACTGCCTCGTACTGCATTCGTAGAAGGCCAATGGCCGATGCGCCGAGGCCTGCTGCCAGGGTCAGGCGCAGTGCGGCCGCGTGCTGGCTGGAGAGCAGCAATGCGTCCATCGTGACAGTGGCGCGTTCGGCTCGCAGGATGTCATTTAAGACTCCAACAGCCTGAGCCAATGCGGCATGGAGTGCGTCGCTGCGTTCCAGCAGGGGGACCAGGTCCATGTTGTCTCACTCGTCTGCAGGTCGAGAAGCGTAGGCCTCGGCGAACACTCGCAGCATGGCGTCATTGATTCACGGGAGGCCATCGACCACCCGCTTCGCCCAGTCAAAATATTCCTGTCGCCGGGACACTGACCAGTCCGCCGGAGGTGTCGCGGCGATGTCGCCTAGGTTGCAGGTCTTGTCCGCAAGCTTAAATAGCGCCGCGCCGGCGCTCTTGTGCGGCGCGTGCTCCACCTGCAGCTCTTTTCGTCGCTGCGTTGGCAATGACTTGTTGTCGGTGACCTCGATGACGACGTCGGTCACTGCGTCGCCAAAGCGCGCACGAAGCTCGAACAACACTTGGATGACGCGTATGTCTACCTTGCGTTCCAGCAGGTGTGTCGCAAAGCTGTGGCGCAGGGTGTGGGTGGACACGCGCTTGTCGATTCCGGCGGCTTCCGCCGCCGCGTGGACGGCGCGATTGAGCTGCCGCACAGTCAAAGGATCCATCGGGTTCTGCCCGGGGAACAGCCATCCACCCGGCGGGATGCGGCCCCGGGCATGAGCCAATCGCCACCATGTGCGCAGCCGCTGCAGCAACACGGGACTGAACATGGCGTATCGATCCTTGCGTCCTCTACCCTGCTCCACCCGCAACGCCATGCGCTGGCTGTCGACATCGGTGACCTTCAGACCGATGACTTCACTGGCACGCAGGCCTGCGCCGTAGGCGACTGACAACGCCACCTGGTGCTTGACATTGTGTGCGGCCGCGATCAGGCGCGACACTTCCTGCACGCTGAGCACTGTCAGCAGGCTCTGAGGCACCTTGAGTGGCTGCATCTTGGCCATCAGGTCGATGCGCCCGAGCATGACATCAAAGAAAAACTGCGAACCGGTCAACGTGACGTTCAGCGTGATCGGCGAGGTACCGCTGTCGACAAGATAGAGCTGGAAGCTGCGCAGCTCCTCCACGGTGGCGGTGTCGGGGGACCGCGACAGGTAGGCCGCCAGCCGGCGCACCACTCGGACGTATGAAAGTTGCGTGTTCGCTGCCAGCTTGCGCATGCGCATGTCGTCGAGCATGCGTTGGCGTAGCGGCGTGACGCCTGATGAAGTCATGTGCATGATGCTGCTCCGTCGAAGGACGAGGCGGATCGCCTCGCCTTCTAACGTCACAGAACAAGCAGCGCAACGAGCCGCGAAGGCCGCAGCCAGGCGCACCTACCGCGAGAGCGGTTTAGTCCTTTGGCCGGAAGGGAACGTTGACATGCGTCCGCTTTGGACGGCATGCGCTTGCAGTGAACATGCTTAGAGTCAAGAGAGCCATCACCCAGCGCAGTCGTTCTTCGAACGCTGATCACACGAAGGGACATAAGCCAGTGGCCCACCGTCGGGCCGCTGAAACGGCAGCAAATCCAGCGCAGCCCCGGCACCTTATCGCAGCTATCGTTTAGGTATGCCGAAGACGCTGCATGCGCGCTCGCACAGCCGGTGCATGTCAGCGTCTGACGACGAGGTAACTGTTGAGGACGGTTCCATGTTGAAACGCGGCCTGAACTATGCCGAGGCGATGGTGTACGTAGGCGTCAAGCGCAAGACGTTTGACGCCCGGTGGCGGCCGCGTTTGACCACCATGTCGCAAGGCTCCAGTCTGATCTTCGACCGCCTGGAACTGGACCGCCTCTTCGACACGTTCAAACAGGATGAGCAGCCGGCTCACGCGGAGAGCTGGCAACACAACCTCGATGCTGCAACTAGCAGCGACGAAGCGCAGAATCCCCCTTGGAACGGACGGCCCATCACCGCGAAAGGAGTGCTTTTATGGGCCAGTCAACCGGGGGCATCCTCCCCGACAAGAGCAGCGGCGGCTGGCAGGTCGACCGCTGGTACGCCAAGACCCGACTTCGCAAGCGTGGCTTCGTTACTTTTGAAGAAGCGCAAAGGTGGCTGATCAAGCGCCTGGACGAGCTCCGGCAAGTCCAGCTGCACGGTGAGCGACCAAGCCGCACCTTCAGCGACGCGGCAGCCCACTACCTCACTCTGTACGAGGACAAGGCCTCCATCGAGTCCGACATTTACCACCTGAAAAGCGTCATGCCGACCATTGGCCACCTTCCGCTGGACCAAGTCCACGACGGCAGCCTCGCGCCGCACGTCGCCCGTCGCCTGGCGGAGGGCCGCGCTCACAAGACGGTCAACTTGGAGCTGAGCGTGGTCCGTCGGGTGCTGCGGCTGGCAGCCACCCACTGGCGGGATGGAACCGGCAAGACCTGGCTCGACCGGGCGCCACTGGTCACCATGCTGCCGCTGGTTGGTCACCAGCGGGAGCCTTCGCCGATCAGCTGGGCTCAGCAGCAGTTGCTGCTGTCCAAGCTCCCGCGGCACCTCGCCCGCATGGCCCTGTTCGTGTTGAACACCGGTGTGCGGGACGATGTGGTGTGCAGCCTGCAGTGGACATGGGAGATCAAGGTGCCTGAACTGGGCATCAGCGTTTTTGAGGTGCCGCGCGCGCACGTCAAGGGTCGCCGGCGCACCCGCCTGGTGGTCTGCAATTCGGTCGCCCAGTCGCAGGTCGAGTTGGTCCGTGGACAGCATGAGACGCATGTCTTCGCCTACCGGCGCGAGCGCATCACGAACGTCACCAAGGTGCCGGTGATGCCGTACCGCCCCGTCCAGACCATGAACAACACGGCCTGGCAGCGGGCCCGCCGGGAGGCGGGCCTGGGCGACCTCCATGTGCACGACCTCAGGCACACCGCCGGCATGCGCCTGCGGGAGGCGGGCGTGTCGGAGTCTGCGATCGCCGACATCCTCTGGCACAGCACGCGATCGATGACCCACCACTACAGCATGGCTCAGATCGTCGAGATTCATGCTGCCTTGGAGAAGATCCGGGACGACTCGGGCCGGTGGAACAAATCGCTGGCGACCTTAAAGCTTGAACAACAGCAGGCGCGCGAGCGCCAGGTGGCTAACGGCTGAGGGCATGCGGGGGTGCCATGGGGACCTGAATCCCCCAAAGGTCCCCCGCAAAGAAAAACGCCTTAGACGGTTGCCCGTCTAAGGCGTTGATTCAGAACGTTGTTCTGGTGCGGCTGGCAGGATTCGAACCCACGACCCCTTGGTTCGTAGCCAAGTACTCTATCCAACTGAGCTACAGCCGCTGAAGCCTCACAGTATAGCGAGCATTTTTCGCTGCGGTCAATACCTGAGTAAATTACTCTATTCGACCGCTGCGGCTGCCTGCTCGCAGCGCAGCGCGCGGGGCTCGTCACCCTCTTCGCGCGCCAGCTGGGCCAGCAGTCGCCAGGCCAGGCGACGGCAAGCCCCATCCAGTGCATTGTGCCCTGCCGCCTGCTCCAACGGCCGGCGGGCCTTGCCCCACAGCTGTCGTTCGGCCAACGCAGCACCCACCGCCAGCGTGACGATGGGCTCCTGCACGAAGCTCAGCTGCGCGGCTTCCAGGCGTGGCAGCCAGTCGGGGCCGATGCCGGGCAGGCACTGCGTCAGCGCCCGCGCCACCTGGTCGCGGCCATCGGCGCCCAGGTCCTGCATCTGCTCCCAGAAGGGGCGCAGCCACTGGCGCGCCTCTTCCGGCTGGCCGAAGCGCGCGATACGCATCGCAGCGCGCGCCGCCACGTAGGCATCGCGGCGGTCGGACGATTCCAGCTGCAGCCAGGTGGCGCGCAGCTGGTCGGCATCGTGCGTGGCGTCGATCGCCTCGAAGGCCAGCGAGCGCAGCAGGCCCTGCGCCGCCACCGGCGAAAAGCCCTGGTGCTTGGCCAGCAGCCGGGCGCTGCGCAGCGCCTCCAGCGGCTGGCGCAGCTGGCGCTGGGCCTGCAGCCGCAGCCGCAGCGCCTGGGTGCGGCGGGCCACGCCCGGTGGCAGCTCGGCCAGCAGGCGCAGCGCGCGCGGGCCGTCGCGGTCGTCCAGCGCCCATTCGGCGGCCAGCAGCTGCGCGCCTTCGTCGGCCACACGGGGCAGGCCCGGGCGGCGCGGCTGGCGCAGCGCCTGCTGCAGGTGTTCGTCACGGCGGCTGCGGTCTTGCAGCCTGTGCAGGCTGGAAGCGGCCAGCAGGTGCGCCAGTACCCGCAGCTCCGGGTCGGGCGGCATGTCGGGCGAGCTGTCTTGAATGGACAGCGCCCGCTGCGCCGCCTTCTGCGAACGGCCGTAACGGGCACCCAGGAATTCAGCCAGCGCCTCGCGCAGCGCCGACTGCGCCGCGCGCTCGCGGCGGGCCAGACGCCACTCACGTGCACGGGCCGGCAGTCCGATCAGCGAATTGACGCCGCTGATGCCCGAGACCACCGCGAAGCACAGCAGCAGCAGGCCGACGATGAAGAGATTGAGCGAGAGGTCGAGCCGCCAGCCGCTCCAGTAGAAGCTGACGAGACCGTCGTTGCGCCCCAGCGTGGAGGCCGCCACCACGGCCACCACGAACAGCAGCACCAGCCAGATGATCGATCGCATGGCGTGCTGGGGCTCAACGGCCGGCCGCGACGGCGGCCAGCGCGGCAAGGGTGTCGTCGGGGCGCGGCACGCCGGTCTGGCGGGCCTGGCTCATCACCTGGCGCAGCAGCTCGCTGGCGGATTGCACGCGCTTGGCATTGCGGTCGAAGTAGCGGTCCAGCGTGGCCTGGGCGTCGCGCAGGTCGGCCTGGGCGCTGTCGAACTGCCGCGACAGCAGCGCCAGCCGCGCGTTCAGCAGCCGCAGCTTGAGGTTCTCGCGGATGAAGAAGACCTGATCAGGCGCGGCCAGCACCGCGTCGGGGCTGTCGATGCGCGTCACGCGCACCAGCGAACGCACCTCGCCCCACACGGCGGCCAGGCTGCGCTCCCACAGGTCGAGGGCCTGGTCGCGCCACGAGGCATCGGGGGCGCTGGCGCCTGCGGCCGGCGAGGCCGCCGCCGCGCGGGCCGCGGCGCGGCGTTGGGCCGCTTCCGATCCCACCCGGCGCGGCTCGGCCACGGCCAGCAGCGGCAGCTCGTCCACCAGGCGCACCGCTTCGTCCAGGCGGATGCTGAGCGAGGCCACATCGGCCACGCCGATGGCCTTGACCCGCTCGAGGTCGCGCGCCACCGCGCGGCGTACGCGTTCCAGCCGCGGTTGGTTGTAGCGGGCCAGGCGTTCGTCGATCTGGCTCAAGGTGGCCACCAGCGGCTCGGCACTGCCGGTGATGGCGCTTTGCTGCAAGGCCACGCGCACCGCGGCTTCCATGTCGGCCACCACGTTCTCGTCGCGGGAGCGGGACAGCGCCTGCATCAGCTCTTCCACCTGGCTGCGCTGCAAGGCCACCTCGGACAGCCGCGCTTCCAGTAGCGCCACCTTGGCGGCGGCCTCGCGCGAAGCGTCCTGCGACTGGCGGGCCAGCATGCGCGCCTCGGAAGACTGGCTCTGGCTGTCCTGCTGGCGCTTGACCAGCTCCTGCTCGAAGCTGCGCACGCGGCGCTGGGTGTCCCAGGCCAGCGTCAGCGCGGCGATGGACACGACGGCCAGCACCAGGGCCAGCAGGCCCAGCCAACGGGGCATCGGGGCGCCGACCGGCGCGGAGGGCCCCGAAGCCGGGGCGGTGGCCGGCGCAGCGGCTGGCAAAACAGCGTCGTCGTTCACAGTCGAAGGATTGTATTCATGGGGTTTCGGCGATCTTCCGGGCCGCGGCGACCACCGCGTCGAAGCTGGGCCGCGCCGCGAACACCCGGCCCAGGCCCAGCGCCCGGGCCCGGGCCTCGATGCGCGGATGGGTGGCCAGCGCCAGGCCAGCCCGCCAGTCTGCCCCGGGCGCGAGGGTTTCCAGGTGGCCGATGGCTTCACCGCTGCTGAAAAGCCACAGATGCGCGGCCGGGGCGGCCAGCGCGGCCTGCAGCTGCACCCGTTCCTGCGGCGACAGCCGCGGCGCAGCCCGGCGATAGGCCTGCAGGAAGTCGACGACCGCACCGCTGGCGCGCAAGGTGTCGGCCAGCCAGTCGCGGCCGCCGTCGCCGCGCACGATGAGCACGCGGTGGCCCGCGGCCACGCGCGGCTGAAGCTGCTGCCACAGCGACTCGGAATCGAACTGCGCGGCATCGGCCGCGGGCTGCACGATGCAGGCCGCAGGCACCCCCAGCGCCTGCAGGCGGTCGGCCGTGCCGGGGCCGGGCGCGGCGGCCCAGCGATGGGCCGGCCACGGCAGGCCGGCGCCCTGTTCAAAGAAGTGGGTGGCCGCCGCCGGGCTGACGAAGACCACCCCGTGGGCCGCCGCCAACAGCGCGGCGGCGGTGGGCGAGGCCAGGTCGCCGCAGGCTTCGGTGTGCAGCAGCGGAATGGCCGCAGCCTCGAAGCCGGCGGCCGCCAGGCGCTGGGCCCAGGCGTCGGCTTGCGGTTGGGGCCGGGTGACCAGCAGGCGCATGCGACGGGCGGCGGGCCTCAGTACCCGCTTCCCTGCCCGCTTCCGTGCCCAGCCGGCAGGTAGCCGGCAGGCGCCTGGCGCACCACCTCGGCCGCCGCCTGGCTGCCCAGCGCCTCGGCCGCGGCATCGTCGGCCACCGTCGCCCGCACGCTGGCGCGCAGCAGCGGCTGGCGGGCGTCGTCGGCATGGCCCAGGGCCACGTCCAGTTGCAGCGCGCCGTCGTCCGCCCACTGGGCATAAGCGGCCAGCGGCATGCTGCAGCTGCCGCCCAGCGCGCGCGACACCGACCGCTCGGCCTGCACCGCCAGCCAGGTGGGCCGATGAACGAGCTGCTGCAGCTGGGCGCGCAGCGCGGTGGCGTCTTCACGCACCTCGATGCCCAGCGCGCCCTGGCCGGCGCACGGAATCATGCGGCGGGTGTCGAAACGGGTGCGGATGCGGCTTTCCAGGTCCAGCCGCATCAGACCGGCGGCGGCCAGCACGATGGCGTCGAACTGGCCTTCGTCCAGCTTGCGCAGCCGCGTGTCCAGGTTGCCGCGCAGCGGCTCGATCACCAGGTCGGGCCGCTGGGCCACCAGCTGGGCCACACGCCGCAGGCTGGAAGTGCCCACCCGCGCGCCCTGCGGCAGTGCATCGAGGTCGGCGTAGCGGTTGGAGACGAAGGCGTCGCGCGGGTCTTCCCGCTCCAGCACCGCCGCCAGCACGAAGCCGTCGGGCAGCGTCATCGGCACGTCTTTCAGCGAGTGCACGGCCAGGTGGGCGCGGCCTTCTTCCAGCGCGGTTTCCAGTTCCTTCACGAACAGGCCCTTGCCGCCGACCTTGGAAAGGCTGCGGTCGAGGATCTGGTCGCCCCGGGTGGTCATGCCCAGCAAATCCACCTGGGCGCCGAAGCGCTGGGTGAGCAGCGCCTGCACATGGTGGGCCTGCCACAACGCAAGACGGCTTTCGCGGGTGGCGATCAGAAGCGGTGCACTCATGGCTTGATTATCGCTAGCGGACCCGCAGGCACCGACGTCGCCAGCATTCACGAACGGCGCTTAAAAAGTTACCATCAAATCCGTAACCGGATTACACATGAGGGACGAGAGACCATGGCAAGACAAGCCCGTACCGCCCGCGCTCAAGAAGTGGATGCGGCCGAGAAGAACCGACCTTTGGTCGAAGACATCCGCCTGCTGGGGCGCATCCTCGGGGATGTGATCCGGGAACAGGAGGGCAAGGAAGCCTTCGAGCTGGTGGAGCGCGTGCGCCAGCTGTCGGTGGCCTACCGGCTGAAGAAGGACGCCTCCGCCGGGCGTGTGCTGGACCGGCTGCTGAAGAACCTGTCGGGCGACCATATGGTCAGCGTGATCCGGGCCTTCAGTTACTTCAGCCACCTGGCCAACATCGCCGAAGACCGCCACCACGTGCGCCGCCGCGAGCACCACGAAGCGCAAGGCCACCTGCAGGAAGGCTCGCTGGCGATGAGTTTCGAGCGCCTGGCCGCCGCCGACGTGCGGGCCGACGAGATCGCCCACACGCTGGACCGCGCCTACATCGCGCCGGTGCTCACCGCCCACCCCACCGAGGTGCAGCGCAAGTCCATCCTGGACGCCGAGCGCGCGATCGCCGAACTGGTGCACCAGCGCGACGGCCAGACCACCGCGCGCGACCTGCAGCAGAACGAGGCGCTGCTGCGCGCCCGCGTCACCCAGCTGTGGCAGACGCGCATGCTGCGCACCACCAAGCTGACCGTGGCCGACGAGATCGAGAACGCGCTGAGCTACTACCAGTCCACCTTCCTGCGACAGATCCCGCGGCTGTACCAGCAGATCGAGCAGGCGCTGCCGGGCCACCCGGTGGCCAACTTCTTCCGCATGGGCCAGTGGATCGGTGGCGACCGCGACGGCAACCCCAACGTCGGCGCCCACACGCTGCGCCAGGCACTGGCGCGGCAGGCCGAAGTGGCGCTTCGCTTTTACCTGACCGAGCTGCATTCGCTGGGCGCGGAGCTGTCGATCTCCAGCACGCTGGCGCCGGTGACGCCGGCCATGCAGGCGCTGGCCGATGCCTCGCCCGACCACAGCCCGCACCGCAACGACGAGCCTTACCGCAAGGCGTTGATCGGCATGTATGCGCGCACCGCCGCCACGCTGCACGAGCTGACCGGCACCGAGGCGCTGCGCCACGCGGTGCCGCCGCAGAACCCCTACCAGCGCAGCGACGAGCTGCTGGCCGACCTGCAGGTGATCGCCGACTCGCTGCGCCACCACCATGCCGATGCGCTGATCGCGCCGCGGCTGGCGCCGCTGATGCGCGCGGTGCAGGTGTTCGGCTTCCACCTGGCCACGGTGGACCTGCGGCAAAGCTCCGACCAGCACGAGCTGGTGATCGCCGAGCTGCTGGCCACCGCCCGCATCGAGCCCGACTACTGCGCGCTGGACGAAGCCGCCCGCCGTGCGCTGCTGCTCAAGCTGCTGAACGACGCCCGCCCGCTGCGGGTGCGCAACCACGCGTACTCCGAGCTGGCCACCGGAGAGCTGGCTGTGTTCGACGCCGCGCGTGAGGCGCTGGAACGCTTCGGCCGCGAGGCGCTGCGCCACTACATCATCTCGCACACCGAAGACGTGAGCGACCTGCTGGAAGTGCTGCTGCTGCTCAAGGAAGGCGGCCTGATGCGTGGCGTGCTGGACGAAGAGGCCACCTCGCAGCTCATCGTGGTGCCGCTGTTCGAGACCATCGGCGACCTGCGCAATGCCGAACCCATCATGCGGCAGTTCTACGAGCTGCCCGGCGTGCTGCCGATGATCGTGCGCAGCGGGGCCGAGCAGGACATCATGCTGGGCTACTCCGACAGCAACAAGGACGGCGGCTTCTTCACCAGCAACTGGGAGCTGTACCGCGCCGAGACGGCGCTGGTGGGCCTGTTCGAGCCGCTGAAGGCCCAGCACGGCCTCACGCTGCGCCTGTTCCACGGCCGCGGCGGCACCGTCGGCCGCGGCGGCGGCCCCAGCTACCAGGCCATCCTGGCGCAGCCGCCCGGCACGGTGAACGGGCAGATCCGCCTGACCGAGCAGGGCGAAGTGATCTCGTCCAAGTACGCCAACCCCGAGATCGGCCTGCGCAACCTCGAGACGCTGGTGGCCGCCACGCTGGAAGCCACGCTGCTGACGCCGGCCAAGAGCCCGCCCAAGGCCTTCCTGGAGGCGGCGGCCGCCCTCAGCGCCGGCAGCTTCGAGGCCTACCGCAAACTGGTGTACGAGACCCCCGGCTTCACCGACTACTTCTTTGCCGCCACGCCGATCCGCGAGATCGCGGAGCTGAACATCGGCTCACGCCCCGCCTCGCGCAAGGCCAGCCGCCGCATCGAAGACCTGCGCGCCATTCCCTGGGGCTTCAGCTGGGGCCAGTGCCGGGTGGCGCTGCCGGGCTGGGCCGGCTTCGGCTCGGCGGTGGACACCTGGCTGGGCAGCGAAGAGGGCCCGCGCAAGGATCGGCTGGCGCTGTTGCAGAAGATGTACCGCCAGTGGCCCTTCTTCCGCACGCTGATGTCCAACCTGGACATGGTGCTGGCCAAGACCGACCTGCGCATCGCCTCGCGCTACGTCGACCTGGTGGAAGACAAGAAGCTGGGCAAGCGCATCTTCAGCGCCATCCAGGCCGAATGGCAGCGCACCAGCGACGTGCTGTCGCTGATCACCGGCGACCCGCAGCGCCTGGCGTCCAACGCGGCGCTGGCGCGCTCGATCGAGCACCGCTTCCCCTACCTCGACCCGCTGAACCACCTGCAGGCCGAGCTGATGCGCCGCTACCGCGCCCGCCGCGAGGGCGACCCGCAGGTGCAGCGGGTGCAGACGGGCATCCACATCTCGATCAATGGCATCGCCGCGGGGCTGCGCAACACGGGTTGAAGCCTGCGCTCCGTCATCTCGGCGTCACATCCGACGCGCCAGGCCCTTCGGGGCCTTTTTTCATGGTCGAGGGGACGGCCGCGCTGTAGGAATTTGCCTGACAAGGGGTACGGAACAAACGGGACTCAAGTCATGGAGATGGGCCACTGTTGCCCCTTTGTTTCGGCTTCTAAAGTTCCTCCATCGCAGCAACCCCCGTGCTGCCTTGCAGAACCCGGAGCCCCCGACATGACCGCCGACCAGATCCTCGCTGAAATCCGTGAAGCCAACCTCAGCTACCTGATGCTGGCGCAGAGCCTGATCCGCGCCGACCGCGAGCAGGCCCTCTACCGCCTGGGCATCAGCGAGGACACCGCGACGCTGATCGGCACGCTGTCGGCCGCGCAGATCATGAAGGTGGCCTCGGGCAACACGCTGCTGTGCCGCTTTCGGATGGACGACGAGCTGGTGTGGAACCTGCTGACCAGCCACGGCAAGGCCTCGGCCAACGACGCCGTGAACCGCCTGCACGCCTCCATCCTGATGGCGGGCCGCCACCAGGAAGCCGCGTAAGCCAGGCCGGCAGCATCGACCGGTCACACGCCAGACAACACAGCGATACAGGACGGAGCAAACATCATGGCACGCAACAAGAGCATCCTCACCGAAGCCAAGCAAATCGAACGGGCGGTCACGCTGATCAACCTGGGCGCCCGCCTGCAGGTGCTGGAATCGGAAACCGACCTGAGCTATGAGCGTCTGCTTCGTCTTTACAAGGAAGTGTCCGGCAAGAGCCCCAGCAAGGGCCAGCTCCCCTTCTCGACCGACTGGTTCATGACCTGGCAGCCCAACATCCACGCCAGCCTGTTCCTGAACATCCACGAATACCTGAACAAGGCGGCGGAGATGGACGAGATCGACGTCGTCATCAAGGCCTACCAGCTTTACCTGGAACAAACACAAGCCCAGAACCTGGAACCGCTGCTGTCCGTCACCCGCGCCTGGCGCCTGGTCAAGTTCGTCGACAACGGCATGCTGACCATGACCAAGTGCAACAGCTGCGGCGGCCACTATGTCACCCACCCGCATGAAATCGCCCGTCACTACACCTGCGGCCTGTGCAACCCCCCGGCGCGTGCCGGCAAGGGCAAGGCGGCCGGCGCTCTGACGATGCAGAGCAGCTCCGCGCACTGACACGCGGCGCCGCGAAAAAAGTCCTCAAGAAGCCCGCAGCACCAGCCGATACAAACACTGCGGGCGATCTGATCGCTCATTTGTCTCCTCCTGGCACAGTCTCTGTGCTTTCACGCGGACCCCACGGTCCGCGTTTTTTATTGGCGCGCCAAAAGGCCGCTGTTGCTTGGAGCGGCCTGCGGCCCCCGGCCCCAAACTCAAGTGAACGGATCCCGCACCGATAAACCGCGGAACCAAGAACTCGTTCACATCATGTTCGTCATCATCGGCTGGCTGGTAGCGCTGGGTTGCATCTTCGGCGTGTTCATCGTCCACGGCGGCAACATCGGCGTGGTGATGAAGGCATTGCCGTTCGAGATGATCACCATCATGGGCGCGGCGATCGGCGCCATGATCGCCAACAACCAGCCCAAGGTGCTCAAGGCCACCATGAAGGGCTTCGGCGCCTGCTTCAAGGGCAGCAAGTACACCAAGGCCCGCTACATGGAGCTGATGGCGCTGCTCTATGAAATCCTGCAGAAGGCGCGCAAGGAAGGCCTGATGTCCATCGAAAAGGACGTCGAGGACCCGCACAGCTCGGCCATCTTTTCCAAGTACGCGGTGATCGGCAACGACCACCACGTGATGGAGTTCATCACCGACTACCTGCGCATGATGGTGTCGGGCAACCTGAACTCGCATGAGATCGAATCGCTGATGGACAGCGAGATCGACACCCACCACCACGAAGCGCATGCGCCCGTCGGCGCCATCCAGCGTCTGGCCGGCGGCCTGCCGGCCTTCGGCATCGTGGCCGCGGTGCTGGGCGTGGTGAACACCATGGGCTCGGTGGGCCAGCCGCCGGCGGTGCTGGGCGGCATGATCGGCTCGGCGCTGGTGGGCACCTTCCTTGGCATTCTGCTGGCCTACGGCATCTTCGAGCCGCTGGCCGGCCTGCTGGAGCAGAAGGTGGACGAAGGCAGCAAGGAACTGCAGTGCATCAAGACCACGCTGCTGGCCTCGATGCAGGGCTATGCGCCGCAGGTGGCGGTGGAATTCGGCCGCAAGGTGCTGTACTCCACCGAACGCCCCACCTTCTCCGAGCTCGAAGGCCACGTCAAAGGCAAAAAATGATGACGGCCCCGCGCATCGAAGGAGCCTGCGATGGCCGGTGACAGCAAGAAGCTGCAGCCGATCATCGTCAAGAAGATCAAGAAGGGCGGCCATGGTCACCATGGCGGGGCCTGGAAGATCGCTTATGCCGACTTCGTGACGGCGATGATGGCCTTCTTCCTGCTGATGTGGCTGCTGGGCTCCACCACCGAGGGCGACAAGAAGGGCATCGCCGACTATTTCCAGTCACCGCTCAAGGTGGCGCTGCTGGCCGGCGGCTCGGGCTCGGGCGATTCTTCGCACGTGCTCAAGGGCGGCGGCCAGGACCTGACACGCACCACCGGCCAGGTCAAGCGCGGCGACATCCAGGCGCCCAAGGCCACCGTGAACCTGCAGGCTCTGAAGGAAGAACAGCTGCGCGCCGAGCGCGCCAGGCTGGAAGAGCTGAAGCAGAAGGTCGAACAGAAGATCGGCGCCAACGCCAAGTTGTCTCCGCTGGCCAGCCAGATCCGGCTGGACATGACCCGCGACGGCTTGCGCATCCAGATCGTCGACGAACAGAACCGCCCGATGTTCGCCAGCGGCAGCGCCGAGGTGCAGCCCTACATGCGTGAGTTGCTGCGCGAAATCGGCGCCGTGCTGGCCGAGGTGCCCAACCGGCTGACGCTGGAAGGACACACCGACGCCCACCCCTTCTCCGGCGGTGAGCGCGGCTACAGCAACTGGGAACTCTCGGCCGACCGCGCCAACGCATCGCGCCGCGAGCTCATCCTGGGGGGCCTGCCCGACCACCGCATCCTGCGGGTGCAGGGCCTGGCCTCCAGCACGCTGTTCGTGGCCGACGAACCGCTGAACCCGCAGAACCGCCGCATCAGCATCATCGTGATGAACCGTGATGCCGAGGACCGCGTTTTCCGTACCGCGCCCGAGGTGGCGGAAGCCACCGGCGTGCCGTCGATCCGGCCCGCCTCAAGTCCCCTCGTCAATCTCCGATAAAGCCTCATCCCCGAGAGGAAGCCCTCCCATGAGCAGCACCACCGATCTCAAATTTCTCATCGTCGACGACTTCTCGACCATGCGCCGCATCGTGCGGGGCCTGCTCAAGGAAATGGGTTGCAACAACGCGGACGAGGCCGAAGACGGCGCGATCGCGTTGCAGATGCTCAAAGCCCAGAAGTTCGACTTCGTCGTGTCGGACATCAACATGCCGAACATGAACGGCTTCGAGCTGCTGAAGGCCGTGAAGGCCGACGACTCCCTGAAGCACCTGCCGGTGCTGATGGTGACGGCCGAAGCCCGCAAGGAAGACATCGTGCTGGCCGCCCAGTCGGGCGCCGCCGGCTACATCGTCAAGCCCTTCACCAAGGCCACCTTGGAAGAGAAGGTTCAGAAGATCATGCAAAAACTGGCGGCCACGGCCTGAGCCCAAGGAGTACCCGATGAAGATGGATGACATCGCCGCCTTGGCACCGCAAATGGCAGCACAGGCTTCGCCGGAGATCTTCCAGCAGCTGGGCACCATCACCCGCCAGCTGCACGACACGCTGCACCAGCTGGGCGTGATGCCCAAGCTGAAGGACGCCGCCGACGGCTTGCCCGACGCGCGCAGCCGCCTGAGCTACATCGCCCAGAAGACGGCCGCCGCCGCCGACAAGGTGCTGAACTCGGTCGACAGCGCCAAGGTGGAACACCACACCATCACCGAGCAGACGCGCGCCATCGCGGCCGCCATCGTGGCCGACCCGGTGCGCGCCGTGGCCTCGGGCTCGGTGATGAACTTCGTGGGTGAGGTGGAACGCGCCACCGCCCGCATCGACCAGCACCTGACCGACATCATGCTGGCGCAAGACTTCCACGACCTCACCGGCCAGGTGGTGGCCAAGGTGGTGTCGCTGGCCACAGAGCTGGAATCTAGCTTGGTCAAGCTGCTGGTGCAGGCCGCGCCGCCCGAGCAGGCCCAGAAAGTGGAAACCGCCGTGCTCAACGGCCCGGTGGTGAACCCCGAAGGCCGCACCGACATCGTGCAGGACCAGAGCGAAGTCGACGACCTGCTCGCCAGCCTGGGCTTCTGACACATCCGGGCGCACTCTGAGCGCCCAGCCGGCTCAAGACCGGCGAGAAACTGCCGTAGTCCCTCTCAGGATCAGATCTTCGAGGGGTGACCATGACTCCCATCTCGCCCAACACAGCCAGCCCCAGCACGCTGATGACCCCGGCGATCGAACGGCGCCCGCTGCCGTTGCCGACGCCGGCCCCATCACCCGCTACCGCCCCTGCCCCCGCGCCGGCACCCGCCAGCGCGGGCGCCGGTGCTGGCGCAACGGCCCAGGCGGCGAACCCGGGCAGCGCGGCCGATGGCAGCGCCCCGGGCGTGGCGAGTGCACCGACGCCTGCGCCCGCGCCACCGCCGCCGCCCATCGAACTGCCCTTCAGCATCGGCTTCGGCCTCGGCTCCAAGCATGGATCGGGCTGCACCTGCGCAGCCTGCAAGGCCGTCACGCCCGCGGCGGGCAGCAGCGCCACCACTGCGGTGGACAGCGCCGAGCGCGGCCGCCAGGCGGTGGCCGCCTCCAGCTACGCGGGGCTGCGCAATCCGCTGGGCGCCAAGGTGGATGTCTCCGCTTGAACTGCTTGCCACTGTAGGAATTGCGCCGACAAGCCGCGCGGAACTTGCGGGACAGCGCGCATGGCGCAGCGGCGGCTGACGGCCGCGACGGGCCGCTCCTACAGTAGGCGGACCCCCATCGCGGTGCCGTAGCCCCCATGAACAGCAGCCAGATCCTTGCGGAGATCCGCGAAGCCAACGTCGCCTACCTGATGCTCGCGCAGACCCTGCTGCGGGCCGACCGCGACGCCGCCCTGCAGCGCCTGGGGCTGAGCGCCAGCGCCGCCGAAGTCATCGAGCGCATGACGCCCGCGCAGCTGAGCCGCGCCGCCGCCAGCAACACGCTGATCTGCAGCTTCCGCATGGACGACGAACTGGTGTGGGACCTGCTGACCCACCACGTGCCGGCGGTTGACCTGCCCGAGACCGGCGCGGCGCGCACCCGCAAGGCCTGAGCGACAGATTTCCGCCCGCTTATCGGCGGTTGCGCGCCCGGGCGCCAGGGCACCATGGCAGCCACTAGATTGCCCCCGCCATGGCCGATTCCGCCCAGGACAAGAACTTACCCGCCAGTGCCAAGAAGCTGGCCAAGGCCCGTGAGCAGGGCCAGGTGGCGCGTTCGGTCGACTTCGGCCACTTCGCGGCCATCGCCGTAGGCGGCTGGCTGCTGGTGAAGTGGGCGCCCGACATCGCCGAGTGGATGCAGAAGATCCTGATGCAAGGCCTGCGCTTCGACCATGCGATGCTGCAGAACCCCAAGCTGATGGGCGAGCGCGCCGCCGCGCTGGGCGTGCAGATGCTGATGGTCATCATTCCCATGGGCATCGTGATGTCGCTGGTGGGCGTGGCCAGCGCCTGCCTGTCCGGCGGCTGGAACTTCACCACGAAGCCGCTGGCGCCCACCTTCGACAAGCTCAATCCGCTGTCGGGCGTGATGCGGCTGTTTTCCAAGGGGCAGCTGCTGCAGGCGCTGAAGTCGGTGCTGCTGGCGGCAGTGCTGGGCGCCGTGGGCGCTCTGTACCTGCAGTCGCGCATCGAATCGTTTGCCGCCACGCTGACGATGCCGCTGCCCGCGGCGCTGCAGCATGCGGTGAGCGCTTCGCTCACCGGCCTGATCCAGGTGGTGGTGACGCTGGCGCTGTTCGCCGCCATCGACGTGCCCTACCAGCGCTGGAAGCTGGCCAACGACCTGAAGATGAGCTTCCAGGACGCCAAGGACGAGCACAAGGAGGCCGAGGGCAACCAGGAGGTCAAGCAGAAGATCAAGGTCAAGATGCGGGAAATGTCGCGCAAGCGCATGCTGGCCGCGGTGCCCAAGGCCGACCTGGTGGTGATGAACCCCACCCACTATGCGGTGGCGCTGCAGTACGACGAGAAGCAGATGGGCGCGCCGCGCGTGGTGGCCAAGGGCACCGACCTGCTGGCGCTGCGCATCCGCGACATCGCGCGCGACGCCAAGGTGCCGGTGCTGGAGGCACCGCCGCTGGCACGCGCGCTGTACCAGCATGCCGAGCTGGAACGCGAGATTCCGGCCGCCCTCTTCTCGGCGGTGGCCCAGGTGCTGGCCTACGTGTACCAGCTGCGCGCGGCCATGGCCGGCGAGGCACCGCAGCCAGCCGAGCCGGCCGACCTGCCGGTGCCGCCCGAGCTGGACCCACACAACCCCGCCTACGTGCGGGCCACCAAGCGTCACCGTTAGTACGTACCCGCCGCACGCGCGCGGCGGCGGTACGGCAACGGGTAAACGGCGGCTTTCTTCCGCTTATTCGGGCTCAAGTTTTCGGGGCGGCCGGAACAATCCCGGCTCATGAACCCGAGCCTCGCCCGCCTGCAGAACATCTTCGGAGACAACGCCGCGCTGGTGCGCGGCCTCGTCGGTCCGCTGTTCGTGGTGATCGTGCTGTCGATGATGGTGCTGCCGCTGCCGGGCTTCGTGCTCGACGTGGCCTTCACCTTCAACATCGCGATGGCGCTGATGGTGATGATGGTGGCCGCCAACATGGTGCGGCCGCTGGACTTCTCGGCCTTTCCGGCGGTGCTGCTGGTCACCACGCTGCTGCGGCTGTCGCTGAACGTGGCCTCCACCCGCGTGGTGCTGATGGAAGGCCACACCGGCCCCGGCGCCGCGGGCAAGGTGATCGAGTCCTTCGGCCACTTCCTGATCGGCGGCAACTTCGCGGTCGGCCTGATCGTCTTCGCCATCCTGGTGGTCATCAACTTCATCGTGGTGACCAAGGGTGCCGAGCGCATCGCCGAGGTGGGCGCCCGGTTCGCGCTGGATGCGATGCCCGGCAAGCAGATGGCCATCGACGCCGACCTCAATGCCGGCCTGATCAACGAGGACGAAGCCAAGAAGCGCCGCGCCGAGGTGGGTGAAGAAGCCGACTTCTTCGGCTCCATGGACGGTGCCAGCAAGTTCGTGCGCGGTGACGCGGTGGCCGGCCTGCTGATCCTGTTCATCAACCTGATCGGTGGCTTCATCATCGGCGTGGTGCAGCACGGCCTGACGGCCAGCGAAGCGGCCAACACCTACGTGCTGCTGGCGGTGGGCGATGCGCTGGTGGCGCAGATCCCGGCGCTGCTGATCTCGGTGGCCGCGGCCATGGTGGTCTCGCGCGTGGGCAAGGAAAGCGATATCGGCACCCAGGTGCGCAAGCAGGTGTTCGGCTCGCCCACCTCGCTGGGGCTGACGGCCGGCGTCGTCGGCCTGATCGGCGTGATCCCCGGCATGCCCAACCTGGTGTTCCTGCTGATCGCCGGTGCCACCGGCGCGCTGGCCTGGAAGGCCCGCCAGGCCGAGCTGAAGGCCAAGGCAGCGCCGGTGCCGGCACCGGGCGCGCCCGGTGCGGCGGCCGGCCCCGGCGCCGAGGCGCCGCCCGCCAACGTGGAAGCCAGCTGGGACGACCTGGTGCCGGTGGACACGCTGAGCCTGGAGGTGGGCTACCGCCTCATTGCGCTGGTGGACAAGGAACGAAAGGGCGACCTGCTGGGCCGCATCAAGGGCGTGCGCAAGAAGTTCGCGCAGGACGTGGGCTTCCTGCCGCCGCCGGTGCACATCCGCGACAACCTGGAGCTCAAGCCCAGCATGTACCGCGTGGCCCTGCGCGGCGCCGTGATCGGCGAAGCCGAGGCCTTTCCGGGGATGCTGCTGGCCATCAACCCCGGCGGCGCCACCCAGCAACTCATCGGCACCAAGACCACGGATCCGGCCTTCGGACTGCCCGCGGTATGGATCGAGGAGCGCCAGCGGGAGGTGGCCCAAATGGCCGGATTTACGGTTGTTGATTGCTCGACCGTCGTGGCGACCCATCTTTCACACTTGATGCAGGTCCAGGCCGCCAAGCTGCTGGGCCGCGTTGAAGTGCAAAACCTGGTGGAACACGTCACCAAGCTGGCCCCCAAGCTGATCGAAGACGTGATCCCCAAGATGGTCGGAATCGCCACTGTGCAAAAGGTCCTGCAACTGCTGCTCGAAGAAGGTGTCCACATCCGGGACATGCGTTCGATCGTGGAGTGCCTGGCCGAGCATGCGGCGGTGGTCACCGACCCCACCGAACTGGCCCGCCGCATCCGCGTGCATCTGGCCCCGGCCATCGTCCAGCAGATCTACGGCGCCGCCCGCGAGCTGGACGTGATCGCGCTGGACCCCGAACTGGAGCGCCTGATCACCCAGGCCCTGACTTCGCCGCACGGTGCCGCGCTGGACCCCGGCGTGGCCGAGAGCATCACCCGCGGCGCGGCCGACACCTCGCGGCAGCAGGAAGAGCTGGGCGTGCCCGCCTGCCTGCTGGTGCCCGACCTGATCCGCGCCCCGATGGCCCGGCTGCTGCGCCGCGCGGCGCCGCGGCTCAAGGTGCTGGCGCACAGCGAGATTCCTGACACCCACACGATCCGGATCGGTTCGATCATTGGAGGCACGGCATGAACGTCAAGCGCTTCACGGGGCGCACTTCGCGCGACGCCCTGAACCTGGTGCGCCAGGCCTTCGGTGACGACGCCGTCGTGCTGTCCACCCGCCCCTGCGCCGAAGGCGTGGAGGTGCTGGCGATGGCGCCGGACGGCCTGCAGCAGATCGAACGTGCGGCCAGCCAGGCCGGCACCGTGCGTGCACCGGCAGTCGCCCCTGCACCCGCCCCCGCCGCCCGCGGCCACCGCGACCTGCGCGAGATGGCGCGCGCCGAGACCTCGCGCCTGGAGCAGCGCATCGCCGCGCGCGAAGCGCGGATCGAAGAGCGCATCGAACCCCGCATCGATTCCCGCATCGACAGCGAACCGGCCGCCGAGGTGGAGCGCGACGTCGGCCGCCTGGGCATGAGCACCCTCACCTTCCAGGACTACGTGCGCGAGCGCATGCTCAAGCGCCGCAAGGCCGAGCTGCAGCCCGAGGCCCCGACCGCCGAGCCGCCGCCGGTGCGCGCCACGCTGGGCGAGCGCCCGGCCCGCACCGTGCGCCATGAGCTGCCCAACATCGAGCCGCGCCCCGAACCGCCGCGCCGCCGCCGCCCGCCAGTGCTGCGCGACGAGATCCGCCAGGCGCAGGTGCCGCTGGAAGACGAGCTGGGCGCCGCCCGCGACACCCAGTTCGAGATGATGAGCGAGCTGCGCTCGATGAAGGGCCTGATCGAGGAGCGCTTCGGCGCCCTGGCCTTCATGGAACGCATGCAGCGCAACCCGCGCCAGGCCAACCTGACCCAGAAGCTGCTGGACTGCGGCTTCTCGCCTGCGCTGATCCGCAAGCTGGCCGACGGCCTGCCCGGCGATGCGCTGGACGAAACCATTTGGGCCGCCAGCGTGCTGGAGCGCAACCTGATGGCCGCCGAGCATGAACCCCCGGTGGAAGACGCCGGCGGCGTGTACGCGATGATCGGCTCCACCGGCGTGGGCAAGACCACCACCACCGCCAAGATTGCCGCCGCCTTCGCCACCAAGCACGGCGCCGGCCACCTGGGCCTGATCACGCTGGACGCCTACCGTGTGGGCGCGCACGAGCAGCTGCGCACCTACGGCCGCATCCTGGGCGTGCCGGTGCACACCGCGCACGACCGCGCTTCGCTCGAAGACCTGCTGGACCTGCTGTCCGGCAAGAAGATGGTGCTGATCGACACCGCCGGCATGGCCCAGCGCGACAGCCGCACCCGCGAGCTGCTGGACATGGTGGGCCACCGCGCCATCCAGAAGCTGCTGGTGGTCAACGCCAGCGCACAGGGCGAAACCATCGAGGACGTGATGCTGAGCTACCAGGCCAAGGCCTGCCGCGGCGTGGTGCTGTCCAAGATCGACGAGGCCGTGAAGCTGGGCCCGGCGCTGGACGCGCTGATCCGCCACAAGCTGCGCGTGGTGGGCGTGGCCAACGGCCAGCGTGTACCCGAAGACTGGCACCGGCTGTCGGCCCAGGCCCTGGTGCAGCGCGCCTTCAAGGCCGCGCCCGCCGCTTCCTGGCGCATGGACGCCAACGACGTGAACCTGATCTTCGCGGGCTCCAACGCCGCCCGCGGCAACTCCGCCCACGCCTGAGGACCCGAGACGACATGCGTGACTTCTACGCCAGCCGCAGCGCCCCGCTGGACCAGGCAGACGGCTTGCGCCGCCTGTTCAGCCCGACGCGCACCCGCTACATCGCGGTGGCCAGCAACCCGCACGTGGCCTTTGCCACCGTGCTGATCGAGCGCCTGACGACGGCCATCGCCGCCAGCGGCCGCAAGCTGCTGCTGGCGGATGCGGCCGAGTCCGCCCCCGAGCCGCATGAACTCACGCAGCTGGACCTGGCCGCCGGCATCGAGGAGCTGTCCCCGCAGATCGGCTACCTGGCCGCCCGCGGCCTGCCGCTGCGCCATGTAGACACCCGCGGCTCCTGCGCCGGCCTGCTGCGCCAGCTGGCCGATGCCGCACCGCAGGCCGACGTGGTGCTGGTGCACGCCAGCGCCAGCGAACTGAGCCGGCTGTTCAGCCACCGCGCGGTGCGCCCGGTGCTGCTGGCCGCCGACCACGGCCCCAGCGTGACCCATGCCTATGCGGCGATGAAGATCCTGGCCGCCCGCACCGGCCTGATGGCCTTCGACCTGATGCTGGCCGTGGGCCCGCAACGCGGCCGCCGTGAACACGTGGCCCGCCAGATCGCGCAATGCGCCGACAGCTTCCTGGGCGCGGCGGTGCACGACTGGGTGGCGGTGGACCCCGCCTGCAACGTGGCCGAAGCCCCCGACAACGCGCTGATGCGGCTGGTGCGCCGGCAGCTGGCGGACGACACCGCTGCCACCGAAGTGGCGGCGCCGGCGTGGCAAGGCCGCGGCACGGCGCCCTCTTCGCTGATGGCCAACTGATTCCCTGGAGCCCTGGACATGTACAACGCCAAAGGCCGTACCGACAACAACGCGATGCTCAAGCAGTACAGCCCTCTGGTGCGCCGCCTCGCCCATCAGATGATCGCCAAGCTGCCTGCCAACGTGGAGATCGACGACCTGATCCAGGTGGGCATGATCGGCCTGAACGATGCGCTCGGCCGCTTCGACGCCGCCCAGGGTGTGCAGTTCGAGACCTTCGCCACCCAGCGCATCCGCGGCGCCATGCTCGACGAACTGCGCGGCAGCGACTGGATGAGCCGCGGCAACCGCCGCCAGCAGCGCAACATCGAAGCCGCGGTGCACAAGCTGGAGCAGAAGCTCGGCCGTGCCCCGCAGGAATCCGAGATCGCCGCCGAGATGGGCATCACCCTGGTGGAATACCAGGAGCTGCTGGGCAAGGTGCGCGGCACGCAGCTGGTGTACCTGGAAGACCTGAGCGGCGACGAAGGCGACGACGACTACCTGGAGCGCCACGTCGGCACCGAAGATGCCAACCCGATGGCGGTGCTGCAGGACATGCGCATGCGCACCGCGCTGGTGGAGGCCATCAAGCTGCTGCCCGAGCGTGAGCAGTACGTGATGAGCATGTACTACGAGCACGACATGAACCTCAAGGAAATCGCCGCCGTGCTCAAGGTGACCGAGAGCCGCGTGTGCCAGCTGCACAGCCAGAGCATCGCGCGCCTGCGCGTCAAGCTGCGCGAATGGTGATGGCCTGACCCCCCAGGCCGCCGATCACCGCAGTACCTTCAAAGGCAGTCGTCATGTTCAAGCAGTTGTGGGCCTCGGCCCCTTCCCTGGCCGAGGCGGCGCCCGCCGCCACGCACGCGCAACCGGCCGCAGCGGCGGCAGACGGCTCGCAGATGGTGTCGCGGCTGGCCCAGCACGCCTCCAAGCTGGGGCGCGAGGCGGCCGAGGTGCGGGGCGTCATCGGCGACACGCGGCAGACTGCCGAGACGCAGGCCGCCACCGCGCGTGAACTGGCGCGGCAGGTCAAGGACGTGGCCCGCGTGCAGCAGGTCATCGGCACCCACACCGAGCAGGGCGTGGCCGCGGTCGACCGCGCCCGCGTCGCGGTGCAGGCGGTGGGCAGCGAGGTGACCGGCATCGTCGAGACGCTGCGCAAGGTGGCCGAAGCGGCGCATGACATCACCCAGATCGCGTTGCAGACACGGCTGGTGGCCTTCAACGCCAGCGTGGAAGCCAAGCGCGCGGGTGAAGCCGGCCGCGGCTTCGGCGTGGTGGCCGATGCGGTGAAGGACCTGGCCGCCCGCGTGGAAGCCTCGTCCAAGGACATCATGGGCACCATGGCCCACCTGGACACCCGCATCGGCACGCTGGCCCGCGAGATCCAGGCCCCGGAGCAGCAGAAGACGAGCGGCACCGCCGCCGGCGGCACGCCGCAAAGCGGCGTGCATGCCGCGCTGGACGAAGTGGCCGACGAAGTCGGCCGCATCGCCGCCGCCGCCGAACAGAGCCGCGGCGCCTGCGGGCTGCTGGACCAGCAGATGGGCGCCATCGAGCAGCACATGCGCCAGACCACGCGTGCGCTGGACAACGCCATTGGCCGCAGCGAGAACCTGCTGCGCGTGAGCGAGCAGCTGATCGAGCTGGCCGCCGACAGCGGTGTGGTGACCGAGGACACGCCCTACATCCAGGCCGCCCAGCAGGCCGCGGCCGAGGTGGGCAAGCTGCTGGAAGGCGCGGTCAAGCAAGGCAGCATCAGCCTGGCCGACCTGTTCGACGAACGCTATGTGCCCATCGCGGGCACCCAGCCGGCGCAGCACACCACGCGCTTTTGCGCACTGGCCGACCGCCTGCTGCCGCCGGTGCAGGAACGCATGCTGCAGCTCAGCGACAAGGTGGTGTATTGCATCGCCGCCGACCGCAACGGCTACGTGGCCACCCACAACAAGCAGTACAACCACCCGCAGCGCGGCGACCTGGCCTGGGACACGGCCCACAGCCGCTACCGCCGCATCTTCAACGACCGCACCGGCCTGGCCAGCGCGCAGAACAAGCGGCCCTTCCTGCTGCAGACCTACCGCCGCGACATGGGCGGCGGTCACTTCGTGGTGATGAAGGAAGCCGCCGCGCCCATCACCGTCAACGGCCGCCACTGGGGCGGGCTGCGGCTGGCCTTCAAGTTCTGACGGCGGCGACGCCCAGCGCCCGGAAGCGCTGCCAGCGCGCGGCCAGCCGTTCGGCGGCCGTACCCCGCTGCGGCGCATGCAGCGCCAGCACCGCGGGCGCGCCGCACACCGACTTCAGCTCGCCCCCCACCGCCAGCCAGCCCAGCCGCGCCGCGCCCAGGGCGCCACCGGCGGCCGAATCGGCATGGATGACGATCTCGGTGCCCAGCAGGTCGGCCAGCATCTGCGCCCACAGTGCGCTGCGGGCGCCGCCGCCCACCAGCGACAGCCGCCGCACCACGGTGCCGGCGGCCTGCAACGCCGCATGGCCATCGGCCAGGCCGTAGGCCACGCCTTCCATCACCGCATAGGCCACGGCCGCTGCATCGGTGTCGTGGCCCATGCCATGCAGGCTGGCGCGCAGCGTGGCGCTGTTGTACGGCGTGCGCTCGCCGCCCAGGTAGGGCAGGAAGATCGGCGCCGCCTCGCGCTGCGCGGGCGTGGTGGCGGCGGCCAGTGCCTCCACCTCGGCATCGCTGGCGCGGCCCAGCAGCTGCCGCGCCCAGCGCAGGCAGCTGGCGGCCGACAGCATCACGCTCATCTGGTGCCACTGGCCGGGCAGCGCATGGCAGTAGGCATGCACCGCGCTCTGCGGGTTGGGTCGGTAGCGGTCGGTGGCCACGAAGATCACGCCGCTGGTGCCCAGCGACAGAAAGCCCATGCCCGGCTGCACGATGCCCATGCCGACGGCACTGGCCGCGTTGTCGCCGCCACCGCCGGCCACCACGATGCCCGGGCGCAGGCCCAGCGTGGTGGCCGCGCTGGCCAGCAGCGTGCCGCCGGGCTCGCTGCCTTCCACCAGCCGCGGCATGTGGGCGCGGCTGAGGCCGGTCAGGGCCAGCAGTTCGTCGCTCCAGTCGCGGCGGGCCACGTCCAGCCAGGTGGTGCCGCTGGCGTCCGAGGCGTCGGTCACGTGCTCGCCCGTCAGCCGCAGGCGGATCCAGTCTTTGGGCAGCAGCACCTTGGCGACGCGGGCAAAAGTCTGCGGCTCATGCGTGGCCAGCCAGCGCAGCTTGGGCGCGGTGAAGCCGGGCATGGCCAGGCAGCCCGACAGCATCGGCAGCGCCGGCAGCTCGTCCATCATCGCCCGGCATTCGGCCTCGGCACGGGTGTCGTTCCACAGCATGGCCGGGCGCAGCACCTGGTCGGCCGCGTCCAGCAGCACGGCGCCGTGCATCTGGCCCGACAGGCCGATGGCCTGCACCTGCTGCCAGGCGTGCGGATGGGCGGCGCGCAACTCGGCGCACACCGCCAGCGTGCCAGCCCACCAGTCGGCGGGCGCCTGCTCGCTCCAGCCCGGTTGCGGCCGGCTGAGCTGCAGCGCCGCACCGGCGGTGCCCAGCACCTGGTGCTGCGCATCCAGCAGCAAGGCCTTCACTTCCGAGGTGCCGTAGTCCAGACCGAGAAACATGCGGGGATGCTAGTGGGCGCCAGCGGCGATGATCGATACCCTCTTGTCCTGAACTTCAACCCTGCTGTTGCCATGACCTACCGACAAACCCGCATTGCCGCCCTCGCCTGCTGCCTGATCGCCGCCGCGCCTTTTGCCCAGGCCCAGGCCGACCTGGCGGCCACCGCCGCCAAGGAAAAAGGCGCGGTGGTGCTGCCCAGCGGCCTGGTGTTCCAGTCGCTGAAGGAAGGCACCGGCCGCACGCCCGCCGCCACCGACACGGTACGCGTGCACTACCGCGGCGTGCTGGCCGACGGCAAGGAGTTCGACAGCTCCATCGCCCGCGGCCAGCCGGCCGAGTTCCCGCTCAGCCGCGTCATCCCCTGCTGGACCGAAGGCGTGCAGCGCATCAAGGTGGGTGGCAAGGCCAAGCTCACCTGCCCGCCGGGCATCGCCTATGGCTCGCGCGGGGCCGGCGGCGCGGTGCCGCCCAACGCCACGCTGCAGTTCGAGGTGGAGCTGCTCGGCATCGCCGGCAAGTAAGCGCTGCGCCCATGAGCCTGCCCGACGACGCCACGCCCTGGCACGACCCCACCCGGCTGTTGCACGGCGACGCCGGGCTCGGCGACGACAGCGCGGTGAGCCCGCCCATCCACTACAGCGCCACCTTCAAGGCGCGCGATGCGGCCGAGTTCGCCGAGATGGCCGGCACGCCGCGCCATGCCGCCTACTACACCCGCTACGGCAACCCGACGCATGAGCGGGTGGCCGCCATCCTGGCGGCGCTGGAGGGCACCGAAACGGCGATGCTCACCGCCTCGGGCATGGGCGCCATCAGCACCACGGTGCTGGCCCTGGTGCAGGCCGGCGACCACGTGGTGGCCCAGGGCCGGCACTACATGAGCACCGCCAAGCTGTTTGATGAGGTGCTGCCGCGCTTCGGCGTGCAGGTGACCATCGTCGAGCAGACCGACCTGGCCGCGCTGGAGGCCGCGCTGCGGCCCGAGACGCGGCTGATCATGCTGGAAAGCCCGGCCAACCCCACGCTGGTGCTGACCGACCTGGCCGCGGTGGCGGCACTGGCGCGGCCGCGCGGCATCCTCACCATCGCCGACAACACCTTTGCCTCGCCCATCAACCAGAAGCCGCATGCGCTGGGCATCGACGTGGTGGTGCACAGCGCCACCAAATCGCTCGGGGGCCACCACGACCTGACGGCCGGCGCGGTGTGCTGCAGCCAGGCGCTGGCCGAGCGCATCTGGCCGATGCACATCACGCTGGGTTCGGTGCTGTCGCCGATGGACGCCTGGCTGCTGCTGCGCGGCCTGCGCACCCTGGCCGTGCGCATGGAACGCATGAACGCCAACGCGCTGGCGCTGGCGCAGTGGCTGGAAGCCCAGCCGCAGGTGGAACGGGTGTGGTACCCCGGCCTGCCCAGCCACCCGCAGCATGCGCTGGCGCAGCGGCAGATGCAGGGCCATGGGCCCGTGGTGGCGCTGGCGCTGCGTGGCGGCTATGAACAGACCAGCCGCTTCGTCGCCTCATTGCAGCTGGCCACCCATGCGGTGAGCCTGGGCGGCGTGGAAACCTTGATCGTGCATGCCGCCGCGATGTGGGGCGGCCTGATGAGCGAGGCGCAGATGGCCAGCACCGGCATCCAGCCCAATTTCGTGCGGCTGGCCGTGGGCCTGGAACACATCGACGACTTGAAGCGCGACTTCGGCCGCGCCTTGCAGCAAGTGTGACCGTCAGCCGATCACCGCGCGACCCACGTACGACAGCGCCACCACGGCGCCCGCGATGGCGGCGATCACCCAGTTGGGCACGCGGCCGTGAGGGGCAGGAGGGAGTTGGCGGCGAGGGTCGTTCATGATCGGGCTTCCACGGAACAGCAGGCACGGAATGGAAAACTCAGCGTGGCCGGTGGGCCTGAAGCGAGCTTCATGCCTGCCCGGTGAACGCAAGGGTAAATCGCCCTGATGTCAGGCCAAACCCGTAACTGCGCCCCAAAACACCCGTTGAAGGCGGCCGGGTGCGAGCGCCGATACCATGGGCACATGCCCGCCCTTGCACCCCAAGACCGCCCCCACTGGCAACGTGTGCTGTGGCTGGCCGCCGGCGGCCTGAGCCTGCTCACCGGCCTCATCGGCCTGCTGCTGCCGCTGCTGCCCACCGTGCCCTTCGTGCTGCTGGCGGCCTTCTGCTTTTCCAAGGGCAGCGAGCGCTGCGAGCGCTGGATCTGCGAGCACCGCCACTTCGGCCCCATGGTGCTGAACTGGCGCGCCCACCGCGCGGTGCCGCTGCGGGCCAAGTGGATCGCCACGGTGATGATGTCCATCAGCAGCATCGGTGCGCTGTTCCTGGTGCCCATGCCCTGGGGCGTGGTGCCGGGCCTGTGCTGCGCGGCGGTGGGCGCCTGGATGTGGACGCTGCCGCACGGGCCGCGGCCGGGTGCCCAGGCGGTTGCGCCGGGGCGCTGGCCACCGTCAGCTTGAGGGCTGTCCGGCGGCCTCGTCCGCTTCGTCACCCTCCCCGAACGGCAGCTCCGGCTCCAGCGCCGCGCGCTCGGCCTCGATCTGCGCCCGGGTGCGGCGCGGCTCGGCGCGGCTGGCTGCGGCGGCGGCCTTTTGCGCGGCACCGGCCAGCGACACCGCGTCGCCCACGCCGGGGCGCGAGAGGCTGCCCACCCGCACGCCCAGCAGGCGCAACCGGCGGCTCAGGTCCACCCGCTTCAGGCACTGGCCGGCGGCCTGGCGGATCAGCTGCGCGTCGGCGGTGGGTGCCGGCAGCGTCAGGTCGCGGGTCACGGTCTTGAAATCCTCGAAGCGCAGCTTGATGCCGATGGTGCGGCCCACCCAGCGTTTGCGCTGCAGGTCGTCGGCCACGCGCGTGGCCAGGTCGGTGAAGATGGCCGACAGCGTGGCGCGGTCGCGCACCGCGTGCAGGTCGCGGTCGAAGGTGGTCTCGCGGCTCATCGACACCGGCTCGCTGTAGGTCACCACCGGCCGGTCGTCGATGCCGCGCGAGGCCCGGTACAGCCAGGCGCCGTAGCTGCGGCCGAACTGCTCCAGCAGCCAGGCGGCGTCGCACTCGGCCAGCTGGCCGATGGTGTCCACGCCCAGCGCCTTGAGCTTGGCATTGGCCTTGGGGCCGATGCCGTTGATGCTGCGCACCTTCAGCGGCCAGATGCGCGCGGGGATGTCGTCGGCCGTCAGCACCGTCAGGCCGTCGGGCTTGTCCAGCTCCGACGCGATCTTAGACAGCAGCTTGTTCGGCGTCACCCCGATGGAGCAGGTGAGCCCGGTGGCGCGCTTGACGTTGTTGCGGATCTCCTGCGCCACCGCGCGCACGCCGCCGAACGCATCGTGGCCCACCGCCTCCTGGGTGCCGGGCACCTCGGTCAGGTCGATGTAGATCTCGTCGATGCCGCGGTCCTCGATCACCGGCGCCACCTCGGCCACCGCCTGCTTGAACAGGCGCGAGTAGTGCCGGTAGGCCTCGAAGTCGGTCGGCAGCAGCACGGCGTCGGGCGCCCGTTGCGCCGCCTTCATCAGCCCCATGCCCGAGTGCACGCCGTAGTCGCGCGCCGCATAGGTGGCGGTGGTGACCACGCCGCGGCCGGCATAGTGGCGCAGCGTGGCGAACTGGCGGCTGCCGTCGGCCAGCACTTCAGGCTGGTGCCGCCGGCCGCCGCCGATGACCACCGGCAGGCCCTTGAGCTCCGGGTAGCGCAGCAGCTCCACCGATGCGTAGAACGCATCCATGTCGAGGTGGGCGATCCAGCGGCGTACGGCGGTCATCGGGTTCGGATTGTCCGCCGGGCGCGCAAGGGTCGGCCGCGTGGCGGACAGTCCCGCCGGGCCGCCCCAAGGGACTGTGCTCCCCCTCGGGGGGGCGCGAGCGCAGCGAGCTTGGGGGCCAATCAATACGGCGGAGCCGCCGCCTCGCCCAGCATCCGCCGGCCCAGCCATTGCAGGCCTTCGCGCAACGGCACGCGGGCCATTTCGTTCTCGGCCGGGTGCGGCGCCCAGCCCTCACCCTGTCGCCGGGCCACCGCGAAGTCGAAGGTGTAGAACGGCTCCTGGCCCATGCGCAGGTCGGTGATGTAGAGCTGGCCGCCCTCTTCACGCAGGCGGAAGAAGCCATGGCTGAACCAGGCCATGCGGGCCACATTGGGCACGGCCTGGGCCGCGGGGTACAGGTCCATGCCACGGTCGTGGCGCTGGAAGCCGATGCGCGGCGCCGGCTGCTTGAGCCGGTCGGCCAGCGCATAAAAGCCCTCGTGGTACGCGTTGTCGGGCGTCACTGCCACCACCCGCCACACCAGCGTGGTGAGCGGGGCCGGCGTCACCAGCAGGCGCTCGGCCTGCAGGCCCGCTTGCGCGAGCGAGGCTTCGGCGATGCCACGCACATGCTGCTGCACCCCCACGCCCCAGGCCAGGTACAGCGTGCTCAGCACCAGTCCACCGGCGTTCCAGCGCAGCCCGGCCGGCGGCCGGCGGGCCAGCGCCACGCCGGTGCCCACCAGCAGCGGCACGGTGTACAGCGGGTCGATGATGAAGATGCTACCCACGCCGAACGGGTGGTTGGTGAAGGGCAGGCCCAGCTGCGTGCCGTAGACCGTCATCACATCCAGCAGCGGGTGGGTGATGAGCGCCAGCCACACCGCCAGCCACCAGGCGCGAAAGTGCTGGTGCTCACGCAGCAGCCGCGCGGTGGCCCAGGCCAGCAGTGGCGCCGCCAGCGTCAGCCAGAACAGGGCATGGCTTTCGGTGCGGTGCAGCGTCATGTTGGCCACCGCGTCGCCATGGTCGATGAAGGCGTCCAGGTCGGGCAGCGTGCCGGCCACCGCACCCACCAGGGCGGCCTTCCATACCGCCGTGCGGCGGCCCATGCAGGCCACCGAAACGGCGGCGCCCAGAGCAACTTGCGAGAGGGAATCCATGCGGGTGCGGGAGGCGGGCCTTCGGCGGCCCGGTGGGTTGGCAACGGCGGGCGAGCATAGCCGCCGGGCCAAAGCCCGCGCCCGCGCCAGCCCTCCCGCCGCGCTGCGGCGATGCCACAGTGGCTGACGGGGTGTCGGCGCTCGTGTTGCAATGCAGCATGTCCGCCGCGCCCCTGCCCTCCGACCTGCCCGCCACCGCCACCCCGCCGCTCGACGCCCGCCGCACCGCGCTGGCCCTGTTCGCGCTGGCCATCGGCGGCTTTGCCATCGGCACCACCGAATTCGCCACCATGAGCCTGCTGCCGTTCTTCGCGCCGGCGCTGGGCATCGACGAGCCGACGGCCGGCCACGTGATCAGCGCCTATGCGCTGGGCGTGGTGGTGGGCGCGCCGGTGATCGCGGTGCTGGCCTCGCGGGTGGCGCGGCGCACGCTGCTCATCGGCCTGATGCTGTTCTTCGCGCTGGCCAATGGCCTGAGTGCGCTGGCACCCACCTACGGCTCGATGCTGGTGTTTCGCTTTTTCAGCGGCCTGCCGCACGGCGCCTATTTCGGCGTCGGCGCGCTGGTGGCGGCCTCCCTGGTGCCGCCCGGGCGGCGCACCCAGGCCATCAGCCGCATGATGCTGGGGCTGACGGTGGCCACCATCGTCGGCGTGCCGCTGGCGAACGGCCTGGGTCAATGGCTGGGCTGGCGCTGGGGCTTCGGCCTGGTGGCGCTGCTGGCGCTGGCCTGCGCGCTGATGGTGGCGGTGTACGCGCCGCATGACCGCGCCCAGCCCGGCGCCGGCCCGCTGCGCGAGTTGAGCGCGCTGGGCCGCCGCCAGGTGTGGCTGACGCTGGGCATCGGCGCCATCGGCTTTGGCGGCATGTTCGCGGTGTACACCTACCTGGCCTCGACCTTGATCGAGGTGACCGGCGTGGCGCCGACGGCGCTGCCGATGGTGCTGGGCGTGTTCGGCCTGGGCATGACGGTGGGCACCATCGGCTGCGCCTGGGCGGCCGACCGGGCGCTGATGCCGGCCGCCGGCGGCATGCTGGTGTGGAGCGCCATTGCGCTGGCGCTGTACCCATGGGCCGCGGGCAGCCTGTGGACGCTGCTGCCGGTGGTGTTCCTGATCGGCTGCGGTGGCGGCCTGGCGATGCCGCTGCAAAGCCGGCTGATGGACGTGGCCGGCCAGGCGCAGACGCTGGCCGCCGCGCTCAACCATTCGGCCTTCAACACCGCCAATGCGCTGGGCCCCTGGCTGGGCGGCATGGCCATTTCAGCCGGCTTCGGCTGGACCTCCACCGGCTATGTGGGCAGCGCGCTGGCGCTGGCCGGCCTGGCCATCTGGGCCGTGGCCGTGGCCGACGACAAAGGCTTGTTCAGCCGCGGGCGCCAGACCAGCGCTGCAGCAGCGCGCTGATGTCGGCCGGGCCGGTGCGGCAGCAGCCGCCGATCAGCCGGGCACCGGCCGCGGCCCACTGCATGGCCTGATCGGCGAAGGCCGGCGGATGATCGCCGGCCGCATGCGGCTGCCAGCGCTTGGCCACCGGGTCGTACACCTCGCCGGCGTTGGGATACACCACGATGGGCTTGGACGTGCGCGCACGCGCCGACGCCACCAGCGCCGCGATGTGCTGCGGCGCGGTGCAGTTGATGCCGATGGCGGCCACGCCGGCAAAGCCGTCGAGCGCGGCCACGCAGTCGCCGAAATCTTCGCCCTGGCTGGTGTGGGCACCGTCGCGGCAGCTGAAGCTGATCCAGCCGCTGCGGGTGCTGCCCGCGGGCAGCTCGTCCATCAGCCGGGCCAGCGCCAGCGCCTCGGCCAGGCAAGGAATGGTTTCGCAGGCCAGCAGCTCGGCACCGGCGGCGGCCAGCACCTGCAGCCGCGGGCGGTGGAAGTCCATCAGCGCGGCTTCGTCCAGGCCGTAGTGGCCGCGGTACTCCGAGCCGTCGGCCCGCATCGCACCGTAAGGCCCCACCGAGGCGGCCACCAAGGGCCGGCGGCGGCCGGCGGCGGCCGGCTCCTGCATGAACTGGTCGCGCGCCTCGGCCGCCAGCGCCACCGCGCGCTGCATCAGCGCGGCGGCCTCGGCCTGGGACAGGCCGCGGCGGGCAAAGCCCTCGAAGCTGGCCTGGTAGCTGGCGGTGGTGGCCACGTCGGCCCCGGCGCGGAAGTAGTCCAGGTGCACCTGGCGGATCAGCTCGGGCTGCTCCAGCAGCACGCGGGCCGACCACAGCGGGTCGTTCAGGTCGGCGCCGCGGCGCTCCAGCTCGGTGGCCAGGGCGCCGTCCAGCACCAGCTGCG
The DNA here is from genome assembly GCF_023573145.1 of Aquincola tertiaricarbonis. Lineage (GTDB taxonomy): Bacteria > Pseudomonadota > Gammaproteobacteria > Burkholderiales > Burkholderiaceae_C > Aquincola > Aquincola tertiaricarbonis_B. The sequence goes on from NZ_CP097635.1 coordinate 1,118,077, forward strand.
GCTGGGCCTGCAGCCAGTCGGCGATGGGGTTGGCTCGGGGTTCGGGCATGCGGTCTCCTGGGCGGTCAGCGCCCGATGGCGTCGCCGAAGTACTGGGTCATCAGCTTGGCATGGGTGCCGTCGGCACGCACCTTGGCCAGGCCTTCGTTCAGCTTGGCCAGCAGCTCGGCATTGCCCTTCTTGACGACGATGCCGTACTGCTCGGGCACGAAGGTGGGGTCGCTCACCGTCTTGAAGCGCTGGCCGTTGTTGGCCACGTAGTGCGCCACCAGGCCGTTGTCGGCCACCACGGCATTGACGCCGCCGGCCTCCAGCTCGCGCAGCGCCAGCGGAATGCTCTCGAAGCGGCGGATCAGCGGATTGGTCTTGCCCAGCAGCTTGGACACCACCTCGTCGCCGGTGGTGCCGGTTTGCACCGCCACGCGCAGCTTCTTCAGGTCGGCCATGCTGCTGACCTTGGCGTCCAGCGGCACGGCGATCAGCTGGCTGGCGTCGAAGTAAGGTTCGGTGAAGTCCATCGTGGGCTTGCGCTCCTCGGTGATGGTGATGGCATGCATCAGCGCATCGCGGTCGCCCTGGGCCAGCGCATTGAACATGCCTTCCCACGGCGTGGCGACGAACTTCACCTGCAGGCCGGCGCGCTCGGCAATCGCCTTCATCAGGTCGATCTCGAAGCCGACGATCTCGCCCTTGTCGTCCTGCCATTCAAAGGGCGGGTACACGGGGTCGGTGCCCACCACGATGACACGCGGCGCCGGCGCGGCTTCAGGCTGCGAGGCGGCGGCCGCGGCGGTGGGTTCCGCCGGCTTGCCGCAGGCGGCCAGCAGCAGGGCACTGCCCAGGCAGGCCAGGGTGAGACGGCGGGACAGGAACATGGAGGTCATCGGCGTGCAGGAACGTGAAAGGGGCTCGCATTCTCGACGTATCGGATGCGCGTTTTTCGCATATTGATCTGCGCAGGCGCGCAAGGCGCCTGAACGACCAGATCAGCTCAGCCGCGCCTGGTGCCGCGCGATCTGCGCGCGCACCTGCACCGGCGCCGTGCCGCCCAGCACGTTGCGGGCGTCGAGCGAGCCGCGCAGCGTCAGCACCTGCTGCACGTCGTCGCCCACCGCGGGGTTCAGCGCCTTCAGCTCGGCCAGCGGCAGTTCGGCCAGGTCGATGCCGCGCTGCAGGCAGGTCTTGACCGCATGGGCCACCACCTCGTGCGCGTCGCGGAAGGGCACGCCGCGCTTGGCCAGGTAGTCGGCCAGGTCGGTGGCGGTGGCGTAACCGCGCAGCGCGGCACGCTCCATCGCCTCGGGCTTCACCACGATGCCCTCCACCATCTCGGCCATGATGCGCAGCGTGTCGCGCACCGTGTCCACGGTGTCGAACAGCGGCTCCTTGTCTTCCTGGTTGTCCTTGTTGTAGGTGAGCGGCTGGCCCTTCATCAGCGTCAGCAGCGCCATCAGATGGCCGTAGACGCGGCCGCTCTTGCCGCGGGCCAGCTCGGCCACGTCGGGGTTGCGCTTCTGCGGCATGATCGACGAGCCGGTGCAGTAGCGGTCGGCCAGGTCGATGAAGGCGAAGTTCTGGCTCATCCACAGCACGATTTCTTCGGCCAGGCGGCTGACGTGCATCATCGTGATGCTGGCGAAGGCGCTGAACTCGATCGCGAAGTCGCGGTCGCTCACCGCGTCCAGGCTGTTCTGGCACACGCCATCGAAGCCCAGCGTGCGGGCCACGCGCTCACGGTCCAGCGGGTAGCTGGTGCCGGCCAGCGCGGCGGCGCCCAGCGGCAGGCGGTTCACCCGCTTGCGCACGTCGGCCAGGCGCTCGGCGTCGCGGGCGAACATTTCCACGTAGGCCAGCATGTGGTGGGCAAAGCTCACCGGCTGGGCCACCTGCATGTGGGTGAAGCCGGGCAGGATGGTCTCGGTGTTCTGGTCCGCCACGCTCACCAGCGCGCGCTGCATCTGCGCCAGCAGCGGCAGCAGCGCATCGATCTCGCCGCGCAGCCACAGCCGCACGTCGGTGGCCACCTGGTCGTTGCGCGAGCGGCCGGTGTGCAGCCGCTTGCCGGCATCGCCCACCAGCTGGGTCAGGCGCGCTTCCACGTTCAGGTGCACGTCTTCCAGGTCCAGCTTCCACTCGAAGGTGCCGGCCTCGATCTCGCTGCGGATCTGCGCCATGCCGCGCTGGATGGCGGCCAGGTCGTCGGCGCCGATCACGCCCTGCGCGGCCAGCATGTCGGCATGGGCCAGGCTGCCTTCGATGTCGGCCTGCCACAGGCGCTTGTCGAAGTCGACGCTGGCGGTGTAGCGCTTGACCAGCTCGCTCATCGGCTCGGAGAACAGGGCCGACCAGGCTTGGGATTTTTTGTCGAGTTGATTGGTGGACATGACGGCAGGCCGGATCGGCGTTGAAGGTGCAGCGCAGCGCGGACAATCGCGCGGAACCCGAGAGTTTATCGACCCACCCCGCGATGACCTGGCCCGCCGACACCCTGGCCCCCGCCGAGCCCGCCCAGCCCGCCTCCCGGGCCGCGGGCCGCGCCACGCCGGCTGAAGACGGCTGGCGGCTGTGCCAGCCGGCGCTGGCCTTTCGTGCGCTGCTGGCGGTACAGGCGGCGGCGCTGCTGGCGGTGCTGTGGGGCGCCGAAGGCTGGCCACAGGCGCTGGCTGCGCTGGCGCCGGCCATTTTTGCCGGCATGGGCGGCACCTTGCTGTGGCTTTTGCTGGGCTGCGGCCTGCGGCGCCCGCTGGCCCGCCTGGCGCCGCCGCGGCGCGTCGCCGCCCTCACCGGCCTGGGCGCAGTGGCGGCGGCAGCGGCCGGCGGGCCGCTGTGGGCCTGGGGCCTGGTGGCCGCCAGCGGCCCCCGGCTGCTGGCGCTGCCGCTGGCCGGCGCCGCGCTGGCCCTGCCGCTGGCGCTGTGGATCGAATCGCGCGCCCGCGGGCTGCGGCCGGCCGATGCCGATGCCCGGCTGGCCGAGCTGCAGTCGCGCATCCGGCCGCACTTCCTGTTCAATGCCCTCAACACCGCGCTGGCCCTGGTGCAGGTGGACCCGGCCAAGGCCGAGCAGGTGCTGGAAGACCTGGCCGAGCTGTTCCGCACCGCGGTGGCCGAGCAGCGCAGCTCCGTCACGCTGGCCGAGGAGCTGACGCTGGCCGAGCGCTACCTGGCCATCGAGCAGGTGCGCTTCGGGCCCCGGCTGCGGGTGCTGTGGGAGCTGGACCCCGCCGCCGCCCGCGCCCGCGTGCCGCCGCTGCTGCTGCAGCCGCTGGTGGAAAACGCGGTGCGCCACGGCATAGAGCCGGCGGCCGACGGCGGCGTGCTGCGGGTGCGCACCGAGGCCCGCCGTGGCGAGGTGATGATCAGCATCGACAACACCCTGGCTGGTCGTGGCGCCGCGCCGGCCGCCGCCGGTCATGGCATTGCACTGGCCAACGTGCAGGAGCGGCTGCGGCTGATGCACGACCTGGCCGCCCGCTTCGACGCCCGCCGGCTGGACGGCTGGTGGCGCGTGCGCATCACCCTGCCCGATGAACCGCTGACCCGCCCCGAACCGCTGACCGCCCCATGACGCCGCTGCGACTGTTGATCGTCGATGACGAACCGCTGGCCCGCCTGCGCCTGGCTGCGCTGGTGCGCGACTGCCCCGAGCCGCGCTGCGAGGTGGCGGGCGAAGCCGGCAACGCCGCGCAGGCGCTGGCCTGGTTGGCCGGCCGACCCTGCGACGCGGTGCTGCTGGACGTGCAGATGCCCGGCACCAGCGGCATGGAACTGGCCGCCGAGCTGAAGCAGCTGCCGCGGCTGCCGGCGGTGGTGTTCGTCACCGCCCATGCCGACCATGCGCTGCAGGCCTTCGAGCTGGACGCGGTGGACTACCTGACCAAGCCGGTGCGGCGTGAGCGGCTGCAGGCGGCGCTGCAGCGGGTGGCCCAGCGGCTGGGGCGCTACCAGGCGCTGCCGGCCGAGGTGCCGGCGCTGGTGGTCACCGAGCGCGGCAAGGTGTGGCGGGTGCCGGTGGCCGAGGTGCTGTACCTCAAGGCCGAGCTGAAGTACGTGACCCTGCGCACCGCCGAGCGCAGCTACGTGCTGGACGAATCGCTGACCGAACTGGCGCCGCGGCTGGGCGAGCGTTTCCTGCGCATCCACCGCAATGCGCTGGTGGCGCGCGATGCGATACGCGCGCTGGAGCGGCGTGGCGCGATGCCGGCCACGCCCGGCGCCGAAGCGGACGACAGCGCCGAGGCCGCCGAAGGCTGGGCGGCCCAGGTGGCGCCCACCGGGGAGTGGCTGGCCGTCTCGCGCCGGCAGCTGGCTGCTGTGCGCGAGGCGATCGAGGCGGCGCGCTGGTAACGCCAGGCGCCGACTTGCAGGCCTTACCTCTGCGCTTTACGACGACGCGCGAAGAAGCCCACGGCCAGCAGGCCGCCGGCCATCAGCGCGTAGGTGCCGGGCTCGGGCACCGGCGAGACGGCCAGGCCGGCCAGCGGCGGCGCGATGGCGGTGTTGCCGCCGATGCCGAAGGCGCCCACCATCGAAGTGGCGCCGGTGCTCAGGTCCACGGTGTACAGGCCGCTCTTGCCGGTGTCGGCATCGGTGAACGCGGCGTAGGCCATGTTGCCCACCGTGATGTCGAAGCCCGACACGCCGTTGACGTCCATGCCCAGCGAGCCCACGGTGGTGATGGTGGGGTTGTTGAAGCCGGTGGTCGCCACCTTCAGCGTGTCGCTGGCGGTGTCGATGTAGTACAGCGAGGTGGCGGTGGCCGGGTTGGTGTCGTTGTTGGAGTAAGCCACCGACGACAGGCTGGCCGCGATCGGCGTGGCCACGGTGGTGGCGCCGGTGTTCACGTTGAAGGCGTAGTTCTGGCCGCTGCTGCTGACCACGCGCAGCGAGGCCGCGCCCGACAGGTCGGCCGCCGGGTTGAAGTCCAGGCCCACGGCCGAGCCGGTCAGCGGTGCCGACAGCGTGCCCACGTAGGTGGCGGCGCCGCTCATCGACAGGCTGTACACGTTGGACGAGCTGCTGACGCCGTACAGCAGGCCGGTGGTCGGCCGGATGTCGATCGACAGGATGCGCTCGTTGGCCGCCTGCAGGCCGGTGATGTTCATCAGCGCCGAGCCGGCGGTGGGCGTGGCGCTGTCGAAGGTGACGAGCGCATTGGTGGTCGTCAGACCCACCACGGGCAGCGCCATCGCCGGGGCGGCTAAGGCGCCGGCCACCATGCAAGCGGCCGCGGCGATGCCGCGGACGGAGAACTTCTGGAACGTCGGGAACATGGACAAGCTCCTGGCAAGTGTGTTGTGCGCGTCCTGCCGCGGAATGCGGCTGGCGCGCGGGCACTTACGCAGCAACCCCCTGTCCCGGATGCAGGCCGACCCCCGCGTTGAGGGTTTCAGTGCGCGGCAGGGAACTATTTCGTCGGGGTTGCAGCCAAGGCCGCCAGCGCGTACTGCAGCGCCAGCGTGTAGCCCATGGTGCCCAGGCCGACGATGGTGCCCACCGCCACGTCCGACAGGTAGCTGTGGTGGCGGAAGGCCTCACGCTTGTGCACGTTGCTGATGTGCACTTCCAGGAACGGGATCGCCACCCCGGCCAGCGCATCGCGGATGGCCACGCTGGTGTGGGTGAAGGCCCCCGGGTTGATGACGATGTAGCCGGTGCCGTCGGTGCGCGCGGCATGGATGGCATCGACGATGGCGCCTTCGTGGTTGCTCTGGAAGGCGGCCAGCTCGGCGCCGGCGGCCTGCGCCTGGGCACGGGCCGCGGCTTCCACGTCGGCCAGCGTGGTGGCGCCGTAGATCTGCGGCTCGCGGGTGCCGAGCAGGTTGAGGTTGGGGCCGTTGATGAGCAGGATCTTCATGGTGCTTGGCAGTGAATGGCGGGTGCAGTATGGCGGCGAAGCTCAGGCATCGGCCCGCTGCGCCAGCATCTGGCGGAAGTGGGCTTCCACCCGCTGCGCATCGGGCTGCAGCCCGGTGAACAGGCGAAAGGCGCCCAGCGCCTGGCCCACGGCCATGCCGCCGCCGTCCACCGTGGCGCAGCCGCGGGCGCGGGCGGCCTTCAGCAGCGCGGTGTCCAGCGGGAAATACACCACGTCGGCCACCCACAGGCCCGCGTGCAGCAGGTCTTCAGGCAGCGGCAGGCCGGGCAGTTTGTCCATGCCGGTGGGCGTGGCGTGGATCAGGCCCGTGGCGCCCTGCAGCGCCAGCGCCACGTCGGCCTGGGCGCTGGCGCGGTCGGCGCCGTGGGCGGCCTGCAGCGCGGCGACCAGCTCTTCGGCCTTGGCCGCATCACGGTCGTTCACCACCAGGTGCCGCACCCCCATGCGCAGCGCGGCATGGGCGATGGCGGCGCCCGCCCCGCCCGCGCCCAGCAGGGCCACGCGCGACAGGTCGGCGCCCGGCAGCCGGCGCTGGAAGGCTTCCACCCAACCCGCGCCATCGGTGTTGTGGCCGATCAGCCGGCCATCGCGGCACACCACGGTGTTCACCGCGCCCATGGTGCGGGCTTCGTCCGACAGTTCGTCGAGCAGCGGGATCACCGCCTGCTTGCACGGGTAAGTGATGTTCAGCCCGTCGAAGCCCATCACGCGCACCGCCTGCATCAGCGTGGGCAGCACTTCCGCGCCCACGCCGCTGCGGTCCAGGTCGATCAGTTGATAGTGCAGCCGCAGGCCGTGCTGCGCCGCTTCCTGCTCGTGCATGGCCGGCGTCAGCGAGCGCTGGATGCCGGCGCCGATCAGCCCGACCAGGGCCTTGCGGGGCGCTGAAGGCGTCACTTGCGCACCTTGGCAATCTCGGCGTACAGCGCCTTGACGGTGGCTTCGCCCACGTTGGCGGTCTGCTTGTCGATCACCGGCTTGACCTTGTCGCGGATGCGCTGCAGTTCGGCCGGCGCGATCTCGTTGACCTGCATGCCGCTCTTCTTCAGCTCGGCCAGCGCGGTGTCGGCGGCGCCGCGCGAGACCTGGCGCTGGTAGGCGGTGGCCTCGGCCGCGGCTTCGGTGAACAGCTTCTTCTCGTCGGCCGACAGGCTGTCCCACAGCTTCTTGCTGACGATCAGCGCCTGCGGGTTGTAGATGTGGCGGGTCAGGCTGAGGTACTTCTGCACTTCGTTGAACTTGCTCGACAGGATCACCGTGTTCGGGTTCTCCTGGCCGTCCACCGCCTTCTGTTCCAGCGCCGGGTACAGCTCGGGGAAGGGCATGGGCGTGGCATTGGCGCCCAGGGTGTTGAACAGGTCGATGTAGATCGGGCTCTGGATCACGCGCAGCTTCAGGCCCGCGAAGTCTTCCAGCTTGGCGATCGGCCGCTTGCTGTTGGTGACGCTGCGGAAACCCAGGTCCCAGTAGCCCAGGCCCACCAGGTTCTTGTCGCCCAACTTGGCCAGCAGGCCCTTGCCGAACTCACCGTCGGTGACGGCATCGGCCTCCTGCGCGTTGTTGAACAGGAACGGGAAGTCGAAGACCGCGAACTCCTTGACCTGCGCGGTGAGGATGCCGGCGTTGAGCACCGTCATCTCCACCGTGCCGCCCTGCAGCGCCGAGACCGTCTGCAGGTCGCCGCCCAGCGTACCGCCCGGGAACAGCTTGACGCTGATCTTCTTGCCCGACTTGGCCGCCACCAGCTCGGCGAACTTGGCCGCGCCCTGGGCCTGCGGATGGCCGGTCTGGTTCTGGAACGCGAACTTGATGTTGCGTTCCTTGATGTCCTGCGCCAGCGCGGCGCCCAGCGGCAGCAGCGTGGCCAGGCCGATGCACAGCGTACGGGTGAGCTTGTTCATGTCGTCATCTCCTCGAAAGATCGTCAGGGGCCGGCGGCGTCAGCCGGCAAACCAGCGGGCCGGCACCGTCACCAGGCCGGGAAAGAACACCAGCAGGAACATCACCGCGAACTGCGCCGTCATGAAAGGCAGCACACCCCGGGTGACGTCGTCCATCTTCATGCGGCCCACGCCGGCCACCACGTTGAGCACGGTGCCCACCGGCGGCGTGATCAGGCCGATGGCGTTGTTCATGATGAACAGCACGCCGAAGTACACGGGGTCGATGCCGGCCGCCTTGACCACCGGCATCAGCACCGGGGTCATGATCAGGATGGTGGGCGTCATGTCCATCGCGGTGCCCACGGCCATCACCAGCAGCATGATGGCGATCAGCAGCAGCGTCTGGTTGTCCATGAAGGGCTCGAGCAGGCCCACCATCTTGCTGGGGATGTCGGCCACCGTGATCAGCCAGGCGCTGACCATGGCCGCGGCCACCAGGAACATGATGACCGCCGTGGTGCGGGCCGCGCTGACGAACACGTCCACCGTCTGCCGCCAGGTCATCTCGCGGTACACCAGCGTGGCCACCAGCAGCGCATACACCGCCGCCACCACCGCCGCCTCGGTGGGCGTGAACACGCCCATCTTCAGGCCCACCAGCACGATGACCGGCAGGAACAGGGCCCAGGCCGACTCCTTCAGCGCCTTCAGCCGCTCGGCGTTGGTGGCCTTGGGCGGCGGCACCACCGCCTCCTTCTTGGCCACCCACCACCAGGTGCCGGCGATGGCCAGGCCCATCAGCAGCCCCGGCACGATGCCGGCCAGGAACAACTTGCTGATGGACACGTTGGCCGCCACGCCGAAGATCACGAAGCCGATGGACGGCGGGATGATGGGCGCGATGATGCCGGCCGAGGCGATCAGACCGCCGGCCCGCGCCTTGTCATGGCCGGCGCGCACCATCATCGGCAGCAGCAGCGCGGCCAGGGCCGCCGTGTCGGCCACTGCCGAACCCGACAGCGCCGCCATCAGGCAGGCGGCGACGATGGCCACGAAGCCCAGGCCACCGCGGCGGTGGCCCACCAGCGTGAGCGCCAGCGCCACGATGCGGCGCGACAGGCCGCCGACGTTCATGATCTCGCCGGCCAGCATGAAGAAGGGCACCGCCAGCAGTGGAAAGCTGTCGGCCCCGTTGATCACGTTTTGCGCCAGGATCTGCGCGTCGAACAGGTCCAGGTGCCACATCAGCGCCACGCCCGACAGCAGCAGCGAGTACGCGATGGGAATGCCGATAGCCATGGCGGCCAGCAGCGAGCCGAGGAAGATGAACACGGTCATGGCGCGCTCCGGTTCAGGTCTTCGGATTCCTGCACCATCACCAGCTCGTCGTCGCTGATGCGGCCGCTAAGCGTGCGCGCCAGCTCACGCAGCAGCAGCGCGGCGCTGAGCACCGCGAACACCACGCCCGCGCCGTAGAAGATGCCCATGGACAGGCCGCTGGTGGGCGCCGTCACCTCGGCATTGATGCGGGCCTGCTGCAGGCTGCCCGAGAACAGCAGCCAGGTGACCCAAAGCATCAGCACCTGCCCCACCACCGCGCACAGCCGGCGGCCGGCCCGCGGCAGGCGCGAGATCAGCATGTCGGTGCCCAGGTGGCCGCGGTCCTTCAAGGCCACCACGGCGCCCATGAAGGTGAGCCACACGAACAGCCAGCGCGACAACTCTTCCGACACCGTGATGCCGGTGTTGAAGGCGTAGCGCAGCACCACGTTGCCGAACACCAGCACCACCATCACCGCGAGGGCGATGGCGATGAGATAGTCCAGCAGCTTGCAGAACCGGTTGATCCAGTCGTCCATGTCGGCAGGGTCTCCATCAGCTCGCGCCGATGCAGTGCCGGCGCCTGCCGACAATGTACGAACTAGTTAGTTTTGGGGCACCGGGGATTACCCGGGGTGGGCCATCAATCGATGATCACCTTCGCGCTCTTGACGAGCCGGGCGTACTTCTCGGTGTCGTCCTTGATCTGGCGCGCCATCTGCTCAGGCGTGTTGCCGATCGGCTCGGCACCGATGTCGTGCATGCGCTGGCGGAAGTCCGGGGCCTGGATGACCTTGACCATCTCGGTGCTGAGCCTGGCCAAGATCTCCTTCGGCGTGCCCGCCGGGGCCAGCACGCCGAACCAGGTGCCGAGGTCGAAGCCCTTCATGCCCGCTTCGTCCATCGTCGGCACATCGGGCAGCGCGGTGGAGCGCTTGGCCGTGGTCACCGCCAGCGGCTTGAGCTTGCCCGCCTTGATGTGCGGCAGCACCGGCGTGATGGTGTCGAACGACATCTGCACCTGGCCGCCGATCAGGTCGGTGGTCAGCGGGCCGCTGCCCTTGTAGGGGATGTGCAGCAGCGTGATGCCGTTCATGTCGGCGAACTGGGTGCCGATCAGATGCTGCGCCGTGCCGTTGCCGTTGGAGCCGTAGGTGAAGGGGTTGGCCGCGGCCTTGGCCAGCGCCACCAGCGACTTCACGTCGGTGGCCGGCGTGCTGGCGCTGATCACCAGCACATTGGGCACCAGGGCCACGGTGGTGATGGGCGCCAGGTCCTTCTGGAAGTCGTAGGGCAGCTTCTTGTAGACGCTGGTGGCGATGGTGTGATGCACCGCGCCCATCAACAGGGTGTAGCCGTCGGGCTTGGCCTTGGCCACGTAGTCGGCGCCCAGCGTGGCACCGGCGCCCGGCTTGCTTTCGACGATCACCGTCTGCCCCAGCGATTGCTGCAGCTTCTCGGCCAGCGCACGGGCCAGCACGTCGGTCGTGCCCCCGGCCGGGAACGGCACCACCAGGGTGACGGGTTTGGTGGGCCAGGCTTGCGCGATGGCCGCCGGGGCGGCCGCCAGCGCTGCCGTGGCCAGCAGCACAGCAGTGAACTTCATGGTCTTGTCTCCGGAATGTTCTGTCGCGGTGCGGCGCTTCAGGCCGCCAGGCGCGCGCCGGCCGATGCGGCCACGGCCTGGCACACGGCGTCGGTCACCTGCGCGGTGGTGGCCTGGCCGCCCAGGTCGCGGGTGTGCAGGCGCTGGTCGGCGGTCACCTGTTCGATGGCGGCCATCACGCGGCGGGCGGCGTCGTGCTCGCCCAGGTGCTCCAGCAGCATCACCACCGACCAGAAGGTGCCCACTGGGTTGGCCAGGCCCTTGCCCATGATGTCGAAGGCCGAGCCGTGGATGGGCTCGAACATGCTGGGATAGCGGCGCTCGGGGTCGATGTTGCCGGTGGGCGCGATGCCCAGGCTGCCGGCCAGCGCGGCGGCCAGGTCGCTCAGGATGTCGGCATGGAGGTTGGTGGCAACGATGGTGTCCAGCGAAGCCGGCCGGTTGATCATGCGGGCGGTCGAGGCGTCCACCAGCTCCTTGTCCCAGGTGACGTCCGGGAACTCCTTGGAGATCTGCAGCGCGATCTCGTCCCACATCACCATCGCATGGCGCTGTGCGTTGCTCTTGGTGATGACGGTCAGCAGCCTGCGCGGCCGCGATTGGGCCAGCTTGAAGGCAAAGCGCATGATGCGTTCCACACCGGCGCGGGTCATCATCGACACGTCGGTCGCGGCCTCGATCGGATGGCCCTGGTGCACCCGGCCGCCCACGCCGGCGTACTCGCCCTCGGAGTTCTCGCGCACGATCACCCAGTTCAGGTCGTCGGGGCCACAGCGCTTGAGCGGCGCATCGATGCCCGGCAGGATGCGCGTCGGCCGCACGTTGGCGTACTGGTCGAAGCCCTGGCAGATCTTCAGCCGCAGGCCCCACAGCGTGATGTGGTCGGGGATGTGCGGGTCGCCGGCCGAGCCGAAGAGGATCGCGTCCTTGTCGCGCAGCGCATCCAGGCCGTCGGCCGGCATCATCACGCCGTGCTGGCGGTAGTAGTCGCCGCCCCAGTCGAAGTTCTCGAACTCGAAGCGGAAGCCGCTGCCGGCCTCGGCCAGCGCATGCAGCACCTGCTGGCCGGCAGGCACCACTTCCTTGCCGATGCCGTCGCCGGGGATGGTGGCAATGCGATAGGTCTTCATCAGGTTTGTCTCCAGATCGGGATGGGTCACTGTAGGTTTCGCACCCCCGGGCGGCGCGCGCCAGGAGTTAAACCGTCGTTGACTTCAAGTTAACGATGCGGCCGTTTGAAGCCACATTTGCAAGGGCCAGGCCGGAGCAGCGCTACGGCTGGCGGTCGATGCGGGCCACCCGCATTGCATAAGCCACAGCGCCCATCTCGGAGGCGCTGCGCTCGATCTGCAGCCGGCCGCTGACCCACACCGCGTCCATCGCGCGCAAGCCCTTGTGCCCGGGCTCGGCGCGGCACAGCAGGATCTGGTTGGACGGCGGCGGCGGCGAGTGGATGCAGGCGCCGAAGTACGGCACCAGCAGGAACTCGCGCAGGCCCTGATCGCCGGCTTCCAGCGGCACCACGTAGCCGGGCAGCCGCACATCGGCACCGGCCATGGCCGCCACCACCGGTGCGTTGTCCCAGGCGGCGCGCAGCCGAGCCAGCAGCTCGCGGGCGCGGGGGTCGGTGTCCTGCAGGCTGTCCAGCTCGGGCGGCAGCTCCTTCAGGCCCAGCGTCGGGTCCCAGCCGCGAGGCATCAGGTCCATCCAGCCAATGCTGCGGTAGACCGTGGCCGCCGCCGCCAGGCTTGGCACGGCCAGCCAGGTGCCTGCCGACAGACAGGCACCCAGCCACTGGCGGCGGGCCAGGCACGGCAGGTGCATGGCGCGCACGGCTTTCAACGGGCTGCGCCGCGCGGCGTGCCGGCGTGGCGGCGCCGGGCCACAGCGGCCACCAGCGCACCACCGGCCAGCAGCAGGCCCCAGGTCGCGGGCTCCGGCACGGCCGAGACGTTCAAGGCCACCGCATTGGCGCTGATGTCGGCGCCTGCCGAATCGAGCAATGTCACGTTGGCCAGGCCGAAGGTACCCACGCCCGGCGCGCTGCCGATGCTGGTGACGCTGAACGAGGCCAGCACGCCCGAGCCGTTGACCCCCGGCACGCCCAGGCCGATGAGCGTGCCCAGCGTGAAGCTGACGGTGCCCGCGCTGTTGTCGACCGCGCCACCCAGGAAGTCGGTGCTGCCGCCGCTGGGCAGGAAGGCGCCCTCGCTGGCGCCGCCGACCTGGAAGGCCGCTGGGTTGAAGGTGATGTCGAACTGGTAGGCATAGAGATCGACCACGTCGGCAGCCGTGACCTGCAGCGTGAAGCTGCTGCCCAGCGCCACGCTGGACGGGCCGGTGACGGACAGCGTGGGCGCAGCGGTGGCTGGAGCGATGGCGGCGCACAGGGCCAGGCCGGCCAGCGCGGCCCGCAGGCCGGAAGCGGTGAAGTTCATGTCAACGATCCTTGAAACGGAAGAAAGAGGCCACTCAACGGCAGGTGGTACCCGGCACCATCAGACGGGCGATGCCCGAGATGTCGCGGATGTCGATCAGGCCGTTGTTGTCCAGGTCCAGCCGCTCCGCATAGCGGTCCTGCCCCTTGCGGGCACCCACGGCGGACCTGGCCTGCGCCAAGTCGCTGCAGCCGCTGTCGACGGTGGCGCTGCGCTCGCTGCCCAGGTCCACCACCCCGGTGCCGGTGGCGCCGGCAAAGCTGGCGGTGATGCGGTCCACGCCCGGGCGCAGCGGGCCGAAGCGCGAGCCACAGGTGGCCACGCCATTGGCATCGGTGGTGGCGGTGCAGGCGGCACCACTGCCCTGCAGCGAGAAGGTCACCGTCTGGTTGGCCACCGGCCCCCAGCCATTGCTCAGCCGTGCGGCGATGCGGTTGGGGCCGGGGCTGGCCGCCAGGAACTCCAGCGAACTGACGCGCCACACCGGCACCGAGGTGGTCGGGTCCTGCTTGGCCAGCCAGGCAGCCGTGCACTCGCGGCCGATGGCGAAAGCGCGCAGCAGCTTCTCGTTGCCGATGATGAACTGGCTGGGGGTCTTGCGGCCTTCGGCCTGGATCTTCTTGATCAGCGCCAGCGAGCCATCCCAGTACACATGCGGGTTGGAGGCCGAGTCCACCTTCATGTCCTTCAGCAGCGCATAGGTGCGCTCCATCGAGTCGAGGTAGTTGGCGATCGCCGGCACGCTGCTGGCCGACATCGACGAGCCGCCCGAGACGAAGAGCTTGACCTCCTTGCCGCCGTCCAGCGCCCGGATGACGAAGCCGGTGGCCCCCGGCGTGTGGCCGGGGGTGGACAGCACCGTGACCGTGCGGCCACCGGTGCTGATGTCGTAAGGCGTGAGCACCGACGAATCGAGCGTGATGGGCGCGTAGGCCTTGTTGGCCGCATCGGCAGAGCCCAGGTAGATGGTGGCGCCGGTGCTCTCCTTGATCTGCGCGGCACCGCCGTCATGGTCGCCGTGGCCGTGGGTGATGAGGGCGCTGTGCAGCGGCCCCGCGGTACCCAGCCCCAGCGACTGCAGCGCCGGCAGGTTGAAGTTGCGCATCTCGGCCGCGTTGTTGCCGCCATCGATCATCACGAAGCCGCTGCCGTTGCGCAGGATGTACTGGCCCACATACTCGGTGCCGATGTACCAGACGTCGTCCATGATCTGCGTGAGCGGCACGCGGATGCTGTTCTTGGTGCGCTCGGCCAGCACGATCTGGTTGTTGTCGTCGGGCAGGTTGCAGTAGAAGGCCCGCCACGGATGCACCATGGTCGGGTCGCCACCGGTGTTCAGCCGCGAGGCTTCCATGTGCCGTTCGAACTCGGTCTGCGGCTGCGCCCAGCCCAGGCCCGCGGTGGTGGCCGCAGCGGCCAGCGCCACGCTGCGGATGGCGTTCATCCATGTCGTCACTGCTCGTCTCCTGTGGTGTTCTTGGGGGGTCGCGGCGACTTTAGGTGGGGGTACCTGCCGTGGCGCATGGCCCGGGTTAAGGCGTGATTGAGCCCAGGTTAAGGATCCCGCGGGCTTTCCCTGACGCAAGGGGCCGGTGTGCAGCCGTTAACCTGCAGTCAACAATGGAGACGGAATGGCCACCAGCATTCTTCCTGCCGATCTGGGCTTCTTCTCGGCGTTGGCCGCGGCCGGCAGCCTCAGCGCCGCCGCGCGTGAGCTGGGCATCAGCACCGCGGCGGTGAGCAAGCACCTGGCGCAGATGGAGTCGCGCATCGGCGTGGCGCTGGTCAATCGCACCACCAGGCGCATGAGCCTGACGCCCGAAGGCGAGCTGTACCTCGAGCACGCGCGCCGCATCCTGGGCGAGATCGACGGGCTGGAGCAGCTGCTGGGCGTGGCCAGCTCCACGCCCAAGGGCCTGTTGCGCGTCAATGCCACGCTGGGCTTCGGCCGCTCGCACGTGTCGCCGGTGATCTCGAAGTTCGTGCGCAAGCACCCGGGCGTGGAAGTGCAGCTGCAACTGTCGGTCAACCCGCCGCCACTCACGGACGACAGCTACGACGTGTGCGTGCGCTTCGGCGCGCCGCCCGACTCACGCGTGGTGTCGCGCCGGCTGGCGCCCAACCGCCGCGTGCTGTGCGCCTCACCGGCCTACCTGGCGCGGCACGGCACGCCCAAGGTGCCCCACGACCTGACGCGGCACAACTGCATCGGCATCCGCCAGGGCGAAGAAGCCTACGGCGTGTGGCGGCTGTCCAGCGGCCGCGGCCGGCATGCCACGGTGGAGGCGGTGAAGACCCGCGGCGGCCTGACCACCAACGACGGCGAGATTGCGGTGAACTGGGCATTGGACGGCCACGGCATCGTGATGCGGGCCGAGTGGGACGTGGGCCGCCACCTGCGCAGCGGCCGCCTGGTGCAGGTGTTGCCCCAGTACGCCACGCCCGATGCCGACATCTACGCGGTGTACCCGCAGCGCCACCAGCTGGCGGCGCGCGTGCGCGCCTTCGTGGACTTTCTGGCCCAGTCGTTCAACCAGCAGGCACTGGCGCAGCGGCCGTGATGGGCCGCGCGGCTACAGCAGCCGGAAGGCCGCGATCGCCACCAGCGTGGGGCCCAGCGCAGCCAGCAGCAGCCAGCCGGCATTGATCGCACCATCGGTGAAGCCGCCGCGCAGGATGGCGAAGCCGGCCGGGTTGGGCGCGTTGGCGATCACCGTCAGGCCGCCGCCGGTCACCGCGCCGGCCACCAGCGAGAGCTTGAACTCCTCGCTCAAACCCTCCACCAGCGAGCCCAGGTAGGTGAGCGCCGCGTTGTCCGTCACCGCGGTGAGCAGCGTGGCGCCGTAGTACACCGCGCTCGGGCTCATGGAGGTGAGCACCGGCTGCAGCCACCACTGCTGCTGGCCGCCCAGCACCACCAGGCCAGCCAGGAAGAAGGCCACCAGCAGCGCTTCGCGCAGGATCAGCGGATCGTGGTGGCGCGGATAGGCGGCGCTGTAGCCGATGAAGAACAGCAGCAGCCCGAGGAACACCGCCGGATGGTGCGAGAACGCCACCACGCCCGCCAGGAACAGCGCGCACACCACCATGGCCGAGGCCGGCACCGGCTGCCGGGCATCGGTGCCGCCGTCGCTGCCCTGGGCCAAGATCTGGCGGCCGAACAGCAGGGTGACCACGGCGGCATTGACGGTGACGGCGATGGCCGAGCGCCAGCCGAAGTGAGTGAGCATGTAGACCATGTCCCAGTTCCACTTGGCGGCCACCATCAGCACCGGCGGCGCCGCGAACGAGGTGAGCGTGCCACCGATGGACACGTTGACGAACAGAACGCCGATGGTGGCGTACTTGACCCGCTGCGACACCGGCGCGGTGAAGATGCGGTCGCGCAGCATCATCGCGGCCAGCGTCATCGCCGCCGGCTCGGTGATGAAGGAGCCCAGCAGCGGCAGCACCGACAGCGCCAGAAAGTAGATGGCCAGCCGCCGCGGCAGCGGCAGCAGCCGCGCGAGGCCGCGCACGCCCGCCATCGACAGCTGCAGGATGGGCCGGCTGCCGGCCACCACCATGATGGCGAAGACGAACAGCGGCTCGGTGAAATTGCGGCTGTCCACATACTCGGTGGCGAAGGCCTTGCCCTGCGTGGCGAACATGAACAGCACCAGCACCAGCGCCCAGAAGCCGAACACCACCTCCACCTCGCCCAGCAGGTGCAGGCTGCCCTCATGCCGTGGGTAGCGGTGCGCGAGGCGCTGGAACAGGGTGGTGGAGAAGGTATGGACGAGCGCGATGAGAAAGAGCCCGGCGCCGACGAGCTGAACGGTGGTGGGAGACGTCATGCGGGCATTTTGCTTCGCCGCCTCAGGCCTTCACGTCAGGCCTTCACGAAGCGCACGATCATCTCGACGATGGCCTCGCGCCGTGCCGCGGTGGCGGCCGCGTCGTCGAAGTCGATCTTGAAGATGAGGCCAAAGGTGTGGCGGTTGGCCACGTTGAAGAAGCACGGCGCGGCGATGGCCATGTGCAGCGACACGGGGTCGATGCCGGGGCGGAACACGCCCTCGCGCACGCCGCGGTCGTAGATCTCGCCCACCGCGTCGATGGCGGGCACGTTGAGCTGCTGGATGGTCTTGCTCTGCGCCAGGAACTCGCCGCGGTGGATGTTCTCGTTCATCACCAGGCGGATGAAGTCGGGGTTCTCGGCCTGGTAGTCGAAGGTGAAGGCCACCAGCTTGCGCAGCGCGGCCTCGGGCGCCAGATCCTGCAGATGCAGCCCCGCCTCGATGCGGCGGATGCGGCTGTAGGCCGCCTCCAGCACGGCCAGGTACAGGCCTTCCTTGCTGCCGAAGTAGTAATAGATCATGCGCTTGCTGGTGCGCATGGCTTCGGCGATGTCGTCGATGCGGGCCCCCGCCAGCCCCTTCTCCGAGAACTCGTGGGTGGCCACCTCGATGATGTCCGCCATCGTGCGGTCGGGGTCGTTGGTGCGCGGCGCGCCGGCGGTGGCGGCGGCCTTCTTCCGGGACGCCGCGGTGCCCCGGCGCGCGGAATGTACCGTTTCGTTCATTCAGCGAGCGTAACCGAAGCCCGCCGCGGACGCAGTGCTCAGGCGGCCAAGGCAGCCGGCGGCAGCCCCTGCCGGTCGCGCTCGACCATGCGCTCGTACAGCGCCTCCAGGTCGCGGGCGAAACGCTCGCCGCTGAAAAGGTCGAAGCTGTCCCGGCCTTCTATCAGGTGCTGGCGGATAGCCTGCAAGGCCTCGCGGTCGCGCATCAGCGCGATGGCGGTCTGCTCATACTGCTGCAGCGTGGTGCAGGCCAGCTCGGGCAGACCCACGCTGTGCAGCAGGCTGCCGGCCACGCGGGAGGCAAAGCTGTCGCCCATCAGGGTCAGCACCGGCACCCCCATCCACAGCGCATCGCTGGCGGTGGTGTGGGCGTTGCAGGGCCAGTTGTCCAGCATGAAGTCGACCAGCGGCAAACGGGCCAGGTGCTCGTCGTTGCCCACCCGCGGCGCAAATCGGATGCGGTCCTTGCCCAGGCCGCGGGCCTCGGCCTCGCGCTCGATATTCTTCATCGCCTGGTGGTTGTCGGCCAGCATCCACAGCATGCTCTCGGGCACCGCGTGCAGGATGCGCGCCCAGGCGTCGAAGGTCTCGGGCGTGAGCTTGAAGCTCTGGTTGAAGTTGCCCAGAATGATCTTGTCTTCCGGCAGGCCCCATTGCAGGCGCCGGTGCGGCTCGGGCCGCTGGCGCCGGCTGTCGTTGGGCTGGTAGCAGCCGGGCAACTGGGCGATGTGCTCGCTGTAGTGGGCCGCATGCGCCAACGGCGTCACCTGCGGGTCGCCGATGATGTAGTCCATGTAGTCGGCGCCGCAGGTGCCCGGAAAGCCCAGCCAGGCCACCTGGATGGGCGCGGGCCGGTAGGCGAACACGCCCAGCCGGTTCTCGAAGGTCTGGCCCTTCAGGTCCACCAGAATGTCGATCTCGTCGTCATGGATGCGCTGGGCCATTTCGGCCGCCGACATCGCGTTCATGTCCACGAAGCGCTCACAGGCGCTGCGGATGCGGTGCTGCACCTGGGAGTTGTCGTCACGGCTGTGCGAATAGAGCGTGACCTCGAAGCGCTCGGTGTCGCGCTTTTCCAGCGCTTCCACCATCAGCAGCGTGGTGGCGTGGCTGTAGAAGTCGGACGACACATAGCCGATGCGGATGCGGCGGCTGCCCGGCGCCGGCATGGGCCGGCGCGGCAACGGCTTGGCACCGACGGCGCAGCGCACCGCCACCTGGCGCGCCGCCTTCAAGAACAGCGGCGGCGGCACGTCCAGCGCGGTCAGCGCCCACACCGCCCCTTCGCCCTTGGTGCTGAAGGGATCGATCTCGATCTCGGACAGGGTCTTGACCAGCTGGTCCTTGTCCTGCTGGTACTGCCGCCAGGCACAGGCGTACTGCCGCAGGTGCAGCACCATCACCTGGGCGGCGAAGCGCCCGGGCTCCAGCGTCACCGCAGTCAGGAAGCTCTCGGCCGCCTCCTCGAACAGCTTCATTTCCTTGAGCGACAGGCCCAGCTTCATGTGGATGGCCGGGTCGCGCACGCACAGCACCATCGCTTCCAGGTAGATGGGCACCGCCTCCTCGTGGCGGCGCAGCTCGGCCAGCGTGGTGGCGTGGTTGCTGACGAACTGGTAGTGCTGCCGCGCCTCGCCCGTGGCATGGGCCTCGAACAGCGGCAGCGCCTCGGCAAAGCGGTTCTGGCGCATGAACGCGGTGGTGAGCTGGTGCACCACCTTCAGGTTGTCGGGCTCCAGCGCATAGGCGCGCTGCGCCGCCTCGGCCATGCCGGGGATGTCGCCCAGGTGGTGGCGGGCGGCGCCCAGCGCCAGCCACTGCTCCACACCGAAGCGCGGATGCTGCGTCATGCGGGCCAGCGTGGACTCGGCGCGCTGCCAGTTCTCCAGCGTATCGGCGCCGGCCGGCACGGCGGAAGCCGGCACCGGGCGGGCGGGAGGGGCGGTGCGGCGGCGGGCGTGGCGAGCAAGCATGGCGTCGGATCCATCTCTTCTATATGAGCCGTCAAGACTACCGACCCCCCGCAAATGGGTTACCACAAACAGCGACGTGCTTGCAGGCTATTTACAACTCTTCTTCACGCCGGGGCTTAAGTCCGAGGAAACGGGGTCCGATAAGGCTTCCATCAGCGCTTGACAAGGTGCTGAGAGACCCGAAAGACCTCTCGGGCAGTCGCCAAACACAAGGAAGGCGCGGCACGGGAGGGATTGGCGGGCACCGCCTGGCCTTCGGCAGGTGTCCAGCAGACCACTGCTGGATATCGGCAGGCAGCCGGCACGGCTGATGGAGGTCTCCTCCGCCAGACGAGGCAAATCCGGCGCCAGCGCCGGGATCTCATCATCATTAGGAGTGTGTCCCCATGGCCATGACCATCAACACCAACGTCACTTCCCTGACGGCGCAACGCAACCTGAACGCGTCGCAGAGCAGCCTCACCACCTCGATGCAGCGCCTCTCCTCGGGCGTTCGCGTCAACAGCGCCAAGGACGATGCGGCCGGTCTGGCCATCGCCGAGCGCATGAATGCCCAGACCCGCGGCCTGAGCGTGGCCGCCCGCAATGCCAACGACGGCATCTCGCTGGCGCAGACCGCTGAAGGCGCGCTGGGCAAGGTGGGCGACATGCTGCAACGCATGCGTGAACTGGCGGTGCAGTCGGCCAACGCCACCAACAGCGACACAGACCGCTCGGCCCTGCAGGCCGAAGTCGTGCAGCTGCGCGATGAAATCGACCGCGTCGCCAAGAACACCAGCTTCAACGGCAAGAAGCTGCTGGACGGCTCCTTCGCCGCCGGCAACTTCCAGGTCGGCGCCAACTCGGGCCAGGTCATCTCGATCGCCGCGATCACCAATTCGTCGGCCAGCGGCCTGTCGAGCGTGGTCTACGGCTCGGCCAGCTCGACCAACATCTCCACCGGCGCGCTGACCACGCTGACCGAGATCACCAACGGCTCGCTGGCCGTGCAGGTGAGCGGCGTGTCCTTCTCGCTGGGCAACCTGTCGACCGCCCGCACCGCGGAAGAACGCCTGGGCCAGGTGGTGGAAGCCATCAACCGCCTGACCTCGGACACCGGCCTGACCGCCTTCCTGAAGAAGGAAACGGACAACAGCTACACGATGGACTTCCGCTCGGACAAGCTCGACTCGTCGGGCGCCGCGGTGGCCATCAGCCTGACCGGCTTCTCCGCCGCCACCACCGGCGTGTCCACGGCCAGCATCACCGCCGGCAGCGGCACCTCCATCGCCGGCATCGACAAGCTGTCGATCAGCACGTCGAAGGATGCCTGGCTGGCGATGAAGCAGATCGACGATGCCCTGACCCAGATCAACGGCGCCCGCGCCGGCCTGGGTGCGGTGCAAAGCCGGTTCGAGAACGCGGTCTCCAACATCCAGACGCAGGCCGAGAACACCTCGGCGGCCCGCGGCCGCATCGTGGACGCCGACTTCGCGGCGGAAACCGCCAACCTGTCGAAGGCGCAGATCCTGCAGCAGGCCGGCACCGCGATGGTGGCCCAAGCCAACCAGCTGCCCCAGCAGGTGCTGCAGCTGCTGGGCTGATCGCCCGCAGTCTGGCGGCCCGCCTCTGGGGCCGCCGCCCTCACCTTCCAACGCCCCGCAGGCCTCGCGCCGCGGGGCGTTTCCGTTGGAAACTGGGGTCCGTTTGCGTTGCTCTTCGCGGCTTCGTCCCTCTTGCGGCGATTGAACAATGGGCACGTCCCACGGTGATCGCGGCCCTCTCAAGCCGGCATCCATCCATGGGCCGCCTTACTGGAGAGCCTGATGCCGCAGACCATCAACACCAACATCGCTTCGCTGAATGCCCAGCGGAATCTGAACGCTTCGCAAAGCAGCCTGCAGACGTCGATGCAACGGCTGTCGTCGGGCGTGCGGGTCAACAGCGCCAAGGACGATGCCGCCGGCCTGGCCATCGCCGAGCGCATGAACACCCAGGTGCGCGGCCTCGGCGTGGCAGCCCGCAATGCCAACGACGGCATCTCGCTGGCGCAGACGGCCGAAGGCGCGCTGGGCAAGATCGGCGACATGCTGCAACGCATGCGTGAGCTGGCGGTGCAGTCGTCCAACGCCACCAACAGCTCGCAAGACCGCGACGCGCTGCAGGCCGAGGTGTCGCAGCTGCGCGATGAAATCGACCGCGTGGCCAAGCAGACCGGCTTCAACGGCACCAAGCTGCTGGACGGCAGCTTCTCGGCGGCCACCTTCCAGGTGGGCGCCAACTCGGGTGAGGTGATCACGGTCGCCGCGCTGACCAATGCCTCGGCCACCGGCCTGTCCAAGGTGGTGTACGGCTCCACCAGCCAGGTGGGCGTATCGGCAGGCGGCATCACCTCGCTGGCGGCGGTGACCGACGGATCGCTGGCGGTGACGGTCAGCGGCGTGTCTTTCTCGCTGGCCAACCTGGCCACCGCCCGCACCGGCGAAGAGCGCCTGGGCCAGGTGGTGGAAGCCATCAACCGCCTGACCTCGGACACCGGCCTCACCGCCTTCCTGAAGCAGAGCTCGCCCGGCATCTTCGACGTCGAGCTGCGCTCGGACAAGCTGGACACCGCCGGCAGCAGCGTCGCCATCTCGCTGACCGGCTTCTCCGCCGCCGTCACCGGCATCTCCACCGCCAGCATTGCCGCCGGCAACAGCACGTCCATGGCCGGCATCGACGCGCTGACCATCGCCACGCCCGAAGATGCCTGGCTGGCGATGAAGCAGATCGACGACGCACTGGTGCAGATCAACGGCGCCCGCGCCACGCTGGGTGCGGTGCAAAGCCGCTTCGAAAGCGCGGTGGCCAACATCATGACCCAGGGCGAAAACACCTCGGCCGCACGCGGCCGGATCATGGACGCCGACTTCGCGGCCGAAACCGCCAACCTGTCTCGCGCCCAGATCCTGCAGCAGGCCGGCACCGCGATGGTGGCCCAGGCCAACCAGCTGCCGCAGCAGGTGCTGCAGCTGCTGCAGGGTTGACGAAGCCTTACATCCCCGCGTTCAAGTCCGGGCGGGGATGACCGAATTACGAAAGGCCGGCCACAGCGCCGGCCGCGTGCCATGGCGGGCACGCTTTAAACAGGGAAACACACCATGGCATCGGTCACCTCACTTGGCATCGGCAGCGGTCTGAACGTCGAGGACATCATCACCAGCCTGATGAAGGTCGAGAACAGGCCGGTCGAATCCCTGCAGACCAAGGCGGCCGGCATCAATGCCAAGATCTCAGCCTTCGGCGCGCTCACCTCGGCGATGTCGTCTTTCCAGTCCGCGGCCGTCACGCTGGCAGGCATCGGCACCTGGAATGCGATGAACGGCAGCAGCAGCAACAGCAGCGCCGTCTCAGCCACCACCAGCACCGGCGCCAGCGCTGGCAACTACGCGGTGGAAGTGCAGGCGCTGGCCACCGCGCAGTCCATCTCGAGCAAGTCGTACACCTCGGCCACCTCGTCGGTGGGCAGCGGCACGCTCAAGATCGACATCGGCAACTGGAACAGCGACAACACCACCTTCACCGCCAACAGCAGCAACAAAACGCTGAGCGTGGAGGTGACCGCCGCCGACACGCTGACCACGCTGCGCGACAAGATCAATGCACTGGGCTCGGGCGTCAATGCCTCCATCCTCAACGACGCGAGCGGTGCGCGGCTGGTGATCAACTCGCGTGACACCGGCACGGACAATGGATTTCGCATCACCGCCACCGATGGCGACGGCACCAACACCGACAACACCGGCTTGTCCGCTCTCGCCTACGACCCACCCAACGCCACATCGGCCACCACGCTGCGCCAGTCGGGCAGCAACGCGCAGGCCACCATCAACGGCCTGCCGGTGAGCTCGGCCAGCAACACGCTGAGCAATGTGGTGGAGGGCGTGACGCTGACGCTGGGCGCCAAGACCACCAGCGCGGTGAGCGTGAGCATCAGTGCCGACACCGACAAGATCAAGAAGGCGCTGACCACCTTCACCGAGGCCTACAACAGCCTGGCCACGCTGCTGTCGACCCAGACCAAGTACGACGCGGACTCCCAGACGGCCGGCGCGCTGCAGGGGGACAGCACCGCGGTGTCGCTGCAGCGCCAGTTGCGCAACCTGGTGGGCGCCAGCACGCCTGCCTCGTCGGTGTACCAAACCTTGTCGTCGGTGGGCGTGACGCTCCAGGCCGATGGCACCCTGGCGGTGGACAACACCAAGTTCGACACCGCGCTCAAGTCCAACATGGGCGAGGTGCGCAAGCTGTTCACCGCCACCGACCTGACGAACAGCAGCCGCAGCGGCATCGGCACCCAGTTGCGCAAGTTCAGCGACTCGGTGCTGAGCGTGCAAGGCGCGCTGACCAGCCGCACTGAAAGCTTGAATCAGAGCCTGAGCCGCAACGACACCGAGACCAGCAAGGCCGAAGCCCGGGTGGCCGACGTCGAGAAGCGGCTGCGCGCGCAGTACGCGGCGCTGGACACCAAGATGTCCAGCCTGACAGCGTTGAACACCTACATCACCAACCAGATCGAAGCCTGGAACAAGGCCTGACGGGCAGCCTGGCAAAGATTGAAAGTAGGCGCTTATTCCCCCCGCCCACATGTTCAAGTCACCCGACGCGGGCGCCGATAACAGCTCATCGCAGCAGCCAACGTCCACCAGCATCATGTACGCCCCGCACGCCGCTTCGCCCTTCGGTCACGCCCACTCCTTCGCCAACATGTACCGCACCGTCGGTGTGAACACGAGCGTGGAATCGGCCGACCCGCACCGACTGGTGGCCATGCTGTTCGACGGTTTCATGGATGCCGTGGCCCAGGCGCGTGGCGCGCTGCAGGCCGGCGACATCGAACGCAAGGGCCGCGAGATCGTCCGGGCCGCACGCATCATCGAAGAGGGGCTGAAGGCGGGCCTGAACCTCGAGGCCGGCGGCGATCTGGCGGCCGACCTGAACGACTTGTATGCCTACGTCACGCTGCGGCTGACGCAGGCGAACCTGCGCAACGACGACCAGGCGCTTCAAGAATGCCGCCGCCTGATCGAGCCTCTGCGTGACGCCTGGGCGTCGATCGCACCGCAGGCCACCACCGCGGCTTCGACGGCCCGATGACTCTCCATACCTGCGATCGGCGGCACGCCGCACTCACCATGAACGACAAGCTGCTCGCCTACTACGAAGCCATCGAGCGGGCCAGCGCCGACATGCTCGAAGCGGCGCGGGCGGGCAACTGGGACCAGGTGCTCAAGCTCGAAGGCGCCTGCGTGCTGCTGATCTCCCAGCTCAAGCATGCGGCCCGCAGCGAGAAGCTGCCCCCTGAATCGATGCAGCTCAAGACCCGCATCATGCAGCGCATCCTGGTCAACGACGCCGAGATCCGTGTGCTGGCCGAACCCTGGATCGAAGATCTCGACCACCTGATGTCGGGCCAGTCGCAGACCTTGCATTGAAGGCTGAGCCCGCCATGTCGTCCGCCTTCTCGTCCGATACCCAGCCCGCGCCGCTCGACGCCCTCAGCGGCGACGACCGCGACAACTTCCGTGTCGGATCGCCCGAGGAAGTGGCCGCGCTGCTGCGCGAGCTGATGGACGAAGGTGCCACCGTGCACCTGAGCGCACCCGACGGCAGTGCCTACACCACCACCGTGTGGACGGTGGACACCGCCGCCGGCAAGATCAGCTTCAGCGCCACCGCCACCGACCCGCAGCTGCAGGCCCTGGTGGATGCCGGCGAGGCCACGGTGGTGGGCTACCTGGACAACGTGAAGCTGCAGTTCGACCTGCAGCAACTGCTGCTGGTGCACGGCCACCGCGCCTGCGCACTGCAAGCGCTGATGCCCACCGAGCTGTTCCGCTTCCAGCGCCGCAACAGCTACCGGGTGCGTCCGGTGGCCCGCAACACGCCTGCCGCCTACCTGCGCCATCCCAGCCTGCCCGACATGCAGCTGTCGCTGCGGGTGCTGGACGTCAGCCTGACCGGCTGCGCCATCTTCCTGCCGGACGACGTGCCGCCGCTGCCCCCCGGCGTGCGGCTGCAGGGCACGCGCATCGAGCTCGATGCGCACACGCGTTTCGACGCCACGCTGCAACTGCACCACGTCACCTCGCTCAACCCGCAAAGCGGCGGCCTGCGACTGGGCTGCTCCCTCAGCGGCCTGAACGGCGAGGCCCAGCGCGCGCTGCAGCGCTACATCGATCAGACGCAGAAACGGCGGCGCCTGCTCGCGCTCGACTGAGGCTGCGCCCACCGCCATGCGCTCCCGCGGCTTCACCCTCGTTGAGCTGCTGCTGGTGGTCGGCATCGTGGCCCTGCTCGCGGCCGTGGGCATGCCCTCCTACGCCGACCTGAGCGCCCGCCAGCGGCTGGCCGCTGCCTCCGAACAACTGGCGGCCGAGCTGCAGCAGGCGCGCTTCGACGCGGTGCAGGGCGGCCGCGACATGCATGTGAGCCTGCGTGGCGGCCCGCAGTGGTGCTATGCCATCAGCCTGGCTCCGGACTGCGACTGCCAGCAGCCTGCGGCAGCCACCCCGGCCGCCTGCGCCCTGCGCCGTGGCGATGCCCAGGCGCACCCCGACGTGCAGCTGACCACCGAACGGACACATGCCGTCTTCGATGCCCGGATGGGCCGTGCCGCGCCCGGCGTGGTGGCCCGGCTGAGCGTGGGCGAGCGCAGCGCCGAGGTGCAGCTGACCCCTTCCGGCCGCGCCCGCGCCTGCGGACGGGGCGCCGACCTGCCCGGCCTGCCCCGCTGCTAGACGCCTGCGCAGCAGGCCTAGGACGCCCCGGTGACCCGGCGGCGTGCTACAACCCGGGGTTGTCAAGCCGTCCCTGCCCGCCACCGGGCCCTACCCCCATGACTGCGCTGCAGATCTACTACGTCGAAGACAACGAGGAGTTGCGCGAAACGATCGGGCTGCTGCTCGAAGCCGACGACCGCATCGTCACCTCGTTCGCCACCGCCGAAGCCGCCCTGGCCGCCTTCGAGCAGCAACCCTGCGACGTCGTCATCACCGACGTGAGCCTGCCCACCATGTCCGGCGTGGACCTGGCCCGCGCGGTGCTCACGCAGCGGCCCGGCACCTGGGTGGTGCTGTCTTCCGGCTACGCCCTCACCCGCGGGCTGGAGACCCTGGGCGACACCGTCCGTTCGCTGCCCAAGCCCTTCGAGGTGGAAGAGATGGACTCGCTGCTGGCCGAGATCGGCGCGGCGGTGGCGGCCAAAAAAGGCTGAACCGCCTGCGCCGCGTCTGGCGCAGTCTCTCAGGGCTTGCCCACGGTCACCCAGCGCCACTCCAGCCAGTTGTCGGCGCGGTGCACCACCTCCACGCCGGGGCGGGCCGCCCACGGAATCATCTGCCAGTGCAGCGGGATGTGCCGCACCTGCTCGTTGTGGCGCAGGAAGGTCTGGCGGATCAGCTGACGGCGCTTGGCCGGGTCCTGCTCCTTGCTGGAGGCCGCGGCCAGCGCGTCCAGCTCGTCGTCCTTGTAGTTGCCCCGGTTGTATTCGCCCACGCCCTTGGCGCCGCGGTTGCGGTAGATGGGCGTGAAAGTAGTCTCCGGGTCGGTGATCGAACCACCCCAGCCAAACAGGTACATCGAGGTGTCGAGCTTCTCCACCTTGTTGAAGAACAGCGACTTGGTCTGCGCGTTCACCCGCACCTTGACGCCGATCCGCGCCCACTGCGAAGCCAGCGTGATCGCAATGCGCTCGTCGTTGATGTAGCGGTCGTTGGGCGTGTCGAAGGTGATCTCGAAGCCGTCGGGGTAACCGGCCTCGGCCATCAGCTTCTTGGCCAGCTCCACGTCGTAGGGCAGGCGGCGCTGCACGTCGGGGTCGCCCAGCGTGCCCAGCGGTGAGGTGACCAGCGCGCCGCTGGGCACGGCCTGGCCGTTCATCAGCTTGGTCTTGATCGTCTCGATGTCGATGGCGTGGTACAGCGCCTTGCGCACCCGCAGGTCCTTCAGCGGGTTCTTGCCCTTGACGCTGCTGTACAGCAGCTCGTCGCGGCCCTGGTCCATGCCGATGAAGATGATGCGGTTCTCGGGCCCGTCGATGATCTTCACGCCCGGCGTGCGGCGCAGTCGCTCCACGTCGGTAGGGGGCGGGTCGAGCATGAAGTCCAGCTCGCCCGAGATCAGCGCCGCGGTGCGGGTGGCGCCGCTACCGATGGGCGTGAACACCACGTCCTGCACGTTGCCTTCGATGCGGCCCCAGTAGTTGGGGTTGCGCTTGTAGACCGTCTTCACGCCCGGGGCACGGCTGACGAGCATGAAGGGCCCGGTGCCGTTGGCATTGCGGGCGGCGTAATGCTCTTCCTTGGCGGCAAAGTTCTGCGTGACGGTGGCGTTGTTCTGCTCCGCCCAGCCCTTGCTCATCATGTAGACCGTGTTGAGCTTCTGCAGGAAGATGGGCTCGAACTGCGGCGTGGTGAACTCCACCGTCAGGTCGTCGATCTTGCGCACCGTGCCCAGCGCGTTGGCATACACCGCGATCTGCGAGGTGGGCTGCTTGGCCCGCTCCACCGAGAACACCACGTCGTCGGCGGTGAAGGGCCGGCCGTCATGGA
Source organism: Aquincola tertiaricarbonis (assembly GCF_023573145.1). Lineage (GTDB taxonomy): Bacteria > Pseudomonadota > Gammaproteobacteria > Burkholderiales > Burkholderiaceae_C > Aquincola > Aquincola tertiaricarbonis_B. The sequence goes on from NZ_CP097635.1 coordinate 1,146,306, forward strand.
ACTTGACGTTGGGCCGCAGCTTGAAGACCCACTTCATCGGGCCGTCCTGCTTCCATTCGGTGGCCAGCTGCGGAACGATCTCCAGCTGCTTGTCGCGTGCCACCAGGAACTCATACACCTGGCCGTTGATGCTGTTGGTCAGCAGCTCGTTTTGCGCATAAGGGTCCAGCGTCAGCGGGTCACCGGCAGCTGCCCAGCGCAGCGTCTGCGCGTGCACCGGCGACAGCAAGGCCCAGGTCAGGCCTGCCGCGGCCACGAACAGCGCCGGGCCGCGCCGGCGAAAGGGACTCAGCGACATCGTCAAGCTCCTTGAGGTGGAAGGCGCCTGCAGTCTAGGGCCGAGCGGGCCTCAACGCTTCGGTTGCGGCGAGCTGCGCAGGCGGCCGAACTGACGGCTGAGTTCATGCAGGGCGCGTGCATGCTCGGGCCGCACCTGGTTCCAGTCGAAGCGCCAGGTCCAGGAGCCGTCGCCGACCCCCGGCACGTTCATGCGCGCCTCGGCCCCCAGCCCCAGCACGTCCTGCATCGGGAAGATGGCAGTGTCGGCCACCGAGGCGGCCGCGGCGCGCAGCATCGCGGGCAGGATGTGGGCGTCGTCGGTGGCCAGATAGCTGCGTGCGTGGTGGCGCTCACCGTCGCTGGCGGCCTGCCACCAGCCCAGCGTGGTGTTGTTGTCGTGGGTGCCGGTGTACACCACGCTGTCGGCCGTGTGGTTGTGCGGCAGGTAGGTGTTGTCGCTGGGCCCGCCGAAGGCGAACTGCAGGATCAGCATGCCCGGAAACTTGAAGCGCTGGCGCAGGGCCACCACATCGGGTGTGATCACGCCCAGGTCCTCGGCCACGATGGGCAGCGGGCCCAGCGCGGCGGCAACGGCCTCGAACAGCGCGCCCCCCGGGCCCGGCTTCCACTGGCCCTTGATGGCGGTGGGCTCATCGGCCGGAATCTCCCAGTAGCCGGCAAAGCCGCGGAAGTGGTCGATGCGCACCAGGTCGGTCATCTCGAAGATGCGGCGGATGCGCTCGGTCCACCAGGCGTAGCCCTCGGCTGCATGGGCACTCCAGCGGTACAGCGGGTTGCCCCAGCGCTGGCCGGTCTCGCTGAAGAAGTCGGGCGGCACACCGGCCACCACGGTGGGCCGACCCTGCGCATCCAGCTCGAACAGCTCCTGCCGCGCCCACACCTCGGCGCTCTGGTGGGCGATGAAGATGGGCGCGTCGCCCATGATCTGCACGCCGCGCTCGTTGGCATAAACACGCAGCGCCTTCCACTGGCGGAAGAAGCTCCACTGGCAGAACTCGTAGAAGGCGATGCGCTCGGCGTGGCGTTCACGCGCCTGTGCCAGTGCCTCGGCCTCCCGGCGCGCCAGCGGTGCCGGCCATTCGGTCCAGTCGATGAAGCCGTGGTGTTCCCACAGCGCCATGAAGAGCGCGTAGTCGGGCAGCCAGCTGGCCTGCTCGGTTCGGAACTTCGCCAGCGCCGCGGCATGCACGCCGGGAGCGGCAGCGAAGTGGCGTGCTGCGCGGGCCAGGCGCGACATGCGGTACGGCACCAGCGCCTCGAAGTCGATGCGGCGCGGATCGAACGGCGTGTCCGGCGTCAGGTCGGCTTCCGTCAGCCAGCCAAGCTGGCGCAGCTCGTCCAGGTCGATCAGCAGCAGGTTGCCGGCGAAGGCGCTGCTGCTCATGTAGGGCGAGTTGCCCGGGCCGATGCCCCCCAGCGGCAGGATCTGCCAGATCGACTGGCCGGCATCGTGCAGCCAGTCGACGAAGTGCCGGGCCGCGGGCCCCAGGTCGCCGCTGCCGTGCGGGCCGGGCAGCGAGGTGGGGTGGAGAAGAACACCGGAGAGTCGGGGAAGGCGCATCTTGGAGCGGTGGACAGCAGGTTGAAGGGGCGGCGCAGGGACCGGCGAGGCCGCTCAGGCGCTGGCCAGCAGCACCAGGCTGCGGCCAGGCACCGTGACCCACGCACCGGCCGGCACGGTGGTCGCCGGGGCAGGCTGCGTGCCCGGCTGCGCGGCGGTGTCCAGCAGCAGCTGCCAGGCGGCCTGCGTGGTGCCCGGCTCGGGCAGCAGAAAGCCGGTGTCCTCGGCCTGCGCGTTGACCAGCAGCAGCAGCGGGCCAGCGGCCCGGCCCGGGCTGCCGATGAAGGCGCCCAGCGTGCGGGCCTCGGCGTCGTGCCACTGCGCGGCGCCCAGCGGCCGGCCATCGGGCCCGAACCAGGCCAGGTCGGGCAGGCCCTCGGCGTCCGGGAAGCCGCTGTACCAGCGTTCGCCCAGCGGCAGCAACTCGCGCCGCAGGCGGATGAGCCGCGCGGTGAAGTCGATCAGCGGCTCGTCGGCCGACGCCCAGTCGATCCAGGTGGTGGCGTTGTCCTGGCAGTAGGGGTTGTTGTTGCCGTCCTGCGTGTGGCCCAGCTCGTCGCCCGCCGCGATCATCGGCGTGCCCTGGCTCAGCAGCACGGTGGCCAGCAGCGCGCGCGCCAGGCGGGCGCGGGTGGTTTGCACGGCCGCGTCGTTGGTCTCGCCTTCGTGGCCGCAGTTCCAGCCCAGGTTGTGGCCGTGGCCGTCGCGGTTGTCTTCGCCGTTGGCCTGGTTGCGCCGCTGCTCGTAGGTGAGCAGATCGCGCAGCGTGAAGCCGTCGTGCGAGACCACGTAGTTCACGCCCTCGCCCGGCGCCCTGCCCCGCTGGTGGAACAGCTCGGCCGAGCCGGCCAGGCGCCGCGCGAAATCGCCGCGGTGCGCCGGATGGCCCAGCCAGAAGGCGCGCATGGTGTCGCGGAACTTGTCGTTCCACTCCAGCCAGCCGGCCGGAAACTGGCCCAGCTGGTAGCCGCCGGGCCCGATGTCCCAGGGTTCAGCAATCAGCTTCACGCCCTGCAGCAACGGGTCCTGCCGCAGCGCCATGAAGAAGGCGCCATCGCGGTCGAAGCCCTGATGGCCTCGGCCCAGCACCGGCGCCAGGTCGAAGCGGAAGCCGTCGACGTGCATCTCGCCCACCCAGTAGCGCAGGCTGTCCAGCACCAGCTGCAGCACGCGCGGCTGGCGGATGTCCAGTGTGTTGCCGCAGCCGGTGTCGTTCTCGTAGAGCGCCCGGCTTTCGTGCCGCAGGCGGTACCAGCCGGCGTTGTCCAGGCCGCGGAAGCTCAGCGTGGGGCCGTGCTCGTCGGTCTCGGCGCTGTGGTTGAACACCACGTCCAGGATGACCTCGATGCCTGCGGCATGCAGGCGCTGCACCATCTGCCGGAACTCGCGCCGCGCGTCCGCGCCGGCCGCATAGCTGGGCTCGGGCGCAAAAAAGCCGATGGTGTTGTAGCCCCAGTAGTTGGACAGGCCCATCGCCACCAGCCGCTCTTCGTCGATGTGCTGGTGCACCGGCAGCAGGCTGACGGCGGTGATGCCCAACCGCTTGAAGTGGGCGATGGCCGCGTCGCTGGCCAGACCGGCGTAAGTGCCGCGCAGCGCCTCCGGCACGCCGGGGTGCTGGCGGGTGAAGCCCTTGACGTGCAGTTCGTACAGCACGGTGTCGGCCAGCGGCGTGCGCAGCGGCTGGTCGCCGGCCCACTCGAAGCCTTCGGCGGCCGGCACCACGCGGGCCTTGAGTGCATGCTCGGCGTTGTCGCGCGGGTCGGCGCCGGTGTGCTCGGGCCGCCATTCATGGCGGCCGACGATCTCGCGGGCCCAGGGGTCGAGCAGCAGCTTGCGTTCGTTGAAGCGATGGCCCGCCGCCGGCTGCCACGGCCCGTGCGCGCGAAAGCCGTACACCAGCCCCGGCGCCGCGCCCGGCAGCCAGCCGTGCCACACGTCGCCGCTGCGGGCGGGCAGCGGCAGCCGGGCCAGTTCGGTGCGGCCAGTCTCGTCGAACAGGCAGAGCGTCATCGCCTCGGCATGGGCCGAAGCCACCGCGAAGTTGACGCCGTCTGCATCGGCGGTGGCGCCCATCGGCCAGGGGCGGCCGGGTTGCAGGGCAGCGAAGGAGGTGTCGGTCATCAAGCAGACAGCTTCAGGAAGACGGTGGCCAGCGGCGGCAGCGTGAGCTGCACCGAATGCTCCCGGCCATGCCAGGGCACCGGCTCCGCGGTGGCGGCGCCCAACGGCGTGCCGACGTTGCTGCCACCATAGGCCGCGGCATCGGTGTTGAGCACCTCGCGGTATTCGCCCGGCGCCGGCACGCCCAGGCGCCAGCCGTGGTGCACCGTGGGGGTGAAGTTGCACACCACGACGATGAAGTCGCCATTGGCGTCGCGGCGCACGAAGCTCAGCACCGAATGCTCGGCGTCGTGGTGGTCCAGCCACTCGAAGCCGTCGCCGGTGAAGTCGCGCTGGTGCAGCGCGGGCGTGGTGGCATACAGGCGGTTGAGGTCGCGCACCAGGCTTTGCACGCCGCGGTGCAGCGGGTCGTCCAGCAGGTGCCAGTCGAGGCTGGCTTCATGGTTCCACTCGCGCTGCTGGCCGAACTCGCAGCCCATGAACAGCAGCTTCTTGCCCGGGTGGCCGAACATGAAGCCGTAGTACGAGCGCAGGTTGGCGAACTGCTGCCAACGGTCGCCGGGCATGCGCGCCAGGATGGAGCCCTTGCCGTGCACCACCTCGTCGTGCGAGAGCGGCAGCACGAAGTTCTCGTTGAAGGCGTACACCAGGCTGAAGGTCACCTCGCCATGGTGGTACTTGCGGTACAGCGGATCACGGCCGAAGTAGTGCAGCGTGTCGTGCATCCAGCCCATGTTCCACTTGTAGTGAAAGCCCAGGCCGCCGGCGTACACCGGCCGCGACACCGCCGGGAAGGCCGTGGATTCTTCGGCGATGGTGATGCCCTGCGGGCGTTCCACGCCCACCACCTCGTTCAGCCGCTTGAGGAAGCTGATGGCTTCCAGGTTCTCGCGGCCGCCGAACTCGTTGGGCACCCATTCGCCGTGCTTGCGGCTGTAGTCGCGGTACAGCATCGAGGCCACCGCATCCACGCGCAGGCCGTCGACGTTGTGGCGCTCCAGCCAGTACAAGGCATTGCCCACCAGGAAGTTGCGCACCTCGGCGCGGCCGAAGTTGTAGATCAGCGTGTTCCAGTCCTGGTGGTAGCCCTCGCGTGGGTCGGCATGCTCGTACAGATGCGTGCCGTCGAACTGCGCCAGGCCGTGCGCGTCGCTGGGAAAGTGCGCCGGCACCCAGTCGACGATGATGCCCAGGCCCATGGCATGGGCACGCGCCACGAAGCGGTCAAAGCCGCCCGGGCCTTCGCCCGGCGCATCGAAGCGCGCCGTGGGCGCATACAGGCCCACCGGCTGGTAGCCCCAGGAGCCGTCGAACGGATGCTCGCTGATGGGCAGCAGCTCCAGGTGGGTGAAGCCCATGTCCTGCGCATACGGCAGCAGCTGCTCGGCCAGCTCGTCCCAGGTGAGCCAGCGGTTGCCTTCTTCGGGCCGGCGCTTCCACGAGCCCAGGTGCACCTCGTAGATGCTGACCGGCGCATCCAGCGCATTGGCCAGCTTGCGCGGGGCCGCGGGCGCCTGCAGCGGCGGCATCGGCGCCACCACGCTGGCGGTGGCCGGCCGCAGCTCGGCCGAACGCGCGTAGGGGTCGGCCTTTTGCGGCAGCAGGTGGCCGTCGCGGCTCAGCAGCTCGAACTTGTAGCGTGCGCCAGGCCCCACGCCGGGCAGGAACAGCTCCCACACGCCGCATTCGGCGCGCAGCCGCATCGGGTGTGCGGCGCCGTTCCAGTGGTTGAAGTCGCCCACCACGCTCACGCGCATCGCATTCGGCGCCCACACCGCGAAGGCGGTGCCTGCCACGCCCAGCACGGTGCGCGGCACCGCGCCCAGCACCTCGAACGGGCGCAGGTGGGTGCCTTCGGCCAGCAGCCAGACATCCGTCTGGCCCAGCAGCAGCGGGAAGCGATACGGGTCGTCGACGACCGACTGCGCACCGCCATGCCACTGCACCTGCAGCCGGTAGTCGGCCGACAGGCTGGCGAACTGGCCCTGGAAAAAGCCTTCGGCCGCCAGCGGCGCCAGCACGCCGGCCGGCTGGCCGCTGGCCATGTCGATCACGCCGACGGCCTGGGCGCCAGGCAGCCACACCCGCAGCCACACCCGCGGCTGCGGGCCGCTGGTGTCTTCATGGCGGCCGAGGACGGCGAAAGGGTCTCCGTGGCGGCCACTGCGCAGCCGCTCGATGTCGTTATCGGTGAACATGGTGGGGCGATGGCTCAGCGGCGCGGTTGAACGTGCCAGATCTGCTCGGCGTACTGCCCGATGGTGCGGTCGGCGGAGAACGGGCCCATGCCGGCCACGTTGGCGATGGCGCTGCGCGCCCAGGCGTCGCGGTCGCGGAAGCGGCGGTCCACCTGCAGCTGCGTGCTGACGTACGAGTCGTAGTCGGCCAGCAGGAAGTAGTGGTCGCCGCCCCACAGCAGCGCATCGACCACGCCACGGTAGCGGTCGGGCTCGTCGGGCGAGAAGGCGCCGCTGGCAATCGCGTCCAGCACCGACTTCAGGCGCGCGTTCTCTTCATAGATGCGCATCGGCTGGTAGCCGGCGCGGCGCTGGGCTTCCACCTCGGGCGTGCGCAGGCCGAAGATGAAGATGTTGTCGTCGCCCACGGCCTGGCCGATCTCGATGTTGGCGCCGTCCAGCGTGCCGATGGTCAGCGCACCGTTCAGGGCCAGCTTCATGTTGCCGGTGCCCGAGGCTTCGGTGCCGGCGGTGGAGATCTGCTCCGACAGCTCGGCGCCGGGCATGATGACCTCGGCCACCGAGACGCCGTAGTTCGGGATGAAGGCCAGCTTCAGCCGGTCGCCGACGCGGCGGTCGTTGTTGATCACGGCGGCCACGTCGTGGATCAGCCGGATGATCTGCTTGGCCATGTGGTACGACGAAGCGGCCTTGCCCGCGAAGATCACCGTGCGCGGCTGCCAGTCGCCGTTCGGGTTGTCCAGGATCTCCTGGTAGCGGGTGATCACGTGCAGCAGGTTCAGCAGCTGGCGCTTGTACTCGTGGATGCGCTTGACCTGCACGTCGAACAGGCTGGTGGGGTCCACCTGCAGACCGATGGTCTTGTGGATCAGCGCGGCCAGGCGAGACTTGTTGTGCTGCTTGGCTTCGGCAAAGGCGATGCGGAAGCTGCTGTTGTCGCCGGCGGTCTTGAGCTTGGCCAGCTCATCCAGGTTGAGGCGCCAGCCCTGACCCAGCGTCTGGTCGAGCAGGCTGCTGAGCTTGGGGTTGGCCTGCGCCAGCCAGCGGCGCGGGGTGACGCCGTTGGTCATGTTGGTGAAGCGCTCGGGCCACAGGTAGGCGAAGTCCGAGAAGATGGTTTGCACCAGCAGGTCGGAATGCAGCTGCGACACGCCGTTGATCATGTGGCTGCCCACAATGGACAGGTTGGCCATGCGCACGCGCTTCTCGCCGCCTTCGCTCACCAGCGACAACCGGCGCAGGAACTCGACGTCGTCGGGCTTCTTGCTGGCGGCAAAGGCCAGGAACTCGTGGTTGATGCGGAAGATGATGTCCAGGTGCCGCGGCAGCACGTGGTGCATCAGGTCGACGGCCCAGGTTTCCAGCGCCTCGGGCATCAGCGTGTGGTTGGTGTACGAGAAGGTCTGCTGGGTGATCTTCCAGGCCGCTTCCCAGGCCATGCCGTGCTGGTCCACCAGCAGGCGCATCAACTCGGCCACGCCGATGGCGGGGTGGGTGTCGTTCAGGTGGATGGCCACCTTCTCGTGCAGGTTGTCCAGCGTGGGGTGCTCTTCCAGGTGGCGCGCCAGGATGTCCTGGATGGACGCCGAGGTGAAGAAGTACTCCTGCCGCAACCGCAGCTCACGGCCGGCCGGCGTGCTGTCGTTGGGGTACAGCACCCACGAGATGTTCTCGAACTGGTTCTTGACCTCGGCCGCGCGGGCGTAGTCGCCCGAGTTGAAGGCATGCAGGTCGATGTGGGCCGGTGCCACGGCCTTCCACAGGCGCAGCGTGCTCACCTTGTCGGTGCCGTGGCCGGGGATCACCATGTCGTAGGCCTTGGCGTTGACCTCGGCCGCCGGGCGCCACTGGGCCTTGCCGCCCGGCAGGGCCGGCTGCTCGACCCAGCCGCCGAAGCACACCGGGTAGCCGATGCCGGCGCGCGGAAACTCCCAGGGCGTGCCGTTTTCCAGCCACGAATCAGGGTGCTCGACCTGGCGGCCGCCCTGGATGGACTGGGCGAACATGCCGTACTCGTAGCGGATGCCGTAGCCGAAGGACGGCAGGCCCAGCGTGGCCATCGAGTCCAGGAAGCAGGCCGCCAGCCGGCCCAGGCCGCCGTTGCCCAGCGCCGCATCGGGCTCGCCAGCGGCCAGGTCTTCCAGCGTCTTGGCGTGTTTTTCGGCCGCAGCGGCGGCATCGCCCTGCAGCCCCAGCGAGGCCAGGGCGTTGCCGAAGGTGCGGCCGATCAGGAACTCCATCGAGAGGTAATACACGCGCCGCGCCTTGGTGGCACGGTCGTTGGCCTGGGTACGGACCCAGCGCTGCGACAGCTGCTCACGCACGGCCTGGGACACCGCCTGCAGCACCTCGGGTGCGCCGGCCTGATCGGGTGCCACGCCCACGGTGTTCAGCAGGTGGCGTTCGGTGGCAGTTGCCAGGTCGGTTTCGGTGGTATTGGGTTTCATCAGAGTGAGCTCCTCAGGAGGCCGCGATTTTGGGAGCGCCTGCAAAATTCCAGCCCGGTTTCATGCTGGAATGGTTTGCGGGCGCTGCGCGGGCGCAACGCCGGACGGTGACAGATGCCACATGTGCACAGGCCGGATGGCCGCGCTATCCTGCGCCCGAGCGCCCGATGCGCTTGTGTTCATCTTATCCATTCAGTAGCAGTTCGAAGTTCCAGAAGCAGTACATCCACGTTTCAGACGATCGCCATAACACAGATCCGGGAGACTCCTCGATGGCTACCCATGATGCCGCCCGCAACTTTGACCTGCCCAAGCGCGCTGTCGCACTCGTCCTGGCCGGTGGCCGCGGCAGCCGCCTGAAGAACCTGACCGACCGCCGCGCCAAGCCGGGGGTCTACTTCGGTGGCAAGTTCCGCATCATCGACTTCGCGCTGTCCAACTGCCTGAACTCGGGCATCCGCCGCATCGGCGTGATCACGCAGTACAAGAGCCACAGCCTGATGCGCCACCTGCAGCGCGGTTGGGCCTTCCTGAAGCCCGAGATCAACGAATTCGTGGATCTGCTGCCTGCCCAGCAACGGGTGGACGAAGAAAGCTGGTACCGCGGCACCGCCGATGCGGTCTACCAGAACCAGGACATCATCGCCAGCTACAAGGCCGACTACGTCGTGGTGCTGGCCGGCGACCACGTCTACAAGATGAACTACGCGCTGATGCTGGCCGACCACGTGGAGCAAGGCCGCGACTGCACCGTGGGCTGCATCGAGGTGCCGCGCGAGGAAGCCTCGGCCTTCGGCGTGATGCACATCGACGACCGGCGCCAGATCCTCGATTTCGTCGAGAAGCCGGCCGACCCGCCCGCCATGCCCGGCAAGCCCGACCGCTCGCTGGCCAGCATGGGCATCTACATCTTCAATGCGCGCTACCTGTTCAAGGAACTGGAGCGCGACATGGCCGACCCGAACTCCTCGCACGACTTCGGCAAGGACATCATTCCGCGCGCCGTGGCCAACGGCAATGCGGTGGCGCACCCGTTCGACATGAGCTGCGTCGGCGCGCTGCACGGCGAAGAACCCTACTGGCGCGACGTGGGCACGCTGGACGCCTACTGGGACGCCAACATCGACCTGACGGCCACCGTGCCGAAGCTCGACCTCTACGACACCAAGTGGCCCATCTGGACCTACCAGCCGCAACTGCCGCCCGCCAAGTTCGTGCACGACATGGGCGACCGCCGCGGCACCGCAATCGAATCGCTGGTCTCGGGCGGCTGCATCGTCTCGGGTGAGGTGCGGCGCACGGTGCTGTACTCGGGCGTGCGGGTGCATTCGCATGCCAAGGTGATGCTGTCGGTGCTGCTGCCCGACGTGCAGGTGGGCCGCGGTGCGCGGCTCAACAAGGTCATCATCGACCGCGGCTGCCACATCCCCGACGGCATGGTGATCGGCGAGGACGCCGAAGAAGATGCGCGCCGCTTTTTGCGCAGCGAAGGCGGCGTGGTGCTGGTCACGCGGGACATGCTGGCGGCGCTGCAATGAGCCCCGCGCTGGCAGGCGCGGCACCGGGGCAGCCGGTGCCGCTCAAAGTGCTGCATGTGGCGGCCGAAGTGTTCCCTCTGGTCAAGACGGGTGGGCTGGCCGACGTGGTGGCGGCACTGCCGCCAGCGCTCATTGCCGCCGGTGCCGACGTGCGCCTGCTGGTGCCCGGCCTGCCGCAGATGGCCCAGGCCATCGAGCAGCCGCGGCGCGTGCTCGATCTCGGTGCACAGTTCGGAGCCGGCCGCGTCAGCTTGATGCTCGGGCGCATGCCCGATACCGGCGTGCCGGTGTACTTCATCGACGCGCCCTACCTGTACCGCCGCGGTGGCGGCCCCTACCAGGACACCCGCGGCCAGGAATGGGGCGACAACCTGCAGCGCTTCGCGCTGCTGGGCTGGGTGGCCGCCCACCTGTCGGCCGGCGAGCTGGACCCCGACTGGGCGCCCGACGTGATGCATGCGCACGACTGGCATGCCGGCATGTCCTGCGCCTACGTGGCCGGCCATCCGCCCACGCAGGCCGCTTCGGTGTACACGGTGCACAACCTGGCCTACCAGGGGCTGTTTCCCACCGCCGACTTCCCGTGGCTGGGCCTGTCCTCGCGCTTCATGTCGCCGGCCGGGCTGGAGTTCCACGGCCAGGTGTCCTTCATGAAGGCGGGGCTGAAGTTCGCCGACCGCGTGACCACCGTCAGCCCCGGTTATGCGCGCGAGATCGCGACGCTGGAACATGGCTTCGGACTCGATGGCGTGATCCGCGGCCGCGGCGCGGACGTTCACGGCATCATCAACGGCATCGACGAGTCGCTGTGGAATCCGCTCACCGACCCCGGCATCGCCCAGCGCTTCGACGCCGAGACGGTGAGTTCCGGCAAGGCGGCCTGCAAGCGGGCACTGCAGCAGGAGTTCGGCCTGGACACCAAGGCCGCCGGGCCGCTGTGTGGCGTGGTCAGCCGGCTCACCTCGCAAAAAGGCCTGGACCTGGTGCTGGCCGCGCTGCCGGCGCTGCTGCAGCGGGGCGGCCAGCTGGTGCTGCAAGGCAATGGCGACCCTTCGCTGGAAGCCGCCTTCCGCATGGCCCAGCAGGCGCATGCCGGCCACGTGGGTGTCAAGCTGGTCTATGACGAAGACCTGGCCCACCGCGTGATGGCCGGCGCCGACCTGGTGCTGGTGCCTTCGCGCTTCGAGCCCTGCGGGCTGACGCAGATGTACGCCCAGCGTTATGGCGCGCTGCCGGTGGTACGCCGCGTGGGCGGCCTGGCCGACACGGTGGTGGACGCGACGCCCGAGACCCTGGCCGCCGACCAGGCCACCGGCTTCATGTTCGATGCGGCCAGCGGCCACGCGCTGGAAGGCGCCATCCACCGCGCCTGCGACGTGCTGGTGGAACCGGTGACCTGGCAGCAGATGCGCCGCCGCGCGATGGCCTGCAGCTTCTCCTGGGAAGGCCCGGCCCAGCAATACCTGTCGCTGTACCGCGAAGCCATCGCCGCACGCGCCGCGCAGCCGCGCGGGGTGCCGGAAGGCTGACACGAGCTGCCCATTAAAAAGCCGCCCGAGGGCGGCTTTCTTGCGCTCGCTGGCGGCGTGCGCTTACTTGTTGGAAGCGAAGCGGAAGCGCGACTCGGGGCGGGTTTGCAGTTCGCCGGGCAGCGAGCCGATGTACTCGGCGATGGCCTTCAGCTCGACGTTGCTGTACTGCTTGACCTGGCCGGCCATGATGGCGTTGCCCCGGCCGATCAGGTTGTTGTTGGTGGTCTTGTACGACTTGAGCGCCACGTACAGGTAGTCGGGGTACTGGCCCGCGATCTTGGGGTAGCTGCCGTCGATCGGCTTGCTGAAATTGGCGCCGTGGCAGGACACGCAGGCGCCCTTGGTCAGCAGCTCGGCCACTTCGGGGCGGGGCTTGACGGCCGGCTCTTCCGAGACCGGCTTGGGGTCGGCCACGTTGCCTTCATAGAAGGCGGCGATGTCGGCCATGTCCTGATCGGTCAGCGAGGTGGCGATGCCGCGCATCGTGGGGTGCTTGCGGTCGCCGGTCTTGTAGCTGTTGAGCGCGGCCACGATGTACTTGGCGCCCTGGCCCGAGATCTTGGGCACCAGGTGCTGCTCAGGAAACGCGGCCTTGTACTCGGGGATGCCGTGGCAGCCGATGCACATCGCCACCTTCTTCGCGCCGGCTGCCGCATCGGGCTTGATGTCCTGGGCGCTGGCCCCTGAAACGATGCCGGACAGGGCCAGCACAAACAGCAAGGAGTGGGCTTTGTTCATCGTTGTTGCGGACCTGTGGCTGTGGGCTTGAGTACAGCAAAGGATTATAGGGGGGCCCTTATACTGGCTTAAACCCTGATAAAGCCCTGACAAGGCGTCCGCGCAAAGGCCCAGCACCCCATGAAGTTCCAAGGCTCCGACCAATACGTCGCCACCCAGGATCTGATGCTGGCCGTCAATGCAGCCATCACCTTGCAGCGCCCGCTGCTCATCAAGGGCGAGCCCGGCACCGGCAAGACCATGCTGGCCGAGGAAGTGGCCAGCGCGCTGGGCATGCCGCTGCTGCAGTGGCACATCAAGAGCACCACCAAGGCCCAGCAGGGCCTGTATGAATACGACGCGGTGAGCCGCCTGCGCGACAGCCAGCTGCAGGATCCCGTCAGCGCCGAGAAGGTGCGCGACATCCGCAACTACATCGTGCAGGGCACGCTGTGGCAGGCCTTCACGTCGGAGCAGCCGGTGGTGCTGCTGATCGACGAGATCGACAAGGCCGACATCGAATTCCCGAACGACCTGCTGCGCGAGATCGACCGCATGGAGTTCTACGTCTACGAGACGCGGGAACTGGTCAAGGCCAGGCACCGGCCGCTGGTGTTCATCACCTCCAACAACGAGAAGGAGCTGCCCGACGCCTTCCTGCGCCGCTGCTTCTTCCACTACATCAAGTTCCCCGATGCCACGACGATGCAGAAGATCGTCGACGTGCACTTCCCCGGCATCAAGAAGGACCTGCTGGGCGCCGCACTGAAGAACTTCTACGACGTGCGCAACCTGCCCGGCCTGAAGAAGAAGCCCAGCACCAGCGAGCTGATCGACTGGCTCAAGCTGCTGGTGGCCGAAGACATCCCGGCCGAGGCGCTGCAGAGCAAGGACGACAAGGTGGCCGTGCCGCCGCTGCTGGGCGCGCTGCTGAAGAACGAGCAGGACGTGACGCTGTTCGAGAAGCTGGTGTTCATGCAGCGGCACAACCGCTAGAGCGACCTCAGTCCCGCCGGGCCGCCCCAAGGGACTGAGCGCCCCCTCGGGGGGCAGCGAGCGCAGCGAGCTTGGGGGCTGACTCAGCGCCCCAGCGTGACCGACAGGCCCAGCCGCGGTTCCACCCGCTGGGCGTCCACCGGCCGGTAGGCCGACAGGTCCAGCGTGGCCCGCCGCGGCACCAGCCACCAGCGCAGGCCCACCGTCTCGGCGGTGCCGCCGGTGCGGTCGGTGGCCAGCTGCATGTACATCAGGTGCTCACCGGCCACGCGCCACAGCGTGGACCACTTGGCGCGCGAGCGCAGCGCCGTCGTGTCCTTGTCGCGGCCGAACTGCAGCTCCATTGCCCAGTCGTCGTTGATGCGCAGCATGCTGCCGGCGGCCACCAGCGCGCGCGCGGCCTGGCTGCGCACCGTGGGGTCGCCACTGGCCTTGACGCCCAGGCGGGCGCTGGTGGTCAGCTGGTCGGCCAGCCGCGTGCTCATCCACTGGTCGATCGAAAGGTCGAAGCGCCGCATGCGCGCATTGCTGGCGATGGCCGGCGGCGGCGCGGCCACGTTCAGCGCCAGCCGCTCGCCGGTGCAGCCGTAGCCCATGCCACCGCCCAGGTCGGCGCGCTCCAGCTGGCGCTCACGCTGTTCGCCATTGGCGTCGGCAAAGGGGTCGAGCGCGCAGGTGGACGGGGCGGCGAAGGCCGCCGGCCCCAGCAGCGACCGGCGCGGCACCGGCTTGAGCCACTGCACCCGCAGCCCGGTGGGCGCCACCGCGGGGCCGGGGTCGGCCCAAGGCTCGGCCCGGGCGCTGCCCAGCGCGCCCCACAGCAGGGCCGACAGGCCCGCCAGCAGCAGGCAGGAACGCGAGGAGGTGCGCGTTTTCATGGGTTCAGGGCGGCAGGAAGAGGCGGTATCGATGATGCGATCATCGTCGCGTGTCAACAGCAAGAAAAACACCAGTTAATCCCTGGTGGTTACACCACGATGCCCTGGCTTGAACCGACCCGACTGGCTGGCCGCTGGGCCAGCCTGGTGCCACTTGTATCCGAGCATGCGGGCGCGTTGTCCGAAGCGGTGCAGGAAGGCGAATTGTGGAAGCTCTGGTACACCGCCGTGCCCGCCCCCGAGCGCATGGCCGCCGAGATCGGGCGCCGGCTGGGGCTGCAGGCCGCCGGCAGCATGCTGCCCTTCACCGTGCTGAACGCCGAAGGCCAGCCCGTCGGCATGACGACCTACATGAACGTGGACGCCGTGCACAAGCGGGTGGAGATCGGCAGCACCTGGCTCGCGCGGCGGGTGCAGCGCGGGCCGCTGAACACCGAATGCAAGCGCATGCTGCTGGCCCACGCCTTCGAGCAACTGGACTGCATCGCGGTGGAGTTTCGCACGCACCGCCTGAACACCCAGAGCCGGCGCGCCATCGAGCGGCTGGGTGCGCAGCTCGACGGCATCCTGCGCAGCCACCAGCGCACCGCCGACGGCGCCCTGCGTGACACCGCCGTCTACAGCATCACCGCGGCCGAATGGCCGACCGTGCGCAACCACCTCGACTGGCAGCTCGCCAAGCCGCGCTGACCCCCCACACCATGGCCCACAAGCTTTTCGACATCGAAGCCCTCTGGAAGATCGAGCGCCTGGGCGCGCCCAGCCTGTCGCCGGACGGCGCACAGGCGGTGGTGCCGGTCACCCGCTTTTCCATGGCAGACAACAACAGCCGCACCGGGCTGTGGCTGCTGTCCACCCGCGGCGGCAAGCCCCGCGCGCTGACCCACGGCGGCGACAAGGACGGCCAGCCGCAGTGGAGCCCGCGTGGCGACCGCATCGCCTTCGTCGGCAAGCGTGAGCAGGAAGGCCGCAAGGACGCCTCGCCGCAGCTGTACGTCATCCCCGCCGATGGGGGCGAGGCCCGGCGCGTGGCCACCGTGGCCACCGGCCTGGAGGCCTACCGCTGGCTGCCCGACGGCAAGCGCATCGCCGCGGTGTCCTGGGTGTGGCCGCAGCTCAAGGGTGGCCGCGCCCAGGCCAAGGCCTACAAGGACTTCAGCGAACGCAAGGAGACCGGCTACGTCACCGCCGAGCCGCTGTACCGCTTCTGGGACGACAACCTGCCGCAGGACCGGGTGCCGCACCTGCACCTGATCGACGTGGACAGCGGCAAGGTGCGCGACCTGTTCGAAGGCACGCCCTACGAGCTGCGCCGGCCCGACCCGAGCGCGGAGAACTTCGACATCTCGCCCGATGGCGAGCGTATCGTCTTCGCCTTCGACCCGGCGCCGGTCAAGCGCATCGACGGCCGCTTCGCGCTGGCCGAGCTGCAGCTGGCCACCGGCCGCATCGACGTCATCGCCCGCGACGACGACTACGACTTCTCATCGCCACGCTACAGCCCCGACGGCGACCGCATCGCCTTCACCGCCAGCCACCAGGGCCGCAAGCACACCATGCCGGCGCAGCTGGCGGTGTGGGAGCGCAGCCGCCCCGGCAGCCGCAGCGGCCGCTGGGCGGTGGAAAGCGAAGCCTGGGACCATGAAGTGCATGCGCCGCTGCACTGGGAGGAAGACGGCCAGGCCGTGCTGTTCACCGCCGAGCAGCAGGGCCGCTGCCACCTGTGGCGCTTCGACCTGCCCGACCGCCGCGCCGAGGTGGTGCTGGAAGGCGGCTGGGTGCACGGCTTCGACAAGCAGGCCGGCACCCTGGTGGCGCTGCGCGATTCGGCCAGCCACCCCGGGCAGATCGTGGCCTGCCTGCCCGGCCAGCCGCCGCGCCGCCTCGAGCGCTTCAACGACGCGCTGCTGGGCCCGATGGTCTGGGGCCGCAACGAGGCCTTGTGGATCGACGGTGCCGAGGGCGACAAGGTGCAGGTGTGGATGACCTACCCGCCCGGCTTCGACCCGAAGAAGAAGTACCCGCTGCTGCACCTGATCCACGGCGGCCCGCACACCGCGGCCGGCGACGTGTGGCACTACCGCTGGAACACCGAGCTGTTCGCCGCCCAGGGCTATGTGGTGGCGGCGGTCAATTACCACGGCTCCTCCAGCTTCGGTTATGCCTTCCTCGACAGCATCACCCACCGCTGGGGCACGCTGGAGCTGCAGGACATCGAGGCCGCCACCGACGCGCTGCTGCAGCAGCCCTGGGCCGACCCGGCGCGGGTGTTTGCCACCGGCGGCAGCTATGGCGGCTACATGGTGGCCTGGATGAACGGCCATGTGGACCCTGGGCGCTATGCCGCCTATGTGTGCCATGCCGGCTGCTTCGACTGGCAGGCCATGTTCGCCGACGACGCGTGGAGCTGGCATGCCAAGGAGCTGGGCGCCTGGTACTGGGACAAGCCCGATCAGGTGGCGGCCCAGAGCCCTTCCACCTATGCCGGCAACATGCGCACGCCCACCCTGGTGATCCACGGCGCCAAGGACTACCGGGTGCCCGATGCACAAGGCCTGGCCTACTACAACACGCTGCATGCCCGCGGCGTGGACACACGGCTGCTGTGGTTCCCGGACGAGAACCACTGGGTGCTCAAGCCCCGCAACAGCCGGCTCTGGTATGCCGAGTTCCTGGCCTGGCTCAAGCGCCACGACCCGGCACAGCAGCCGGCGCGCAAGCGGCGCAAATAGGCCCGCGCCGCGCAGCGCCGCTTGCAAGCAGATGCAAGCGGCGCCCCGCGCGGGTTTGCTGGCACTTGCATTGCCAAACAGTCCTTTGCCTACACTGGCCCGATCTCGCCTGCCGGACCCCACGCCATGCTCATCAACTTCTTCTACACGCTGCGCGCCGCCAAGCTGCCGGTGTCCGTCAAGGAGTACCTGACGCTGCTGGAAGCCCTGAAGGCCGACGTCATCGGGCCCTCGGTGGACGACTTCTACTACCTGGCCCGCACCACGCTGGTCAAGGACGAGAGCCAGTTCGACAAGTTCGACCGTGCCTTCGGTGCTTATTTCAAGGGCGTGGAACTCCTGACCGATTTCAGCCAGGACGTGCCGCTGGAATGGCTGCGCAAGACGCTGGAGCTGGAGCTCAGCCCCGAGCAGAAGGCCGCCATCGAGAAGATGGGCTGGGACGAGTTGATGGAGACGCTGAAAAAGCGCTTCGAGGAGCAGAAGGAACGCCACGAGGGCGGCAACAAGTGGATCGGCACCGGCGGCACCAGCCCCTTCGGCGCCCACGGCTACAACCCGCAGGGCATCCGCATCGGGCAGGACAAGGGCCGCAACAAGAGCGCGGTGAAGGTCTGGGACCAGCGCAGCTTCAAGGACTACGACGACAACCTGGAGCTGGGCACCCGCAACATCAAGGTGGCGCTGCGCCGGCTGCGCCGCTTCGCGCGTGAGGGCGCCGCAGAGGAGCTGGACCTGGACGACACCATCCACTCCACCGCCGCCAACGCCGGCCTGCTCGACATCAAGATGGTGCCCGAGCGCCACAACAAGGTGAAGGTGCTGCTGCTGATGGACGTGGGCGGCACGATGGACGAGCACATCCACCGCGTGGAAGAACTGTTCAGCGCCGCCAAGACCGAGTTCAAGCACCTGGAGTTCTATTACTTCCACAACTGCGTCTACGACTTCATGTGGAAGAACAACCGCCGCCGCTACAGCGAGAAGTTTCCGACCTGGGACGTGATCCGCAAGTACAACAAGGACTACAAGCTGATCTTCGTGGGCGACGCCACCATGAGCCCGTACGAGATCCTGCAGCCCGGCGGCAGCGTCGAATACAACAACGAGGAGCCGGGCGCCGAATGGCTGCAGCGGCTCACGCAGGCCTTTCCCAAGTTCGCATGGATCAACCCCGAGCCGCAAGGCGTCTGGCAGTACCGACAGAGCATCTCCATCGTCCAGCAGCTGATGAATCAGCGCATGTTTCCGTTGAGCCTGCAGGGGCTGGAAGGTGCGATGCGGCTGCTGAGCAAATGATCAGGCGCGCAGGCGCCTGCCTGCTGCTGGCCGCCTGCGTGGTGCTGCCCGGCTGCGCCTGGCTCAAGCCGCCACCGCCCGAACCGCAAGGCGCCAGCGAGGCCACGCTGGCCCCGCTGGCGGTGGAGCTGGAAGTGCAGGCGCCGGGCGAACTGCGCAGCCTGCTCGAGAACTACCTGGACCTGGGGCGGCTGCGCGCGCTGGCGCCCGACGAGCCCATCACCCCGGCCGAACTGCGCCGCCTGGAAGCCGCCACGCCGGCCCAGGCCCGCGCACTGCTGGAAACCGAGGGCTACTTCGATGCCCAGGTGCAGGTGCAGCGCGTGGCCGACAACCCGCCGCGCGTGCGTGTGACGGTGGAGCCCGGCCAGCGCACCATCGTGCGCGACGTGGTGTGGGACGTGAAGGGCCCGCTGCAGCAGGCGGTGGAAGCCGGCGACCGGCGCGCCATGGCCGCCCGCAGCGCGCTGCAAGGCAACTGGCCGCTGCCGCCGGGTACGCCCTTCCGCAATGCGCAGTGGAGCAATGCCAAGAGCAGCGCGCTGGCGCAGCTGCGGGCCTCGGGTTATGCCTCGGCCAGCTGGGAAAGCACCCGTGCCGAGGTGGACGCAGTGGACCAGAACGCGGTGCTGTGGGTCACCGCCCAGTCGGGCCCGCTGTTCCGCACCGGTGAGCTGCGCATCCGGGGCCTGCAGCGCCATGACGAGCAGACGGTGCGCAACCTGGCCAACTTCGAGCCCGGCACACCGGCCACCGAGCAGCTGCTGCTGGACTATCAAGAGCGGCTGCAGAAGTCGGGCCTGTACGACCGCGCCACCGTCAACATCGACACCGACCCGGCGGTGGCCGATGCCACACCGGTGACGGTGCGGCTGGGCGAGCTGCCGCTGCAGACGGCCATCGTGGGCCTGGGCGTCAGCGCCAACACCGGGCCGCGGGCCACGCTGGAGCACATCCACCGCCGCATCTTTGGCCAGCGCGCCACGCTGCGCAACAAGTTCGAGCTGGCCCAGCTACGCCAGGCCTGGGAGGGTGAACTCACCTCGCACACCCTGCCCGGCCTCAAGCGCAACCTGGTGGGCGGTGCGCTGGAGCGCGTGGAATCCAGCGACGACGTCGTCAAGTCGGCGCGGCTGCGCGCCGGCCGCGCCTATGACGGCGAGCGCATCGACCGGCTGCTGTTCGTGGAGGTGGAGCAGTCCGACACCCGCAACGACCTGGGCACCGAAACAGCCCGCGCCATCTCGCTGAACCTGCACAACACCTGGCGCAAGGTGGACAACATGCTGCTGCCGACCGACGGCGTGGGCCTGAGCCTGCAGACCGCCGTGGGCCAGGCCCGCAGCGACAACTTCGACAACACCCATGCCACCGGCCCCTACGCCCGCGCCTATGCCAAGCTGCAGTGGTGGAAGCCGGTGGGCGAGGACTGGTATGCCCACACCCGGCTGGAGCTGGGGCAGGTGTTCGTCAAGAGCAACCTGAGCGTGCCCGACAGCCAACGCTTCCGCGCCGGTGGCGACGAATCGGTGCGCGGCTATGGCTACCGCGACCTGGGGCCGGAGGAAAACGGCGTCACCCGCAGCGGCAACGTGCTGATGACCGCCAGCGCCGAGATCGCCACCCCCATCACACCGCGCATTCCGGGGCTGTGGTGGGCCACCTTCATCGACCTGGGCAATGCCGCCGACCGCTGGAGCGAGCTGAGCCCGGCCCTGGGCGTGGGCGCCGGCGTGCGCTACCGCAGCCCGCTGGGGCCGGTCAGCGTCGACCTGGCTTATGGCCGTGAAACCAAGTCCCTGCGGCTGCACCTGAACGTGGGCGTGCAGTTCTGATACCCGCCGCCGCAACGCCCGCCTGCTGATTACTGCCCCATGGCCACCGACCTGCCGCCTGACGCCCCCCGCACGCCCCCGCCCACCCCCGCCCCACGACTGCGCACGCTGCGCGGCACCGCCTGGCGCTGGGCGCTGCTGAGCCTGCTGGCCCTGCTGGTGCTGCTGGGCCTGGCCGTGGCCGGCGCGGCCTGGCTGCTGCGCACACCGGCCGGCAACGCCTGGGTGCTGGGCCGTGTGCCCGGCCTGGTGGTGCAGCAGCCGCAAGGCGTGTTCAGCGGCGGGCCCTACGCCACGCCGCGCCTGAGCTACACCGGGGCCGACGGCCTGCAGGTGACCATCGAGAACCTGCGCTGGCAAGACCTGCGCTGGCGCTTCCGCCCCAGCGAGGGCACCTTGCTAGGCCTGGTGCTGCAGGCGCCGCAGGCCGACCGCGTGGTGGTGCGCACCGCACCCACGCCCGAGCCGCCGCCGGCCCAGCCGCCGCTGCAGCGCCCGGGCAGCCTGCGCCTGCCGCTGGAGCTGCAGGTGCAGAACCTGGCGGTGGGCAGCGTGCTGGTGGACGACCAGCCCGCCATCACCGATGTGGCGGCCAGCCTGCACCTGGGGGCCGACCGCAACCGCAGCCACCTGCTGCAGGGCCTGCGCCTGACGCGCGACGGCCTGCAGCTGTCGGCCGATGGCCGCATTGGCACGCAGGACGACATGGCCGTGCAGATGCAGGCGGCGTTGCGCTCGGCGCCGGACAGCAGCTTTCCCGTGGAAGCCGATGTGCAGGCCAATGGGCCGCTGGACCGCATCGGCCTGACGGCCGCCCTGCGCGCCACCGGCACCGACGGCGCAGCCCAGGCCACGCCGGGCAAGGTGGACCTGCAGGCCACCGTCACCCCGTTCGCCGCCTGGCCGCTGGGCACGCTGACCGCCCGGCTG
Source organism: Aquincola tertiaricarbonis (assembly GCF_023573145.1). GTDB lineage: Bacteria > Pseudomonadota > Gammaproteobacteria > Burkholderiales > Burkholderiaceae_C > Aquincola > Aquincola tertiaricarbonis_B. The sequence goes on from NZ_CP097635.1 coordinate 1,167,393, forward strand.
CAGGCACTCGACCTGGCGCCGCTGGCGAACGGCCTGCCCACCACCCGCCTGGACGGCGACGTGCGCGTGGACAGCGCCGGCGCCAACCAGCCCGCCGAGATCACGCTGCAGCTGACCAACGGCCTGCCCGGCCGCTGGGACGAAATGCGGCTGCCGCTGCAGGGCTTGCAGCTCACGCTGCAAGGCACGCCTTCGGACCGCAGCACGCTGTCCTTCACCCGGCTGCAGGCCGACCTGCCGGCCGCCGGCCGCGTGGAAGGCAGCGGCCGCTGGCAGGCCGACGCGCTGCAGCTCGACCTGCAGCTGGCGGGCGTGCAGCCGGCGCAGCTGGACGCCCGCGCCGCTGCGATGACGGTGAGCGGCCCGCTGGCGCTGTCGGTGCGTGGCCTGCCATCGCCCGATGGCAGCCCGGCCCCGGCCGGCGCGCCGCTGGTGGCCGCGCTGCGCGGCACGCTGGACGGCCGCCTGGCCCAGCCCCAGGCCCCGCGCGCCAGGGTGGTGGTGGACGCGGAGGTGACCCGCCAGCCCAACGGCCAGCTGCTGGCCGAGGTGAACCAGCTGCAGGCCAGCGCCGGCGCCGCCCGTGCGCAGGCCAAGGCCCGCTTCGAGATGGCGCCGGCCGGCGCCTGGTCGCTGGACACCAGCGGCAGCTTCACCGCCTTCGACCCCACGCCGTGGATCCCGGGCCCCGCCGGTTCGGCCTGGCGCAAGGGCCCGCACAAGCTGGACGGCCACTGGAAGGCCAACGCCAACCTGCCCGCCACGGCCGCTGCCCACACGCCGCTGCTGCAGGCCGTGCGCGGCACCGCCGACCTGGCGCTGCGCAACAGCCTGCTGGCCGGCGTGCCGCTGGACGGCACGCTGAACTGGAAGGCCACCGGCGTGCAGCAGCTGAGTGCCCGCCTCGATGCCGCCGGCAACCGCCTGGAACTGGAAGGCCAGACCGGCGGCGCCCCCGCCGCCGACCGCTGGCAGGGCCGCCTGGACGCACCGGCGCTGGCCGCGCTGGCACCGCTGGGCGGGCTGAGCCCCGCGCTGCAGGCCTGGATGCCCAAGGCCGGCACCGCCGAAGGCCGCTTCCAGCTGCAGGGCCGCTGGCCGGCGTTGCAGACCGACGGCAACCTGCAGGTCAACGGCCTGGTGACCGGGGATGCGCGGCTGCAGCGCCTGGTGGCTTCGTGGCAGGCCTCGGCCGATGCCAATGCGCCGCTGTCGCTCGACCTGCAGGCGCAAGGCCTGGCGCAGGGCGTGCAACGCCTGGACAACCTCAAGGCCGTGATCGACGGCAGCCTGGCCCGCCACCGCTTCTCGCTGGAAGCCGACAGCCCGGTGCGCCCACCGGCCTGGGCCGACGTGGCCGAAGCCCGCCGGACCCCGCGCGGCGCCGCCGGCACGGCGGGCACCGCGCTGCTGCTGCGCGGCGACGGCACCTGGCAGCCGGCCAGCCGGCTGTGGCAGGGCCGCGTGTCCGAACTCAGCGCCCGCGACCGCGTGCAGCCGCAGCCCGCCTGGCTGGCCGCGCAAAACCTGGCCGGCGCGCTGCGGCTGGACGCCGACGGCGGCGTGGCCGAAGCCTCGCTGCAACCCGGCCGGCTGGAAGCCCTGGGCGCTGCCTTGCGCTGGCAGGCCGCGCGCTGGCAGGCGGCCAGCGGCGGCACGCCGCAGCGCATCGACGTGGAGGCCACGCTCGACCCGCTGCGCGTGGCGCCGTGGCTGGCCCGCTTCCAGCCCGACATGCGCTGGGGCGGCGACCTGGCCCTGCAAGGCCGCATCTCGCTGCACAGCGCCGGCGCGGTGGCCGGCGACGTGGTGATCGAGCGGGCCGGCGGCGACCTGACGCTGGCCGACGACGCCGGCATGGAGTCGCTGGGCCTGACCGACCTGCGCGTGGCGGCTTCGGCCCAGAACGGCACCTGGTACTTCACCCAGGCCGTGGCCGGCGCCAACCTGGGCGTGCTGGCCGGCTCGCAGGCGCTGCGGCCGCCGGCCGGCGCCACCTGGCCCACGGCGCAGACGCCGCTGGAAGGCGTGCTGGAGTGGCGGGTGGACAACCTGGCGGTGTGGGCGCCCTGGGTGCCGCCGGCCTGGCGCCTGGGCGGCAAGCTGCGCACCAGCGCCTATTTCAGCGGCACGCTGGCCGAGCCCGGCATCAATGGCGAGCTGGTGGGCAGCGAGCTGGCGGTGCGCAACCTGCTGCAGGGCATCGACGCCCGCAACGGCAGCTTGACCCTGCAACTTCGGGGCACCGAGGCCACGCTGCAGCAGCTGCGGCTACAGGGCGGCGACGGCACGCTGAGCGCCACCGGCCGTGCCACGCTGGGTGCAAAGCCGACGGTCCAGCTCAAGGTGCTGGCCGACCGCTTCACCGCGCTCGGTCGGCTGGACCGCCGCATCGTCACCAGCGGCAGCGCCGACGTCGGCTTCGAAGGCGACCGGCTCAAGGTGGATGGCCGCTTCGGCATCGACGAAGGCCTGATCGACTTCTCACGCGGGGACGCGCCCAGCCTGGACGGCGACGTGGTGGTGGTGCGCCGCCGCGGCGATGCGCCGATCACGCCCGACGAGGCGGCCGCCGCCAAGCGCGCCGCGGCGCCGACGCCGGCCCCGGCGATGAATGCCGACGTGCGGGTGGAGGTGTCCATGGGCGAGCAGCTCAAGCTCAAGGGCCGCGGCATCGACACCCGGCTGAAGGGTCGCGTCACCGTCACCACGCCGGGCGGCCAGCTGGCGGTGAACGGCGCCGTGCGCACCGAGTCGGGCACCTACGCGGCCTATGGTCAGAAGCTGGAGATCGAGCGCGGCATCGTGCGCTTCGACGGCCCGGTGGAGAACCCGCGGCTGGAGATCGTGGCCATCCGGCCCAACCTCGATGTCGCGGTGGGTGTGCAGATCGGCGGCACGGCGCTGAACCCGCGGGTGCGCCTGTTCAGCGACCCCGACATGGCCGACATGGACAAGCTGTCGTGGCTGCTGCTGGGCCGCGCGCCCGACGGCCTGGCCCGCACCGACACCGCACTGCTGCAGCGCGCCGCGATGGCCCTGATCGCCGGCGACGGCCCCTCACGCACCGGCGACCTGATGAAGAGCATCGGCCTGGATGACCTGTCCGTGCGGCAGGAGGAAACCGGCACCACCAAGGACACCATCGTGTCGCTGGGCAAGCAGATCTCGCAACGGGTGTACCTGGGCTACGAGCACGGCGTCAACAGCGCCGCCGGCAACTGGCAGCTGATCTACCGCGCCGCCCAGCGCTTCACGCTGCGGGCGCAGGCGGGTGCCGACACAGCCGTCGATGTGATCTGGACCTGGCGGTGGAACTGAGCGGCTGAGCCCCTAGAATCGCGCGCTGCGCTGGCCGCCGTAGTTCAATGGATAGAACGGGGACCTCCTAAGTCTCAGATGCAGGTTCGATTCCTGCCGGGGGCGCCAGCCCCGCCATAAGGCACGCTAAAGCAGCCGATCGGGCCCTGGTGAGAACGGCCGCTCACGGGCTCAACGGCGCAGGCGCCGAACGCCCGCCAGACCGATGACGCCGGCCAGCATCAGCCAGGCGGCGGCCAGCTCGGGCACCGGTACTGCGGTATAGGGCACGCGATAGTCGGTGCCCGACGCAGACCACAGGCCGTACTGCGCTACCGGCTGGCCCGTGCTGTCCAGCAGGCTGCCCACGCCGTTCCAGGCCAGCGTGTGCATGAAGCTGGTGTCGGCCTGGCCGCTGCGCGCAAAGGCATAGGCGGGGTCGGTGGGCGACAGGGCCGGGGCCTGCAGTGCAACCGCGCTGTAGGCCGACAGCGATGCCTGCAGCCAGAACTCCCGGCCGAACACGACCGGAATGTCCATGGTCACCAGCCGCGGCAACGGGCCGCCCCGCACCACACTGTCTCCGTTGCCATAGGCCGCGGCCTCGACCTCCTCAAACGAGGTGGCCAGCCTGTGCATGAGGTCGGCGTCATAGGCCCTCAGGTCGACGGTCAAGGAGGCGTTGACCGCATCGCGCGAGGCCTGGCCCACGTTCAGGCTCGCATCCAGCGCACTGAGCGACCCGTCCAGCCGCAGGCTCACGTGCAACGTGCCGGTGTCGCCAGCCCGGCCCGGCGCATCGACGCGCAACCGGTCGGCGAAGGCGGCGCCGGCCTCGGCGGTGACGCTGACCCGCGCGTGCGGCGAGATCGACCCGGGCATGGACGCGCTGTTGCCCTGTGCGCCAGTGGCCACGCCCAGCGCGCCCCAGGTGGCCGTGGCCGCTGCGGTGGCACTGTTGCGGGCGCCGGACAGTGGATCGATGGCGCCGTCCTGCAACGTCAGCCGCACGCCAGGGCCCCGGTCGCTGGTCCGCAGCGACCGACTGTCGCAGTTGGCGCCGCTGCTGCCGAAGCTGATCTCGCACTGGGTACCCACCCCCAGGCCCACGGTCGTCGGCGCGGCCAGCGCGGTGGCACCGGGCAGGGCGCAGCACCAAGCCAAGGTCATCAAACGGGGGACGGCATGCATGGCGACTCCGGGGTGGTGGCGATGCGCGGCATGCTAGGCAGCGCACTGTTAGCGCAGCGTTAGCGGCGCCACTTGCAGGCTGCGGTCCCGACCCCCCTAACAACCATCGCCCTTGATCAGCCGCTGCGTCCCGGCCCGTATGCTGGAGGCCATGCGCGACACGCCGCACCAACTGCTGCTGGCCGGCCCACCGGCGCTGCGCCCGGCCGGTGCCGCCGCGGCCCAGCCCCTGGCACCGCTGGACGCTGCGCTGCTGGCCTGGCTGGCCATCGAAGGACCCACCCCACGCGCCCGCCTGGCCGCGCTGCTGTGGCCCGAAGCCGATGCCACCACGGCACGCAATTCGCTGCGCCAGCGCCTGTTCAAGCTGCGCCGTGGCGCCGGCCCGGCGTTGGTCGATGGCCGCGACCTGCTGCAGCTGTCGGAGGCGGTGGCGCACGACCTGCACGAGGCTCACACCCTGCTGGGCGATACCGAGCCACCCGTCGCGGGCGACTTCGCCGCCTGGCTGGCCGCACAGCGTGCGCTGCGCCGCCAGCGCGGATCCGCCGTGCTGCTGCAGCGAGCCGAGCAGGCGCAGGCCTGGCCCGAGGCGCTGGTCCACGCGCAGGCGCTGCTGGCGCTGCAGCCGCAGTCGGAAGCCGCCTGGCGCCGCCTGATGCGCCTGCACTACCTGGCCGGTGATCGCGCCGCAGCACTGCAGGCCTTCGACCGCTGCGAACGCATGTTGAAGGACGAGATCGGCACCCGCCCCGATGCCGAGACGCTGGCCCTGCTGCACACGCTGGAGCAGGCCGCAACGGCCGCCCGCACGCGGCCGCCCGTACATGCGGTGCCGGCCTCGGTGTTGCGCCCGCCCCGCCTGGTGGGGCGTGACGACGCGAACCGCCAGCTGCACGAGGCGTGGGAAGCCTGCGAACCTGCGCTGGTGCTGGGCGATGCCGGCATGGGCAAGAGCCGGCTGCTGGCCGAGTTCGTGGCCACGCGGCCGGCGCCGGACCGGGTCCTCGTCACCGGCGCGCGGCCGGGCGACGAACGCGTGGTGCACGCCTCGCTCTCCCGCCTGCTGCGTGCGCTGCCGCCTGGTGTCTTCGACACGCTGCTGCCTTCGGTGCGGCAGGAGCTGGCGCGCCTGCTGCCCGAGCTGGGCCCGGCCGAACCGCTGACCACCGAGGCGCAGCGCACGCGCATGGTCAATGCCGTGGTGGCGTTGCTGGCCTCGCCGGCGCTGGGGCTGGAGGCGGTGGTCTTCGACGACCTGCACTTCGCCGACGACGCCAGCATCGCCTTGCTGCAGGCGTTGTCGGCCGCGCTGCCGCTGCGCTGGCTGGTGGGCGCGCGCCCTGCCGAGGTGGGCGAGGCCGGCCGCGACTGGCTGCAGGGCTTTGCAGGCGGCCAGGGCGTGCGCCGGGTGCTTCTGCCACCGCTGGCGCAGGCCCAGGTGGCCGAGCTGGTCGGCTCGCTGGCGCTCGACGGCCTGGATGCCACTTCCCTGGCTGAGCGCGCCTGGCGCCATGGCGGCGGCAATCCGCTCTTCGTGCTGGAAGCGGCCAAGGCCGCCCTCAGCGCGCCGTCCGGGGCCGAGGGCGCTGGCCGCCTGCCCGCGCTGCCGGGCGTGACGGATCTGATCCAGCGCCGGCTGACGCGGCTGTCGGCCGCAGCCATCGAACTGGCGCGGTGCGCCGCCGTGGCCGCGCCCGATTTCGACATCGCGCTGGCCTGCCAGGTGCTGGGCCGGCGCACGCTGGCGCTGGCCGATCCGATGGCCGAGCTGGAAGCCGCGCACGTCCTGGTCGACGGCGCCTTTGCGCATGACCTGGTCTACGAGAGCGCACTCGCCTCGGTGCCGCGCGCGGTGGCGCTGCAACTGCATGCCGACATCGCCGCCGTGCTGCAGGCGCGTGGTGGCGAACCGGCCCGCGTGGCCGCGCACTGGCTGGCCGCGGGCCACGACGGCCAGGCGCTGCAGGCGCTGCTGCAGGCCGCGGCCAAGGCGCGCGCCGCGCTGCGCCGGCGCGAAGAACTGGAAGCGCTGCGTCAGGCGGCCGACATCGCCGAGCGCCTGGGCCGGCGTGACACCGCCTTCGACGCGCTGTTCCAGGCCTTCGAGGCGCTGGAAGTGCTGGACCGCACGCAGATTGACGAGGACTTCCTGGCCCGCTTGCAGGCCCTGGCCGACCAGCCCGCGCAGCGCCTGCGCGTGCTGCTGGCCTGCGCCTCACGCGCGCAGAACCTGGGTGACTACGACAACGGCCTGGCGCTGGCCGAACAGGCCGCCGGGCTGGCCCGCACGCTGCAGCAGCCGGCGCAAGAGGTCGAGGCCTTGCGCGCCGCGGCCGCCTGCGCCAGCTTCAGTGGGCAGAAGACCCGCGCGGTGAACCTGCTGCGCCCCGCGCTGCCGCAGGTGTTGATGCATTGCACGCAGCTGGAGCAGCAGACCTATTTCAACGACCTGGGCTGCTGCCTGGACAACGACAACCAGCATGCCGAAGCCGCCGACTGCCACCGCCGCGCGCTCGACCTGGCGATGCAGATCGGCCGCCTGGACCAGGCCTCGATCTCCTGCGCCAACCGCGCCTATTCACTGAGAAGCGTGGGCCAGCTGGCGGCGGCGCTGCAGCAGGTGCAGCAGGCGCGCCGCCATGCGCTGGCCGTCGACGAGGCCACCGCCGTCACCTACCCGCTGGACGTGATGAGCCTGTCGCTGCTGCGCGACCTGGGCCGCTATGAGGAAGCCCTGCGCATCGGCGAGGTGGCACTGCAGACCATCGACCAGAACCCCATCGGCCGCTTCGTGGTGCGGGGCCACTGGGTGCAGCTGTGGTTGAACCTGGGCCAGGTGGCCCGCGCGCAGCAGCTGCTGGCGGGCTTGCGGGCCGAGGACCTGCCGGCCTTCCAGCGCGGGCGCCTGCACGCCCTGTGGGGGCGGCTGCAACTGGCCACCGGTCAGCGTGCCGACGCGGCGCTGGCCGCGGCCGTGCAGGAGATTCCGCAGGCCGGCCGCGCCGTGCTGACCGCCATGGCCCGCCTGGACTTGGCCGAGACGCTGGACCCGCCTGAGGCGCTGGCGCTGTGCGACGACGTGCAGCAGGCGGCCCTGGCATGGGGCCAGGCCGGCGTGGCGCAGGCAGCCTGCGTGCGTGGGGCCGCAGCCGCCTTGCGCGCCGGCGATGCGCAGCAGGCGGCGGCGCTGGCGCAGCAGGCCTTGCAGGCCCTCGACCAGCAGGTGCTGCCCGACGACCTCTACCGTGCCGAGCTGTGGCTGGTGGCCGCCCGCGCTTTTGCCGCCGCGGGCGACCCGGTGAGCGCCGAGCGCATCGCCCGGCAAGGGGAACGCTGGGTGCACGACACGGCGGCGCTGGCACCGGCCCCGTTTCGTGCCAGCTTCCTGCAGCGCAATGCGGTCAACCGGGCCTTGCTGGCGCTGGCAGCGGCGCCGCTGCTGCGCTGACCTGCGCGCCGCGCGCAGGCCTCAACCTCAGCGCGCCACCCGCGCCATCCGCGCCAGCGGCTGCGATTCCGATTCGTCCTTCGCGGCCTGCAGCCGGAAGTCGAAGCGCACGCGGGTGAACGGGGCGGTGACGCCCAGCGACTCGTAGCCGGCCGGCGGGGTGCCGGGTTCCAGCGTCACCACCAGGCCGTCGCGGGTGGCGAAGGCGAAGTCGTCGTCGATGAAGGTGTCGCCCGGGATGTTGACCTGGGTGGTCAGCAGGCGCTGGCCCGGCGCGGCCACCAGGAAGTGGATGTGCGCCGGCCGGTTGCCGTGGCGGCCCAGGGCCTGGAACAGCTCCGAGGTGGGGCTGTTCGGCGGAATGGCATAGCCCGGCGGCAGGAAGCTGCGGAAGCGGTAGCGGCCCTGGTCGTCGGTCTCGATGCGGCGGCGCAGCGCGTAGGGCGCCTGGTCGGGGTCGAAGTGCGAGTAGCGGCCCTTCTCGTTGGCATGCCACACGTCCACGATGGCGTGCGCCACCGGCTGGCCGTGCTCGTCCAGCACCTGGCCCTCCATCACCAGCACCTCGCCGCGCGGCTCGCCTTCGTCCACCCGCGCCTCGTGGCGCGACAGCGGCGCGCCGGCGATGTACAGGGGCCCTTCGATGGCGCGCGGCGTGCCGTCGGTCGAACGGCCGGCGCGGCGGTCGGCTTCATCGGCGCGGATGTCCAGCAGCCGGTCGAAGCCCAGGCCGGCGGTGATCAGGCCCATCTGGCCGCTGGCGCCCAGGCGCGACAGCCAGTCGGTGGCGGCCCAGAACTCGTCGGCGCTGACGTCCATCTCGTCGATGGTGCGGAACAGGTCGGCGACGATGCGCGGCGGTGATGCTGCGCACACGGTCGTTGCCGCCGCCCTGGTGGCTGGCGTTGACGCGGTCCAGCAGCTGCTGGGCGGTGAATTCGTTGCTCATGGCTTGTCTCCTGTTGGGATGCTGGCGGGGAAAATCGGACGGGTCAGCGGTCGTCTTCGTGCACCGACGACGCATGGCGGCACAAGGCCTGCACTTCGATGTCCATGTACGGGAACAGCGGCAGCTGCGACAGCAGCTCGTGCAGCTCGGCCGGGCCCGACACGTCGAACACGCTCACATTGGCATAGCGGCCGGCGATGCGCCACAAGTGGCGCCAGCGGCCGGCGCGCTGCAACTCCTGCGACATGGCCTTCTCGCGGGCCTTCAGCTCATCCGCCTTGGCAGGCGGCATGTCGTGCGGCAGGCGCACGGTCATCTGCACGTGGAACAGCATGGGTTCAGTCTCCTCGGGAAAGGGTCAGGCCGTCACGGCCACCGCGGTGCGCTGGCGGTCACGGCGGTAGAAGGCAAGCTTGTCCTCGTCCACGCTCACGCCCAGGCCGGGCGCTTGCGTCAGGTGCAGCTCAAAATCGCGGAAGTCGGGCCGCGCGGTGACGATGTCGTCCTTCAGCAGCAGCGGGCCGAACAGCTCGGTGCCCCAGCGCAGCTGCGGGCAGGCGGCAAAGGCATGGGCGGAGGCGATGCTGCCGATGCTGCCTTCCAGCAGCGTCCCGCCATAGAGGCCAATGCCGGCCGCCTCGGCCACCGCGGCGGTGCGCAGCGTGTTCAGCAGGCCACCGGCCTTCGAGATCTTGAGCGCGAACACGTCGGCCGCGGCTTCCTGCGCCAGTTCCAGCGCGTCCTCCGGGCCGTTGATGGATTCGTCGGCCATGATGGGCACGTCGAAGCGCGCGGCCAGGCGCGCCAGGGCCGCGCGGTGGCGGCGCGCCACCGGCTGCTCCACCAGGCCCACACCGGCCTGCTCCAGCGCGGCGATGGACCGCTGCGCGGTGGTCTCGTCCCAGGCCTGGTTCACGTCCACGGTGATCAGCACCTCGTCACCCAGCGCTCGCTTGATGTGCGCCACATGCGCCACGTTGGCCGCCGGGTCGCCCTTGCCGATCTTGAGCTTGAACACCCGGTGGCGGCGCGCCTCCATCAGGCCCAGGGCCTCGTCCACGTCACGGGCGCTGTCGCCGCTGGCCAGCGTCCACAGCACCGGCATCGAGGTGCGCAGCGCACCGCCCAGCAGCGCATGCACCGGCTGGCCCAGCCGGTGGCCCAGCGCGTCCAGCAGCGCGGTCTCGATGGCCGACTTGGCATACGACTGGCCCTGCACATGGCGGTTCATCAAGGCCATGGCGGCATTCACGTTGCCCGCGTCCTGGCCGATGAGCAGCGGGGCCAGGTAGGTATCGATGGCCAGCTGCGTGCTCTCGGGGCTCTGGTCGCCATAGGCCAGGCCACCGATGCTGGTGGCCTCGCCCACGCCTGTGCTGCCGTCGGCGCAGCGCAGCCGCACGATCACCAGCGACTGCCGGTGCAGCGTGGTCATGGCCAGCTGGTGCGCTCGGATGGTAGGCAGGTCGACGATGATCGACTCGATCGATTCGATGGTCGTGCTGGAGGTGGCCGGGGTCGGGTTCATGACGGCGATGTTCCTGCGCCGGCCGGCAGGCGTCCAATACCATCGGTGTGCCGCTCCATACCGCAGCGGTATGGTGCAAAGGACGACGCGATGATCGAGATCAGGCAACTCCGCTACTTCGAGGCCGTGGCCACCGCGCTGAGTTTCAGCCGCGCGGCCGAGCGCCTGCACATGGCGCAGCCGCCGCTGAGCCGCCAGATCCAGCAGCTGGAACAGGCCCTGGGCGCGCAGCTGATCGACCGCAGCGCACGGCCGCTGCAGCTCACACCGGCGGGCCGCTTCTTCCTGGAACAGACGGTGCAGATCCTGGCACGGCTGAAGGAAAGCACCGAGGCCACGCGCCGCATCGCTGAAGGCCGGCGCACCGTGTTCGGCATCGGCTTCGTGCCCTCGGCGCTGTACGGGCTGCTGCCGGAGCTGATCCGCCAGTTCCGGCAGCTGCACACCGAGGTGGAGGTGCAGCTGTCGGAGCTGATCACGGTGCAACAGGCCGAGGCGCTGAAGTCCGGCCGCATCGACGTGGGCTTCGGCCGGCTGGTGCTGGACGATCCCGACATCGAGAGCGTGACCCTGCTGGAAGAGCCCATCGTGGCCGCCCTGCCCGCCCGCCACCCGCTGCTGCGGCGCAAGCTGCTGCCGCTGCAGCTGCTGGCCCAGGAGCCGCTGCTGCTGTACCCGGCGCGCCCCCGGCCCAGCTATGCCGACCATGTGCTGCAGCTCTTCAAGGGCCGCGGCCTGACGCCGCGCGTGGCGATGGAAGCCAACGAGCTGCAGACCGCGCTCGGCCTGGTGGCCGCCGGTGTGGGCATCGCGCTGGTGCCGGCCTCGGTGCGGCACCTGCACCGCAGCGAGGTGCACTACCGCCCGCTGGCAGACAGCACGGCGGTGTCGCCGGTGATCATGAATGCGCGGGCCGGAGACCGCGATGCGCTGCTGGGCCGACTGCGCCAGCTGGCGCTGGAGCTGGCGCGCAAGCAGCACCATCCCGCTTCACGCACCAGTTACAAATAGCCGTCGTTCGCCCCGCTCCTCCGCCGATGCCCCGGCAAGGGGCATTTCTAGACTGACTCCATCCTGCAACAGGTCTCGGAGTCGTCCTTGATGTCTTGTATTTCCCGCCGCCGGCTGCGTGCCGGTCGCGGTCTGCTGTCCGGTGCGCTGCTGCTGGCCTTCGGCCAGCTGGCGCATGCCCAAAACGATGCCGGCTCACTGCTGCGCCAGTCCGAGCCCCGCACCCCCGAACTGCCGGGCCGGGCCCCGGCCCTGACGACACCGACGGCGCCCGCCACCCCGGCGGCGGCCAGCGGCCCCCGCTTCGAACTGAAGTCGGTGGAGATTGAAGGCAACACCCTGCTGAGCCGCGCCGAGCTGGACGCGGTGCTGGCGCCGTGGGTGGGCCAGCGCGTGGGCATGGCCGAGCTGCAGCAGGCCGCCTCGGCGGTGCAGCAGGCCTATGCACAGCGCGGCTGGCTGGTGCAGGCCTACCTGCCTAGACAAGACGTGAGCAGCGGCCATGTGCGCCTGCGCATCGTCGAGGCCCGCTTCGGCGGCGTGCGCCTGGAAGGCGAGCCCGGCCGCTTCAACCCGGCGCTGGCCCGCGCCATCATCGGCGCGGCGCAGCCCACCGGCCAGGCGCTGAACCAGCAGGCGCTTGACCGCGGCCTGATGCTGGTGGACGACCTGCCCGGCGTGAGCATGTCGGCCAGCCTGCAGGCCGGTGAGCAGGAAGGCGAGACCGCGCTGGCGCTGCGCCTGACGGACACGCCGCGCTTCGGCGGCGAGCTGGGCTCGGACAACGCCGGTGGCCGCGCCACCGGCACCGGCCGCCTGTTTGCGACGCTGCGGCTGGACGGCCCGCTGGGCCGCGGCGACCAGTTCAGCACCACGCTGCTGCACAGCCAGGGCAACGACTACCTGCGCCTGGGCGGCAGCCTGCCGGTGGGCGTGAACGGCTGGCGCCTGGGCGCCAACGTGTCCACGCTCAGCTACAAGCTCACCGAGCAGGACTTCAATGCGCTGGACGGCCGTGGCCGCTCGCACACCGCGGGGCTGGACGCCAGCTATCCGCTGGTGCGCTCGCGCGATCGCAACCTGTACCTGCAGCTGTCGGCCGAGCGGCGCTACTTCCGCAACGAGGCCAATGGCACGCTGATCAGCCGCTACCACGCCGACGTGGGCACGCTGGGCCTGTCGGGCAACCTGTTCGACACCTGGGGCGGCGGCGGCAGCACCGGCGGCGGGCTGGTCTTCAGCCTGGGTCGGCTCAACCTCAACGACTCGCCCAATGCCGCGGCCGATGCGGCCAGCGTGCGCACCGCCGGCAGCTTTGCCAAGCTGCGCTACAGCCTGAGCCGGCTGCAGCCGCTGAACGCCTGGCTGGCCGGCTACGCCTCGCTGTCGGGGCAGTTCGCCGACGGCAACCTCGATTCCTCGGAAAAGCTGTACCTGGGTGGCCCGCAGGGCGTGCGCGCCTACCCGGCCAACGAAGGCGGCGGCAGCGCCGGATCGCTGCTGAACCTGGAACTGCGCGCCACCTTGTCGCCACAGTGGCGGCTGATCGGTTTCTACGACCGCGGCCAGGTGCGCACCAACGTCGACAACCGCCTGGTCGGCAGCGACCCCAACAGCTACGTGCTCGAGGGCGCCGGCGCCAGCCTGGGCTGGAGCGGGCCGAAGGCCAGCGACGTGCGCCTGACCTGGGCGCGCCGCTTCGGCCACAACCCCAACCCGACCTCCACCGGGCAGGACCAGGACGGTTCGCTCAAGCGCAACCGCGTGTGGCTGCAAGCCTCGCTCTCCTTCTGAACAGCATGAACCGCATTTACCGCATCGTCTGGAACGAGGCCCAGGGCGCCTGGGTGGCCGTCACCGAAATCGCCAGGGGCCGTGGCCCGCGGGCCGTCCTGTCCGCCCGCAGCCTGCGCCGCATGGGCCTGGCCGCGCTGGCCGCCAGCGGCGCCGCCGCATTGGCCGCACCCCCCACCCCGGCCGCGCCCGCGCCCACCACGCTGCCCACCGGTGGCCAGGTGGTGGCCGGCCAGGCCGGCATCAGCCAGAACGGCGCCACGCTCACCGTGCAGCAGGCCAGCCAGCGCGCGGCCATCGACTGGCAGCGCTTCGACATCGGCCGCGATGCCACCGTGCGCTTCGCGCAGCCGGGCCGCGACGCCGTCACGCTCAACCGCGTGCTGGACAACCAGCCCAGCCGCATCTTCGGCCGCATCCAGGCCGATGGGCAGGTGTTCCTCAGCAACCCGTCGGGGGTGTACTTCGCGCCCGGCGCCAGCGCCGACGTCGGCGGCCTGGTGGCCACCACCATGGCCATCGGCGTGGACGATTTCATGGCCGGCAGCACCACCTTCGGCCGCCACGGCAGCACCGGCGCCGTGGTCAACGAAGGCACGCTGCAGGCCCGCTATGGCGGCTACATCGCGCTGCTGGCGCCCGAGGTGGTCAACAGCGGCCTGGTGCTGGCTCAGGCCGGCACCGTGGCCCTGGGCGCCGGTGAGGCGGTGGAGCTGCAGTTCGCGGGCGGGCAGCTCGCCAAGCTGCGCGTCGAGCCGGCCACCGTGGCGGCCTTGATCGAGAACCGGCAGGCCGTGCAGGCGCCGGACGGCATCATCCTGATGTCCGCCCGCGCCGCACAGGCGCTGGGCGGCAGCGTCATCCGCCACAGCGGCGAGATGGCGGCCGACAGCCTGCAGGCGCAAGGCGGCCGCATCGTGCTGGAAGCCGACCGCATCGAGCTGGCCACCGGCTCGCGCACCAGCGCCACGGGTGCCACCGGTGGCGGCGACATCCGCATCGGCGGCGGCTGGCAAGGCAGCGGCGACACCTACCAGGCGCGCGAAGTGCTGCTGGCCGCGGGCGCCAGCGTCGATGCCTCGGCCACCGGCCGCGGCAACGGCGGCAGCGTGGTGCTGTGGAGCGACATCCACAACGCCGACAGCCGCACCGGCGTGTTCGGCAGCATCGCCGCCAAGGGCGGCGCGCAGGCTGGCGACGGCGGGCGCATCGAGACCTCGGGGCATGCCATCACCATCAGCGGCAGCACCGTGGATGCCAGTGCACCGCAAGGCAAGGGCGGCGAGTGGCTGATCGACCCGTACGACATGACGATCAGCAGCAGCGCGGCCGTGAACAACACCGGCTGGGCGTCGATCGGCACCGGCTCCAACATGTGGGTCGGCGACCTGCAAGGGGCGCTGAACAGCGGCAACAGCATCACGGTGCGCACCGGCAGCGGTGGCAGCGAGCGCGGTGACATCACCGTCAACGCCGCCATCACCAAGAGCAGCGGCAGCGAAGCCACGCTGACCTTCGAGGCGGCCAACTCCATCATCGTCAACCAGCCGATCAGCGCGACCAACGGCACACGCCTGAACGTGGTGTTCGACGCCGACAACAACAACGGCGCACGCGACGGCGCCGGCATGACGCTGCTGGCGGCCAACGTCAGCACCGGCGGCGGCGCGTTGAGCTTCGGCACCGGTGCCACGCTGAGCCTGAACGGTGTCAACACGCTGGTGGGCGGCGACGTGTACCTGGGCAGCGGCGCCAGCACGCTGGCCACCGGCGGCGGCGCACTGACCGTCAACGGCCAGATGCTGATCGCCAATCCGTCGGGCGTGACCATCACCACCGGCGGTGGCGCGGCCACCTTCCACGGCGCCATCGACAGCGCCAACAGCTTCAGCTTCGTCAACAGCGGCGCCATCACCTGGGTCGACGCCTTCAGCGATGCCAAGAACGGCACCGCGGGTGGTGCCGCCGTGGGCGACAGCTACCTGGCCACGCTGACCTCACGCGCCGAGAACATGATCGGCAGCCAGGTGGCCAACTATGCCGAATCGTGGCTGGGCGCACGCCGCTCCACCACGGCCAACGCCGCCACCCCCACGGGCGGCGCCGACAACACCTGGCGCTGGATTGCCGGCCCCGAAGGCCAGGCCGAGGGTGGCCAGGGCAAGCGCTTCTATGAAGGCCGTGACACTTCCGGCGCCACCGTCACAGGGGCCTACTCGAACTGGAGCTCCAGCGAGCCGAACGACTTCAACCCCGGTGAAAGCGCTGCGCAGTTCATCGGCAACTTCGGCCAGTGGAACGACATGCCGGCCAACCTGGCGGTGGGCACGGGTTACCTGCGCGAGACCAACCTGGCGGGATCGCCCCTGACCGTCAACGCCGGCGCGGGCCAAGTCAGCTTCCTGGGCAAGGTCGGCGGCCAGAAGGCCCTGGGCGCGCTCACCGTGACCGGCAGCAAGGTCACCATCGCCGGCGGCGGCGTGCGCACCGAAGGCGCGCAGACCTACAACGCGCCCATCGAACTGGGCGCTGGCGCCACGGTGCTGGAACGCACCGCTACGGACACCGACTTCACCCTGCCCGTCAACCAGACGATCACCTACACCGGCAACACCGCGTCCAGCCTCACCCTCCTGGCCACGCGCAACATCTTCATCGGCGACGGCACGCACATCACCTCGCAGAACGCAGCGCTGGACGTGGTGCTCAACAGCGACAGCGATCGCCCCAACGCCGCCGGCCGCGGCACGGCGCTGGCCGGCGGTGCCGTGGTCTCGCAGGCGCGCCTGGTCATCGACACCCATGGCGGCGACCTGATGATCGGCGGCGGCGATGCCCTGGACGGCAGCGGCATGGCCATCGGCGTGGCCAGCGGCAACGACTTCACCCGCGGCATCTTCCTGCGCTCGGCCACCGTCAATGCGGGCGGCGGCCACATCGAGCTGCGCGGCACCGGCAGCACCGCCGATGGTGAAGGCATCCTGATCCAGTCCGACGGCGGCCAGAGCCGCTTCCGCACCACTGGCAGCGGCCACATCACGATGGAAGGCATCGGCGGCGCCGCCGGCACACCCAACGCCTGGACCACCGGTGTGGCGCTGGAGATGACGGCGCTGCAGACCGACAGCGGCGCGATCACCCTCACCGGCGTCGGCGGCGGCTACGGCAGCAGCTCACCGGTCAACCAGTCGGGCGTGCGCTTCGCCAATGCCGGCATCAACAGCGTGGTGTCGGCCAGCGGGCCCATCACCATCACCGGCACCATGGGCAGCCCGACGAGCTGGGCCACCAACGGCGCCGGCATCGAGTTCGCGACGGCCACCTCTGTGGGCAACGGCAACGGCACCGCGGGCACGGTGAGCGGCTCCACCGCCGACATCAGCTTGACCACCGACAACCTGTCGGTGGCCAACGGCACCGCGTTCTCGTCCAGCGGCACGCTGACGGTGGCACCGTTGACGGCATCGACCAGCATCGGCGTGGCCGGCGCGGCGGGCACGCTGCAGCTGATCCCCACCTTCGTGTTGAACGGCTTTGAGCGCGTCGTCCTCGGCCGCACCGACGGCACCGGCACCGTCAACGTGAACGCGATGACGGTCAACGATTCGCTCACGCTGCAAAGCGGCACCGGCGCGATCAACCTGCTGGGCGTGCTCAACGCGGGCACCAACAACGTGACGCTGCGCAGCGACGGCACCGTGACCGCGCAGGGATCGACCGGCGTGCAGGCCGCCAGCCTCGGCCTGCAAGGCAGCGGCAGCTTCAACCTCACGGGCAGCGCCAATGCCATCGGCACCGTGGCGGGCTCCGTCGGCACGCTGAACCTGCAGCAGGCCGATGGGCTGACCATCGGCACCGTGGAAGGCGTGACGGGCCTGACGGGCACCGGCACGCTGCGGGTGGACAGCGCCAACGGCGACCTGAACCTGGCAGGCAACGTGTCCACCTCGGCCACCGGCAACGATGCGGTCACGCTCAACGCCGGCAGCGCCACGGCGGCGGGCGCCGCCACCGGCGGCAACATCACCGCCACCAACGGCGTGACGGTGAGCGTGGGCAGCGGTGGCCGCGCCGCGCTGTACACCGGCAGCGTGGCCAACAGCACCGGGCTGGAAGCGGTGGCCGGCAGCGGCAGTGGCCGCTTCCGTTACGGCAGCGACGAGAGCACCACCCAGTTCAGCCGCGCGCTGGGCAGCGGCGTGAACGTGGTCTACCGCGAACAGCCGCTGGTGACGCTGCAGGCCAGCAACGGCAGCAGCGTTTACGGCCAGGCCGTGGCGGGCAGCTTCAGCGGCAGCGGCTATGCCAACGGCGATAACGATGCCAACGCATTGACGGGCACCGCCAGCTACCAGTTCAGCGGCGGCCCGCGCTCGACCTCGGGCGCCTTTGCGGTGGGCACGCACCAGGTGGCGCTGAGCGGCCTGGCCTCCGACCTGGGCTACGCAGTGCAGACGGCCGGAGGCAGCTGGACGGTGACCCCGGCCACGCTGTCCGCGGTGTCGGGCATCACGGCGCAGGACAAGGTCTACAACGGCTTGACCACGGCCAGCCTGGACATCTCTGGCGCACAGTTCCAGGGCATGGCGGTGGGCGATGAACTGACCCTGGCAGCGGCCAGCGGCCAGTTCGCCGACAAGAACGTCGGCAACGGCAAGACGGTGGGCATCACCGGCCTGACCCTCGGCGGCGCCGACGCGGGCAACTACGTGCTGGCCTCCAGCAGCGCCAGCACCACGGCCAGCATCACGCCGGCCAGCATCAGCGTCAGCGGTATCACGGCGCAGGACCGGGTCTACAACGGCTCCACCGTGGCCACGGTCAATACCTCGGGCGCCCAACTGCAGGGCCTGGTCAATGGCGACTCATTGACCGTGGCCAACGCCTCCGGCCGCTTTGCGGACAAGAACGTGGGCCAGGGCAAGACGGTGACCATCACGGGTGTGGTGCTGGTGGGCGACGATGTCGCCAACTACGTGCTGGCTGCCGGCAGCAGCACCGCCACCGCCAGCATCACCCCCGCCGCGCTGACGGCGGTGACGGGCATCACCGCGCAGGGCAAGGTGTACGACGGCAATACCGCCGCCACCCTCAACACCACCGGCGCGCAGTTCCAGGGCCTGCTGGCCGGTGACGTGCTGTCGGTGGCGCAGGCCAACGGCCGCTTTGCCGACAAGAACGCGGGCCGCAACAAGACGGTGGCCATCAGCGGCCTGGCGCTCGGCGGCACCGATGCCGGCAACTACGTGCTGGCCTCGACCACCGGCACCACCACCGCCAGCATCACGCCGGCACAGCTGACGGCCGTCAGCGGCATCACAGCGCAGGACAAGGTGTACGACGCCGGCACCGCCGCCACCCTGAACACCGGTGCGGCGCAGCTGCAAGGCGTGCTGGGTGCCGACACGGTGCTGGTGGCCAGCGCCACCGGCCGCTTTGCCGACAAGAACGTGGCCAGCGGCAAAACCGTGACGGTGAGCGACGTGGCACTGGGCGGCGCGGATGCGGGCAACTACGTGCTGGCCAGCAATGCCAGCATCGCCGCCACCAGCGCCAGCATCACGCCGGCGGCCCTGAGCGTGGCCGGCCGCATCAGCGCGCGCAACCGGGTGGAAGATGGCACCACCACCGCCCAGGTGGACCTGTCGGGCGTGTCGCTGTCTGGCGTGGCCAGTGGCGATACCGTGACGCTGACCACCGGCCCTGCCCGCTTCGATTCGGCCCAGCAGGGCAATGGCCGCACCGTGACGGTGGCCGGTCTGGCCCTGGCGGGTGCCGACGCGGCCAACTACCGCCTGAGCACCGAACAGCTGACGACCACCGCCGACCTGTATGCGGCGCCGCCGCTCACCACGCCGGTGTTGCCGCCCGTGGTGGTGCCGACGCCGCCGGTCGTCGCACCGGCAGGCCTGCCGGCGCCGGTTTCGGTGTCGGTGATCGCCGGCTCGGCGGCCGGGGTGCCTGTGGGTGCGCCCGCTGCGGCAGCGGTCACCGCGTCGCCGGCCACAGCCGCGGTCGGTGCTGCGGGGCCGGCCGGCACGGTCGCCGTGACGGCGGCCACCGGCGGCACCGCCTCCGCGGGCGCGTCACCCGCCCAGCCGGCTACTGCGAGCGTGGGTGGCGGCAGCGGCAGCGCTGGCAGCGGCAGCGCTGGCAGCGCGGCCCCGGGCGGTGCAGGCAGTTCGGGCACCGCAGGCGGCGGCTTCGGCACGCCCAGCAGCGGCGTCGGCGCGCAGGGCGCCCCGAGCACCGTGACGCCGGCCACCCCCAGCGGCGGCACCCCTGCGCCGCAGGGCGCAGGCGGCACGCCGTCGATCGCGGTGCAGCTGGTGCAGGCGCCGGGCACGGGCGGGTCGGGTGTGGTCACGGTCAGCGTGCCGCAGGAGGTGCTGCGCAGCGGCAACGGCTTCTCCTTCCCGCTGCCCGATGCGCTGCAGCAACCCATCAGCACCGGCGCCACGGTGAGCGTGAGCACGGCCGAAGGCCGGCCGCTGCCCGCCTGGCTGCGCTTCGACGCTGCCTCGGGCCGCTTCATCGGCCAGCAGGTGCCGGAAGGCGCCCTGCCGCTGCAGGTGCAGCTGGTGGTCAATGGCCAGCGCACGGTGATGTCGATCGCCCAGCAGTCGCGCTGACCCATCGCTCCACCGTCACGCCACCGGCCGCCCTCGGCGCCCGGTGGCGTTTTTCATGGCGCCGCGCCGTCAGGCCGGTGCGCTGTGCGCCTGCAGTTCGTCGTGCAGTACCTGAAGGGCCCGGCGGTCGATGGCCTTCAATGCCTCGGTGCGGGCCGTGTCCTGCAACGGCAGGAAGGAGGCCGCACCGAAGTCGCTGAGCAGCGCCCCGCCCTGCCCATCCACCAGCAGGTTGTGGGCATACAGGTCGCCATGGCTCAGGCCGCAGGCATGCAGGTGGGCCAGCGCCGCCTCGGCCGCCTGGGCGATGGCCCGGGCATGGGCCGCGGGCAGCCGCAGGCCGGGTGCATACACGTCGCGGCTGCAGCTGGCCATGCTGGGCGGCCCGGCCAGTGCCGCCCATTGCAGCGGCAGCCGGTGCATCACCAGGCCCTGCACGCCCTGCGGATGGCCCCGCAGCACCCCCAGCAGGCCCACCAGCGCCGGGTGCCGGCCGGCCACCAGCGTGGCCGCCATCTCGCACTGGGGCAGGCCGTCGCTGGTCATGGCGCCCTTGAACAGCTTCACCGCCACGTCCTGCGCCGGCGCGTCGGCCGGCTGCCAGCGCGCCGCATGGATGTGGCCGGAAGCGCCCTCGCCCAGCAGCGCCTGCAGCCGCAGCTCATCCCAGGCGATGGGGCGGGCCGCCGCCTGCGACGGTGCCGCCTGCTCCTGCGCGGCGCTGAACGGGTTGCCTGCATGCGCCAGCCAGGCCAGGCGCGGCAGCGCCAGCAGTTCCTCAGGCAGCGCGTCCTGCACCCGCTCGAAGCGGTTGGCCGACAGCCGCAACAGCTCCAGCCGCTGCAGCCGGCCCAGGCCTTCGGGCAGGCGCTGCAGCTGGTTGCCGGCCAGCATCAGCTTTTGCATCGGCGCGCAATCGGCCAGCGTGGGCGGCAGTTCGGCCACCTGGTTGTCGGTGAGGATCAACCAGCGCAGCGTGGGCGCCAGCGCCTGCGCCGGCACCTGGGCGATGCGGTTGGCCTTGAAGCCCAGCGTGTCCAGCCGCGGCAGCCGGCCCAGCATGGGCGGCAGCCGCTCGAAGCGGTTGCTGGAAGCGAACAGCGTGTGCAGCCGGGTCAGCGTGGCCAGGCCCTCGGGCAGCGTGGTCAGCGCGTTGTTCGACAGGTCCAGCACTTCCAGCGTGTCGGCCAGCGCCAGCACCTCGGGGGGCAGCTCGGTCAGGCCGCAGCCACGCAGGTCCAGCCGGGTGGCGCCCTGCAGCTGGCCGGCGCGCAGGCGGGCCAGCGTGTCCGGCGGGTTGGGGGTGGCGGCGTTCATGCGCCGGATTGTCGGCCGCGGGGGGCCGGCGCCGCCGGCCGGGCGCTGTGCCGCAGGCTGCCCCAGGCCAGCGCCGCCGCGATCCAGGCGCCGGCCGCCATGCCGGCCACCATGGGCAGCGGCCGGCCGTCGGTGAACAGGCCCACCACCGCCATCATCAGCGTGCCGGCCGCCATCTGCAGCGTGCCCAGCAGGGCCGAGGCCGCGCCGGCATGGGCGCCGTGCTCTTCCAGCGCCAGCACCGAGGTGGTGGGAATCACCAGCCCCATCAAGCCGCTGGCGATGAAGTACAGCACCAGCAGCACCACCAGCCGGTCGCCGCCCGCGGCGTAGTACAGCAGCATCGCGCCCATCACCGCCGCGCAGGCGGTGGCGGCGCCACGCGCCAATGGCGCCAGGCCGAAGCGCTCGCCCAGCGGGCCGTTGAGCTGCGAGGCGCCGAAAAACGCCGCCGCATTGACGCCGAAGGCCACGCTGTAGGTGGCCGGCGACAGGCCGTAGTGGTCGATCATCACGAACGACGAATTGGCCAGGTAGACGAAGAAGCCCGCCATCGCGAAGCCGCCGGTGAACACCAGGCCCAGGTAGTGGCGGTCGCGCAGCAGCGCGCCGTACACCGCGGCGGCATTGCCCTGCGCTGCGGCCCGACGGTCGGCGGGCTGGCGGGTTTCGGCCAGCGAGGTGGCCATCAGGGCCATGCCCGCCAGCGCGGCCACCGCCACCGCCCAGAACACGCTGCGCCAGCCGGCCAGCGCGATGGCCAGGCTGCCGGCCAGCGGCGCCAGGATGGGCGACACGCTGAACACCAGCATCAGCAGCGACATCAGCCGTGCCGCGTCGGTGCCGGTGTGCAGGTCGCGCACCACCGCCCGCGGGATGGCCATGCCCGCCGCCGCGCCCAGGCCCTGGATGAAGCGCAGCGCCACCAGGGTGTGGATGTCGGTGGCCAGCGCGCAGCCCACGCTGGCCAGCGCAAACAGCGCCAGCCCGGCATACAGCGGCGGGTTGCGGCCGAAGCGGTCGGACAAGGAGCCGAACACCATCTGCCCCGCAGCCAGCGCGACGAAGAACACCGTCAGGCTGGCCTGCACCGCGCCGATGCCGGCGCCCAGGCTGGCACCGATGGCCGGCAGCGCCGGCAGGTACATGTCGATGGCGAACGGCCCGACGGCCGACAGCAGGCCCAGCACCAGGGCGAGGCGGAAGAAGCGGGGCGAGGAAGACATCCGCCATTCTGGCCTGCCCATGTAACCGCCACCTGCCTAGACAAGTTAGGGGGCTCTTCCAGGGCGCTTCCCCCGCAGGGGGTATGCACCCGCCCCTTAAGAAGGCTGGCGCCTGCGCGGCCGGCGCCTAGGGTTGTCGGTACGCAGGGCCCGGCCCTGCGCCAAGGAGATACACCATGGAACAGCGCTTTCCCCCCGCACCCGCGGGCCGCAACGACAGCTGGCAGGTCAGCACCCGCCAGCGCCCCGATTTCCAGCTGCCACTCGGCGCCTGGCTGTTCGATGCCCGCGGCGAGCTGGCCGCCCGCGCCGAGGTGAAGGACGGCCGGCTGCAGCTGTCGGCCAAGGACCTGGGCCGCGGCCCGGCGCGGCTGTTCATCGCGCCGCTGGACGAACGGCTGCTGCAGACCCCGCCCACCCCGGCGCAGCTGCAACGCCTGGGCGCCTACGAGCCGGTGCTGCCCACCGGCACGCAGCGCGCCCCGCTGATCGAGATTCCCGGCCAGATCTTGGACCACTGGCCCTTCTGCTTCTGCTGGGTGCGCGGCCGCGTGGAGCGGCAGCTGGACCACCGCGCCATCTGCGGCGCGCGGGTGCATGTGTGCGAGGTGGACCGCCTGCCCTGGCTGATCTACCGCCTGCCCGAGCGTGAGCTGTACCGCCTGCGCGACGACCTGCTGAAGCAACTGCGCGAGCCACCGCTGCCGCAGCCTGACCCGGGGCCGGAGCCCTTCGGGCGCCGCAACCTGTTCCGCAAGGGCGCCATCGGCCAGGAAGTGGCACTCAACCCGCAGCCACTGCCGCCTGCGGAGAAGCTCGAGCTGCCGCTGGCACTGCAGGCCAGCCTGCGCAGCCGCTCGGCCCCGGTGCTGCGCCAGGCGCTGGCCGCCCAGGCCACGCTGATCTGGCCCTGGCTGTGCGGCTGGCCTTACTGGGCCCGCTGGCTGCGCTGCGACGAGGTGGCCACGCTGATCACCGACGACCAGGGCCGCTTCGAGACCCTGCTGTTCCACAACTGCCATGGCGACCAGCCCGACCTGTACTTCTGGGTGGAGTACGACTTCGGCAGCGGCTGGGAAACGGTGTACCGCCCCCGCATCGCCTGCCACACGCTGTGGAACTACACCTGCGGCACGCTGGTGACGCTGCCGGTGGCCGATCCGCGTGTGCCCGGCTGCGAAGAAGAACCCGACCTGCCCGGCCGCCAGGTGGTGGTGCTGGGCATCGGCCCCAACCTGGCCGTGCGCGAGGTGCAGCAGGCCGCCGGCCCCACGCAAGGCCTGGACAACGGCGGCGCACCGCTGGGCGCCAGCCTGGAGCCGCGGGTGGACTTCAGCCGCTCGGCGCTGATCGGCGCCGGCATTCCGTACTACCGCTGGTCGTACCGCCGGCTGAGCGGGCCCGATGGCGTGGCCGCCACGGTGGACGCCAGCTCGGTGCCGCTGGGCAGCTGGCAGGTGATGGCGCGCGACGTGTACCGCCACTACAAGCTGGGCACCAGCTTCCCGTCGGAACGCATGGGGCCCATGCCCACGTCGGGCGCCGATGCGGCGCCGCTGCCCAACCTGTTCCGCATCCGCCCCGCAGCGCCGCCGGCCGGCACCGAATGGGTGGTGCTGGACGAGCACGTGGACCTGGCCACTACCTACTTCGACACCCATGCCCTGGCAGGCGCCCCCACCACGCCGCCGTGGACCGATGACCTGGCCGCCGGCCGCTACGAACTGAAGCTGGAGCTGTTCGACCAGACCGGCGCGCTGGTGAACTGGACGGCGCAGGGCATCGACCTGCGCATCACCGACCAGGATGCGCCCTTCGGCACCGGCACCGTCACCACCTCGGCCGTGCCCGCCGAGCACCGGGTGCTGGTCGGCGGCGCCACCATGGGCTTTCGGATGGTGGTGCGGGTGGACAACAACCGCTGCAGCGCCGACATCCAGCCGGTGGGCGGCACCGTCTCGCCCGACCCGCTGTGCGGCTTCCACCACTACAACAATGCCGGTGACACCGTGGGCCTGGCCTTCGACGCCCACCATGCCAACGGCTTTGCGCAATACAGCTTCAGCGTCACGCGGGGCCCAGGGCCTGACATTCCCAGCGCCGGCACCAGCGGCCAGGCAGGGGCGGCTGGTACCAACGGCTATGTGCACACCGGCAGCTTCCGCTACGAGAAGGCGCCCACCGTGGGCAGCCTGCTCGGCCCCTGCAGCAACGCGGCTTATGCCGAACACCTGCAGGTGACCGCGATGGCCACCAACGGCTACGGCCGGCTGAGCGGCTACGACGCAGCGGACAACGCGGCCTTTGCGCTGGCGGTGCCGTGCCCGACGTGTGAGTGCGAGGAGAGCGACGAAGCCTGACGGGCTGAGCACCCTGGCGGGCGACGCCTGTCATCAGCGCGCCGCATACTGGGGTGCATGCGCTACAAGCTCCCTCCCCTGCCCGCGGCGCTGCCCTCCGGGGCGGCCGCCGCGCTGCTGGCCGCGGCCTTGTTCGGCGCCGGCACACCGCTGGCCAAGCTGCTGCTGCAAGGCGTGGGGCCCTGGCTGCTGGCCGCGCTGCTGTACCTGGGCTCCGGCCTGGGCCTGGCGGCGTGGCGTGCCTTTCAATGCACACCGCACGTGCGGTTGGCCGTGCGCGAATGGCCGTGGTTGGCCGGGGCGGTGCTGGCCGGCGGCGTGGTGGGGCCGGTGCTGCTGATGCTGGGCCTGGCCGGCATGCCGGCCTCGGGCGCTTCGCTGCTGCTCAATGCCGAGGCGGTGTTCACCGCGCTGCTGGCCTGGTTCGTGTTCCAAGAAAACGTCGATCGGCGCATCGCGCTGGGCATGGGCGCCATCGTGGCCGGTGCGCTGGTGCTGGCCTGGCCGGGCAGTGCCGACTTCGGCCGTGCCGGCCCGGCGCTGGCGGTGCTGGGCGCCTGCCTGGCCTGGGGCCTGGACAACAACCTCACGCGCAAGGTCTCGCTGACCGACGCCACCTGGCTGGCGATGGTCAAGGGCCTGGTGGCGGGCACGGTGAACCTGGTCATCGCACTGGCACTCGGGGCGCAGCTGCCCCCACCCGCGCTCATGGCCGGTGCGGCGCTGCTGGGCCTGGCCTGCTACGGCCTCAGCCTCACGCTGTTCGTGCTCGCGCTGCGGCAGCTGGGCACCGCGCGCACCGGGGCCTACTTTTCGGTGGCGCCCTTCTTCGGCGCGCTGCTGTCGGTGGTGGCCCTGGGCGAGCCGCTGACGCTGCCGCTGCTGCTGGCCGGCGCCTTGATGGCGGCGGGCGTGTGGCTGCACCTGAGCGAGCGCCATGCGCACTGGCATGACCACGAAGCGATGGAGCACGAGCACGAGCATGAGCACGATGCCCACCACCACCACCATGCCCCCGGCGAAGCCGTGCCGCTGCGCCACACCCACCGCCACCGGCATGCGCCGCTGGCCCATGCGCATGCGCACTACCCCGACGCGCATCATCGGCACCGGCATTGAGCCGGTGGCCGTTCAGTAGTGGATCGCCCGCGGCGCCCCGCCACCCACGGCGATGGCGTCGCCATTGATGGCCCGCGAGCGCGGTGAGCACAAGAATGTCACCACGTCGGCCACCTCGCTGGCGTCCACCAGGTGGCGGATGCTGTTGGTGGCGGCCATCTCCGCTTCCACCTCCGCCGGCGTGATGCCTCGCTGCGCGGCCCGTGCCTCGATCAGCGGCGCGGTGCGCTCGGTGCGCGTGAGGCCCGGGTGCACCACCGTCACCTGGATGCCGTCGGGCCCCAGTTCGTCGGCCATGTTCTTGGCCAGCGCCGCCACCGCCACGTTGCGGATGCTGCCCAAGGTGTTGCCCGACTGCCGCGCGGCCAGACCGCTGACGTGCACGATGCGGCCCCAGCCCTGGGCCCGCATGCCGGCCACCACCTCGCGTGCGCAGCGGATGTAGCCCATCACCTTGGTGTCCAGCTCGGCATGGAAGAAGTCGCTGGCGATCTGCGCCAGCTTGGGCGGCGCGGCAAAGCCGGCCGGCTCGGCCGCGGCATTGACCAGGATGTCGATCGGCCCGCCCAGCGCCGCCACCGCCTGGGCGAACGCGGCCTGCACCGAGGCATCGTCGGTGGTGTCGCCCACCACGCCCACCACGCGGCGGCCGCTGGCCGTCGCGATCTCGCCCGCGGCCGCGTCCAGCGCCGTTCGGTCGCGGGCCAGCAGGGCCACGTCCACGCCCTCGGCCGCCAGTGCGCTGGCCACCGCCTTGCCGATGCCGCGGCTGCCGCCCGTGACCACTGCCCGCTTGCCTGCCAATCGAAGATCCATGAAGTTCGTCCTCCGTGATGGGGTCGGGCCAGCTTAGCCAGCAAAGTCACCCTGGGTGCAGGGGCATGCCCATACACCTGCGGCCGGTGCTTGCAATGCCATGCGGCAAACGCCTGCATCCGGCCGCCGTGTTACAGCGTAAAAACCGGCGTCATGTGGCTCAAACGCTCCTTCCTCCTTACCCTGGCTGGCGCAGGTGCGCTGGCCGGCCTGGCCGCCTGCTCACCGGTGGCCGCCCTCAATGCCCTGGCGCCTTCGGGCACGCACACGCTGACCGCCGGCGTGGCCTACGGACCGGGCCCGCGCCAGCAGCTGGACGTGTACCGCCCCACGCAACCGGCACCGGCGGGCGGCTGGCCGGTGGTGGTGTTCTTCTACGGCGGCTCGTGGAATACCGGGCAGCGGGCCGACTACGCCTTCGTCGGCGAGGCCCTGGCCTCACGCGGCATGCTGGCGCTGGTGGCCGACTACCGGCTGTACCCGCAGGTGCGTTACCCCGACTTCCTGCGCGACTGCGCCGCCGCGCTTGCCTGGGGCCTGGACCAGGCGGCCGCGCTCGGCGGCAATCCGAAGCAGGTGTACGTGATGGGCCACAGCGCCGGTGCCTACAACGCCGCCATGCTGGCGCTGGACGCACGCTGGCTCGCGCCCACCGGCCACACGCCGCGTGAGCTGGCCGGCTTCATCGGCCTGGCCGGGCCTTACGACTTCCTGCCCACCGGCAACCCCGATGTGCAGCCGGTGTTTTTCCACCCCGACTACCCGCCCGATACGCAACCGCTGCCGCTGGCAGGCGCCGGTGCGCCGCGCAGCTTCATCGGCGCGGCGCGCAAGGACGATCTGGTGGACCCGCAGCGCAACAGCGTGGCGCTGGCCCAGCGGCTGCAAGGGCTGGGCGTGCCCGTCACGCTGCGGCTGTACGACCGCGTGAACCATGCCACCCTGGCCGGCGCGCTGGGCGCTCCTTTGCGCTGGCTGGCCCCGGTGCTGAACGACGTGGCCAGTTTCGTCGAGGAGGCAACGCCTGGCGCGGCCTGATCGAACAAGTGCCCGCCACGAGGGCGGGCGCTTCCGCGCCGGGCATGCCGGCGGCTATCCACCGTGATCAGCGGCCGTCGCGGTCGGAGTCACCCGGCACGGCGCGTTCCACCTTGTCGCTCAAGCGGTGCCAGGCATCGCGCGAGGCGTGCTTGGCATGCTCCCATTCCAGCGACGAGTTGCCACGGCGGCTGCCCCAGTCGCGGCTGAGGTCCGACTCCACGTCGTCGAACGAGCGGTCGGGATAGCGGGCGTAGGCGTCCACGCCGTAGGTGTAGGCCGGGCCGTAGTCGTCGTAGGTGCTGCCGCTGTTCACGTACGGGCGGGTGCTGTAGTTCTCACGCCAGTAGGTATCTTCTTCGGCCGGGTCCACCGCCTTGCCGATGCCCCGTCCCGCCAGCGCGCCGGCGACCGCACCCACCACGGCGCCGACGGCAGCACCCACCGGGCCGGTCATGCCGCCCACGGCCGCGCCGGCCGCTGCACCGCCGGCCACGCCGCCGGCCACACCGCCCACCACGGCCCCGGTGCCGGTGGCCACGGGGTGGGACTCGGTCTTGTCCATCACATTGCGATCGGTCATGTCCATCTCCTTCGGTTTGAGTGACTCAACCTTATGAGCCGCCGCCCGCCCGGGGCAGCCCCTGCGGGCTGATCCGGGCGAGAGGCGGCGGCTGTCACCGTTGTGGGCCGGGGCCGACAGGGAACACCCTTGGATGTAACCCCATGGGCAGGTACCTCATCGCGGGGTGATGGTGTAGCGGATGGCGGCCGGCACACCGCCCACCAGGTCGCCTTCCTTCACGCCGCGGAAGGCGTTTTCAGCCGCCACGCCGGCCTGCACCGCGGCGGTGACCTGCGCCGCCATCGCCTGCCAGGCGGCCGCGTCGGTGGCGGTCAGTTGCACGGTGTAGCGCGCATCGCTGGCGATGCTGTTGACCGAGTTGCCACCACCCAGGCCGGTGACGCTGTAGGCCCCGGCGGGCAGCCCCGCAGCCTTGAGCTGGGCCAGGCTGCGGCCCGCGGCGTGGACGGCGCTGGTGCGGCCATAGGCGCCGTTGCTGTGGCCCCCCGGGCCCTGGAACTCCACCAGCAGGCTGCCGCTTTGCTGCGCGGCGGCGGGCAGGGCCTGCAGGGCCACCGCGGCCACGGCCAGCAGGGATGCGATCGTCTTCTTCATGGCATGTGCTCCTGTCGACATGGGTGCGGTCACTTCAGCTCGGCGGTGCGGGCACCGACGGGCGCGGCAGCGGGCGCCACCACGCTGCCATCGGCGGCATGGAAGCCCGAGGCGATGAGCGCCGCCGTCAGCACGCGCTGCATGCGCAACACCTCCTTGGCGCTTTCGCCGGGAATGCCCCACTCCCAGAACGCGTGGCCACCCCCACCGGCGGCAAAGGTGCCGATGTTCAGGTTGATGGTGGGCACACCGATGGCGGCCGGCACGTTGTCGTTGAGGCTGCTGGCCGCAGTCGACAGCTTCTCCAGCTTGTCCACGCCCACCACCTCGGCCGACTGCCAGGCCGCCTGGATGGACACGTCGGACAGGTTGCTGCGCTCATGCGGCGGCCGGTCGCCGAACCAGGTCAGGGCCATCGTCACCGCCTGCGCGCTGTTGTCGGGCACGCCGTAGCGGCTGTTCTCTTCGGTCACGCCGGCCTGGAACAACGGCTCGATGCGGCCCCGGATCTCCTTCAACGGATCGAGCCGCGGCGAGCGCATGTCCACCTGCACGGTGCAGCTCGGCACCACGGTGCTGCCGGCGGCCGGGTCTTCGCAGCTCACCACGCCCACGGTGTAGGTGGTCTTCAACGCCTGCTTGTCGTCGTCCCAGGCCGTCTTCACATCGGCGATGCGGGCGATGGAAGCAGCGGCGGCCTCCAGCGCGCTGGGCGCCGTGGCGCCTGCCGCCGTGGGCGCGGTGTACTTCATCTCGAAGCGGTAGCTGCCGATGAAGTTGATGGTGCCGCTGCCGCCGTCGATGCCGAAGTTGGTGACGAAGTTGAGCGGGTTGGTGCCGGTGCCCAGGTTCTGGTCGTAGCCGTACAGCTGCTTCATGCCGGCCAGGTTGCCCTTGCCTTCTTCGCCCGCGGTGCCGCAGAACCACATGTCGTACACCGGCTTGATGTTGTACTTCTTCATGGCCTTGGCCAGGTTGAAGACGCCCGAGGCATTGCCCATCGCATCGCTGATGCCGGGCACGTACAGGCGCACCGCGCCGGCGTTCCTGGCGGCCGTCTCGTCGGCGAAGTACTGCCGCGCCTTGATGTAGCTGGCGTCCTGCACGATGCGGCCCGAGGCATCGAAGGCCAGCTGCTCGGGGATGGCGGCCAGCTCGGCCGGCGTGGTGACGATGGGCTGCGCGATCGGCTGCAGCTTGACCGGCTCATACGGATTGGCGGCCGGCGGCAGCACCTCGGGGTTCACCGTGTCGATGTGGCCTTCCACCAGCACCTTGGGGTACTGGCCGCGGTAGGCCTGGGCGCCTGCGCTGGTCGAGTAGCTGCCCTTGATCTCCACGCACACGTTGTAGACGGGCAGGCCGTCCACCTGCTGCACGTCCGAGCCCGGCAACTGGCCGTCGGCGCGGGTCTTGATCTCGCTGGCCGAGAAGCCCCACTCCTGCAGCGCGCGGCGCTGGATCTCGGCGGCGCGCCGCATCTCGTAGCGCGAGGGCGACGCGATGCGCACCAGCTCCATGTGCTGGTCGAAGCGGGCCTGGGTGTGTGTGGGGCTGGACCACTCCTGCACCATCGCCATCACCGTGGGGTCGGTGGTGATCTTCTGGGCCGCGGCCCGCACTTCGGGCGAGATGGTGGGCACGTCGCTCGGCGTGGCCGGCGGTGGCGTCTCGGGGCTGCTGGTGTCGTCATCGTCGTTGCCGCCGCAGGCGGCCAGGGCCAGCGCCACCGAGCAGGTGAGCAGTCTGAGGTTGATCTGGGTTGGCATGACGCCCTCCTGTCAAGTGCATGTAGCGTGATTCATGCAACAGGCCCACCGGCTGTCCGGGTCCTGTTGCCGCGTGTCGTGCCGGCTGTTTCCGCAATCGATGTGCCATCGCCACCCGCAGCGCCACCACAGGCGCTGTCGGCCTGCAGATTCAAGGGCTTACGGGCATCGGGTCCGCCGGTCGCGCAGCGCAGCGGCGTCGGAATCTAGGCCGGCAACGCCGCGCACGCGTCGGTATTCCGACGCGATGACGGCCAACTTGTCTAGACAGGTTGCGCATGCGGACCCGGCTGCGGTTGCGCCCGGTTGCAACCTGGCCCGAAGCCGCCGGCGGGTGGCCCCTCGGCAGCCCTTAAGCTGAAGTGGCAATGACCTTGCATGCCCGGCCCTGGCATGCGGGGTGACGACAGGAGGAAGAGGGGGCCCGATGGCGATGCAGCAAGTTCTGGCCGGTGGCGGCGCGTTGACGCTGGGCGTGCTGGCCCTGTTGTTCTGGTTCGTGTGGCAACGCCTTCGATACCCCAGTGCACCGTGGTTCTGCGCCTGCTTCGCGGCCGCGGCCATGCTCTATGCGGCCTATGCCGCACTGGGCACCGACCTGCTGGGCGGCGTGCTGCAGCCGCTGGTGGCCGCCCGCCTGGTGGTGGCCCTGCTGTTCGGCCAGGCCCTGATCCAGCTCACCGGGCTGCCCAGGCCCTGGCGTCGCCGCCTTTCACGCGCGCTGCTGGCTTACGGCGTGCTGGCCTACCTGATCGTGGTGGCCCTGGCCCTGGGCCGCCAGGGCCAGATGATGGTGTGGATGCCGGTGGCGCTGGCCCAGGTGCTGCTGTTCGCGTGGATGGCCCGGCGAGAGCCCGGGCAGGGCCACACGCTGGTATGCCTGGCGCTGCTGATCCTGCCGCTGGCCTATGCCACCGCGGCCGCGCTGTCGCTGCCGCTGACCTGGGTGCGCTACCAGGCGCCCGCGCCCTTCGTGCTGGTGGCCATGGCCGCCCTGATGGTGCGCATGACACGCGAACGCGAACAACTGGCCACCGCGCTGCAGCAGCGCACGCAGGCCGAACGCGCGCTGCAGGACAGCCATGCGCGGCTGGACCTGCACGTGCGTGAACGCACGCAGGAGCTGGAGCTGCTGCTGCAGCACCAGGACAGCTTCAACCGCAGCGTGGCCCACGACCTGCGCGGGCCGGTGGGCTCCATCGCCGCCTACGCCCGTGTGCTGCTGGAAACGCTGGATCAGCAGAACCCTGCACTGCTGCGCAGCGGCCTGCAGCGGCTGGCCGACAGCGCCGACCAGGTGGTGCGCACGCTGCAGGCCCTGCTGCGTCTGGCCCGTGCCAGCGAGGTGAAGCTGCAGCGGCAGCCGGTGCCGCTGGGCCCGTTGGCGCAGGCCGCGCTGGCCGAGGTGCTGCAAGCCGACGGTCAGCCGGACGACCGCCGCGCGGTACAGCTGCTGCCGCTGCCGCAGGTGGTGGGCGATGGTGAGGTGCTGCGCCAGCTGTTCGTCAACCTGCTGGCCAATGCGCTGAAGTTCAGCCGCGGCGCGGCACCGCCGCGTGTGGTGGTGGGCTGCCAGCAGGCCGCGGACGGCACCGAGGTGTTCTACGTGCGCGACAACGGCGCCGGCTTCTCGATGGCGCATGCGCAGCGGCTGTTCCAGCCCTTCGTGCGCCTGCACGGCCGCGCCTACGAAGGGACCGGCGTCGGCCTGTCGATCTGCCAGCGCATCGTGCACCGGCACGGCGGCGAGATCTGGGCCGAATCGCAGCCCGGTGTCGGCACCGTGTTCCGCTTCACGCTCGGCCGGCCGCGGCCGCCGCAGCACCTGCCGCCACCGGTTGCGGCGCCACACGCGCCGACGTTCAGCGCTCCAGCCGCACCCGGTAGCTGAAGCCGTCGTGCCGGTACCAGCTGGTTTCCAGGTGCAGCGGCTGGCCGGCGGCATCGTGCACCAGGCGTTCCACCTGCAGCACCGGCGCATGCTCGGCCAGGCCCAGGTGTTTGCGCTGCAGCCGGCCGGCCGGCGTGGCGCTGATCTCCACCTCGGCATGGCCCACGGTCAGGCCGAAGTCGTTTTCGTACAGGTCCACCACGTCGCGGCGGCCGATGTCGGCCTTGCGCAGGCGGGCGCCCAGCGGCGCAGCCATCAACAGCCGGTTCAGCGACAGCGGCTGCCGGTCGACGTAGCGCAGGCTCAGCAACTCGGTCACCGGCGCCCCGCTGTCCAGGCACAGCCGGCGCGCCAAAGCGGCGCTGGCCGGCGCATCGCTGCTGGCCACCAGCCGCGCCTGCACTTCATGCCCTTCGCCGGTCAGTGACTCCGACAGCCCGCGCAGCCGGTCCAGCGACTGGCTGAGCCGCGGCGGCGCCACGAACGAGCCCTTGCCCTGCACTTTGGTGATCAGGCCCTCGGCATGCAGCGCCGCCAGCGCATGCCGCACCGTGATGCGGCTGACGCCGAAACGGCCGATCAGCTCCGCCTCCGACGGCAGCTGCGCCAGCGGCGCCAGCCGGCCCTGCAGGATGTCGTCCCGCAGGTGATTGCGCAGCCGCAGGTGCAGCGGCTCGGCACCGGCGGGCAGCGCGCCCGCGGCGGCGGTACGCGCCAATTCGGTGCCCTTGGACGCGGAAACCACTGGCACAGGCTTTGCTCGACTTGTCATTACTTGTTATATCAAGTTCAATACAGGCACTGTCACGGTGCCTGGCTGCCCTTGTCGTCCTTGTCCGCTGGAGTCCGCCATGTCCTTCTCACCGATCCGTCGCCGCTTGATGTCCGCCCTGCTGGCCCTGGCCGCAGTGCCTGCCGCCTGGGCCCAGGGCCCGGCCTATCCTAGCCGGCCGGTCACCGTGATCGTGCCCTTCGCGGCCGGCGGCAGCGTGGACGCCGCGGCCCGCCTGGTGCTGCAGCGCCTGGGCGAACGCATGAAGCAGACCTTCGTGATCGAGAACGTGGCCGGCGCGGCAGGCACCATCGGCACGCTGCGCGCGGTGCGGGCACGGGCCGACGGCTACACGCTGCTGTTCGCGGTGGCCAGCCCCATCACCGTGGCGCCGCTGGTCTCGCCCGCGCTGGTGAAGTACGACGCGCTGCGCGACCTGGCGCCGGTGGCCCAGGTGGCCAGCTCGCCCTTCGTGCTGGTGGGCAGCCCGCGGCTGGCGGCCAACGGCACCGGCCCGCTGCTGGCGCTGGCCCGCCAGCAGGCCGGCAAGCTGAGCTACGGCACCGACGGCGTGGGCACCAGCATGCACGTGACGGTGTCGCTCATCGAGCAGCAGGCCGGCGTGGAGTTGATGCACGTGCCCTACCGCTCGGGCCCGCAGGTGCTCACCGAGCTGGCCTCCGGCCTGATCGACCTCGCGGTGATGCCGGTGACGCTGGCCCAGCCCTTCATCAAGGACGGCAAGGTCAAGGCCTATGGCGTCACCTCGCGCCAGCGCTGGGCTTCGCTGCCCGAGGTGCCCGCGCTGGCTGAGACGCCGGAGCTGAAGAACGTGGCGGTGGAAAGCTGGTACGGCCTCTTCGCGCCGGCAGCCACTGACGCAGCGCTGGTGGACCGGCTGTCGCGCGAGGTGTCCGCGGCGCTGGCCGAACCCGAGCTGCAGCAGCGCCTGACCGACGCCGGCCTCAAGCCCGCGGCCCAGGGTCCGGCGCAGTTCGCGGCCACGCTCAAGGCCGAGAAGCAGGCCCTGGGCGCCGTGGTGGCCCGCGCCGGGATCAAGACCGAATGACCTTGCTGCTGGCCGGCGCGCTGGTGCTGCTGGCGGGCGCCGCGATCGGCGCCACCGCCATCGGCGGTGTGCTGGTGGTGCCGGCCCTCACCGGCGTGGCGGGGCTGCCGGTGGGCACCGCCATCGCGGCATCCAGCTTCGGCTTCCTGCTCACCGGCCTGCTGGGCTGGCGCCGCCTGCCCGGCGCCCAGGCCGCGGGTGACAGTCCCCATACCGCCTGGTGGCCGCTGCACCTGGCGGCGCTCGCCGGCGCGGCCGGCGGTGCGCTGCTGGTGCACCAGGTGCCGCCGGGCGCGGTGCGGCTGTGGGTGGCGGCGCTGGCCGCCGGCTCCGGCCTGCACACCTTGTGGCTGCTGCGCCGGCCGCCGGCGGCGGCCCGGCCACCGCTGGGCCCGCTGGCGCTGGTGCTGGTGGGCGCGGCGGTGGGCTGCGGCTCGGCCCTGTCGGGCACCGGCGGGCCGGTGCTGCTGCTGCCGGTGCTGATGCTGCTGGGCCTGCCCACGCTGCCCAGCGTGGCCGCGGCGCAGGCGGTGCAGCTGCCCATCGCGCTGGCCGCCAGCAGTGCCCATGCGCTGGCCGGCCGGCTGGACTGGGGCCTGGGCCTGGCCGTGGGGGCCGCGCTGCTGGCCGGCGCCTGGGCCGGCCGCCAGGCCGCCCGGCGCCTGGACGCGCGCCGCCTGCGGCTGGCCACCGCACTGGCGCTGATTGCCACTGGAGTTGTCTATGCAAGTACCTGAAAACACCCTGCGCCAGCCGCGCTACCTGCTGGCCCCCGCCCTCACCTGGCTGGAACCCAAAGGCGCCACACCCGGGCAGGGCGTGGTGGTGGCAGATGGCCACTTCACCGACGTCGGCCCGCTGGCCGAGGTGCAGGCCCGCCACCCCGATCTGGTGCCGCAGGCGCTGCCCGACCGGCTGCTGATGCCGGGCTTCATCGACACGCACCACCACCTCACGCAGTCGTTCGGCAAGTCGCTGGCCTTCGGCGAACCGTCGGAGATCTTCCGCCGCATCTGGGTGCCGCTGGAGCAGCACCTGCAGCCGCACGACCTGTACCTCTCGGCCAAGCTGGCCGCGCTGGAGGCGCTGCGCGGCGGCTTCACCACCGTGTGCGACGCCGGCACCCGTTCGCCCCATGGGCTGCAGGCCATCGCGCTGGCGGCCGAGGAAGCGGGGCTGCGCTGCGTGCTGGCACGCACCTGCAATGACGGCGGCAACGACGGCGACAGCGACGAAGCCACCCGCCGCGACCTCCTGCGTGATGCCGAGACGCACCTGGCGCAATGGCAGCACCACCCGCTGGTGCACGGCTCGCTGGCCATCTCGGTGCCCGAGGCGGCCACCGATGCCATGCTGGGCCGCGTCGCCGCGTTGTGCCACGAGGCCGGCGTGGTGATGCAGGTGCATGCCAACGAGCACCTGGCCTCGGTGGAACGCTCGCTGGTCGACCGTGGGTTGCGGCCCATCGGCCACCTGGACCGGGCCGGCGCGCTGGGCCCGCAGACCTTGATCGCCCATGCCACGCTGGTGACGCCCGACGAGCTGCTGCGGCTGCGCGACACCGGCACCGCCGTGGCCTACAACCCGGTGGCCAGCGCCTGGAAGGGCAATGCGGTGGCACCGGCGCTGATGATGCGGGCGCTGGGCATCCGCCTGGGCCTGGGCACCGACGGCACGCGCAGCGACGCCTTCCGGCTGCTGGACGCAGCTGAAACCGCGCAGCGTCTGGTGCACGGCCTGGCGGTGGGCGATTCGTCCTGCGGCGCCGGCTGGACCTGGCTGCAGGCCGCCACCTCGGGCGGCGCCGAGGCCTGCGGCCTGGGCCAGCGCACCGGCCGCATCGCCACCGGGCTGGCGGCCGACTTCCTGCTGCTGGACCTGGACGTGCCCGAGCTGGCGCCTTCCTGGGACCTGGGCTGGGAGTTGGTGCGCCTGGCCCACCGCGGCCAGATCGAGGCGGTGGTGGTGGCCGGCCTGCTGCGACTGTGGCAGGGTTGGCCCACCGACTGGAACGCCCGCGCGTTGATGCGCGAAGTGCGCGCGGTGGCTGCACAGGCCGTGGCCGAAGCGCCGATCCAGCGGGTGCATCCGGTCTCGGCCGAGCACCGGCTGGGCAACAGCTAGCCCAGCAGCCGCGCCACCTGCGGATCGACCGGGCCCTGGCTCTGCAGCCGCAGCACCCGCAGGCCGGGCACCTGCATCAGCGCATCGGGCTCCAGGCCGTCGATCGCGCCCTGCACCGCCCGCGGGTCGACGATGGTCACCGAGCCGCTGCCCACCACCTCGGCGCCCTGGCCGCGGCGCAGCACCAGCGCGGTGTCCTCGTCCACACCCACGCCGATGTGGTCGGGGTGGCGGCTCAGCGCGCGCAGCAGGCGCGGCAGGCGCCGCCGCTCGGTGAAGTGCTGGTCGACAATGACCTGCGGCAGCAGGCCGAAGCCTTCGGTCAGGCTGCGCGCCCACAGCATGCGCGCCGACATCACCGCCGCACCGGCGCTGGTGCCGGCCACGCAGGCGCCATTCATGAAGGCCTGGTGGATGGCCTGCTCCAGCGGCGTGCCGCCGACGATCTCGGTCAGGCGCCGCTGGTCGCCGCCGGTGATCAGGATGCCGTCGGCCGTGGCCACCTGCGCCACCAGTTCCATGCGGCCGGCGTCTTCACGGGTGGCGGGGTGCACCACCACCTGCTGGGCCACGCCCAGCGCAGCCAGCACGGCTTCGTAGCGGCGGGCGGCGGCCTCGGGGTAGGCGCTGGCCGATGGCAGCACCGCCACCCGCGGCGCCGGGCTGCGGCACAGCGAGACGAAGCGCCGCAGCACCAGCCGGTCGCCCTGGCGGTCTTCGGCACCGCCGATCAGCATCAGCGCGCCGGGGCGGCCCACCGGGCCGGGCAGCGCCGCCACCGGCACGGGGCGCGCGGCCACCGGGCTGGCGGCCACGGCCGAGGTTGCATAGACAAGCCACTGACGACGCTGCATGGGATGCTTCCGCTTGCTCAAGGAACGAACCGGTAACCGACGCCGGCCTCCGTGAGCAGGTGGACGGGCATCGAAGGACGGGCTTCCACCTTCTTGCGCAGGTTGGCCATGTGCACCCGCACGTAGTGCAGGTCTTCGGCATGGCCGGGGCCCCACACCGCCTTGAGCAGCTGCTGGTGGGTGATCACCCGATCGGGCTGCGTGGCCAGGTGGAGGAGCAACTTGTACTCGATCGGCGTCAGGTGCAGCGGTTGGCCGGCCCTTTCAACCACACGGCGGGCCAGGTCAACCACCACCTCGCCGAAGCGCAGCACCGGCTCCGCCTCGGCCCCCGCAGCCGCCTGCGGGCGGCGCCGCAGCTGGGCCCGCACCCGGGCCAGCAACTCGCCGGCGCCGAAGGGCTTGACCAGGTAGTCGTCGGCACCGGCGTCCAGCGCGCGGATCTTGTCCGCTTCGGCGCTGCGGGCGGACAGCACGATGACCGGCGCGGCCGACCAGCTGCGCAGCTCGCTGATCAGCGACACGCCGTCGCCATCGGGCAGGCCCAGGTCGACCACCAGCAGGTCGGGGCGGCGGGTGCCGGCCTCGATCAGCCCGCGCTGCAGCGTGGCGGCCTCGTGCACGCCGTGGCCTTCGGCCTGCAGCGCCAGCCGCACGAAGCGGCGGATGTCGTCCTCGTCTTCCACCACCAGGATGCTGGCGGCGTTGGTGGGTGGGTTCATGCGGTGTGATCGTAGAGCGTGGACAGCGGCTGGCCGCTGCCGTCGTCCTGCGGCGGCGTGCCGCGCGGCAGCACGAGGGTGAAGCGGGCGCCATGCCCGTGGTTGCCGGCGCTGATGCGGCCACCATGCGCCTGCACGATGGCGCGGCAGATGGCCAGGCCCAGGCCCACGCCGGGCGTGGCGCTTTCCTTCTGGCCGCGCTCGAACTTCTCGAAGAGCCGCGCCTCCTGCCCGGGCGGCAGGCCGGGGCCGTGGTCGTCCACCCTCAGCAGCACCTCGGCCGGCCAGGCCTCGGCATGCACCCGCAGGCCGCTGCCGGCCGGCGTGTACTTGGCGGCGTTCTCGAACAGGTTGACCAGCACGCGCTCGAACAGCACCGGGTCCAGGTGCAGCAGCGGCAGGTCGTCGGGCAGCTGGACATCGACCGGCCGGCCGGCCAGCGGCCCGGCGCAGGCCGCCAGCGCGCTGCCGATCACCTCGTCCAGCGGCATCCAGGCGCGGCGCAGCTGCACGCTGCCGGCCTGCAGCCGGGCCATGTCCAGCAGGTTGTCCACCAGCGCCGCCATGCGGCGGGCCGAGGCGCGAATGGCATCGGCCTGGGCCGACTGTGGCTCCAGCGTGTCGGCCAGGCCCACCAGGCCGGCCAGCGGCGTGCGCAGGTCGTGCGAGATGGCCGACAGCAGCGAATTGCGCAGCCGCTCCGACTCGATCTGCAGCGTGGTGGCCTGGGCCACTTCCACGTAATGGATGCGTTCCAGCGACAAGGCCAGCAGCGAGGCGCAGGCCTCCAGCAGGCGGCGTGGCTCCTCGGCCGGCGCCTGGCCGCCGGTGGCCACCGCCAGCAGGCCGCGCAGGCCCATGGGCGCCCGCAGCGGCAGCACCAGGCAGGCGGCGCCGGGCAGCGTCGCGGTGCCGGGGCCGGCCGGCTCGGCATGGTCGAAGGCCCATTGCGCCAGGCCCGCATCCACCTCGGCCCCGGCGCCGGGCAAGGTGTGCAGGCCACCCTCCGGGCCGGGCACCAGCACCGCGCTGCCGCGGCCCAGCTCCAACTCGATGAAGCGGGCGCCGATCTCGGCCACCTGCTGCGGCTGCAGTGCGCCCGACAGCTCACGCGCCATCGCATACAGGCCGGCCATGCGCTGCTCACGCCCGCTGGCGGCCTCGGCATGGGCGCGCAGCCCGGCCATCAGCTGGCCGATCAGCAGGCCCACCAGCAGCATCACGCCGAAGGTGACGAGGTACTGCGCATCGCTCACCGCGAACGAAAAGCGCGGCGCCACGAAGAAGAGGTCGAATAAGGCCACGCCCAGCACCGCCGCCAGCACCGCCGGCCCGCGGCCATGGCGCCAGGCCACGGCCACCACGCCCAGCAGGAACAGCATCGCGATGTTGGTGGGCTCCAGCACCTGCAGCAGCGGAAAGCCCGCCAGCGCCGTGATGCTGCAGGCCAGCGTGGCTTCCAGGTAACCGCGCCAGGCAGGCGCACGCCGCAGGCCGGCGGGCGGCGTGGGAGG
The DNA here is from genome assembly GCF_023573145.1 of Aquincola tertiaricarbonis. GTDB lineage: Bacteria > Pseudomonadota > Gammaproteobacteria > Burkholderiales > Burkholderiaceae_C > Aquincola > Aquincola tertiaricarbonis_B. Next base: position 1,207,020 of record NZ_CP097635.1, read on the forward strand.
GGCATCGGTGGACCACGGCATCGTCACCGCGAGATGTTCCCATACCGCAGTGGCGGAAACGCGGCGGCGGCCGATTGTTCAGCTTTGCGCAATGCGGCGTTGGCAGGGCCCGCCATTGTGCGCACCGCAGGCCGGGCCCAGATGAGCTTCACCGGAACTCACCAAGGACGACGCCATGAAGCTTGCACGCACCACCTCCGCCCTGGCCCTGACGCTGGCCGCGCTGCTGGGCAGCCAGGCCGCGCTGGCCGGCACCCCGGCCCAGACCGCCAGGGCGGTCAGCAACGCAGCCACCACCCAGCAGGTGGAAACGCGCCTGCAGCCCGGCCCCTACGCCAAGTACCTGCAGTACAAGGGCATGAGCCAGGAACAGGCCATCGAAGAAGCCCGCCGCGTGGGTGAAGAGCCGCAGCGCCAGACGGTGCGGGTGGTGGTGACGCCGCTCACCGACCTGGAGAAGTACGACCGCGCGATGGGCCGCAGCACACGTGCCGAGCGCACGGTGCAGGTGCTGGCCAGCAGCCCCGACAGCGGCGACCGCAGCAACGCCAGCGAGGCATCGCCCGCACAAGGCGGCTGAGCGAGACGGTGGGGGCACATCCGTTGCCTAAGGCGGGCCAGCACCCGCCTTGCCGATGAACCCTCTCGCTCCCCGCCAATGGCTCCCGCACGAACGGCCGATGATGCCGGGGTCGCCCTCGACCCCGCTGCACCCGGTGCGCCGCCGCGTGGCCTATGGCCTGGTCGGCTTCATCGTCTCGCTCACCGGTGGGCTGGGCAATGCGCTGGTGACCGCCAACCTGCAGAACCTGCAGGGCGCCCTGGGCGCCTACGCGGTGGAAGTGGCCTGGCTGCCCGCGGCGTATGTGATGACCAACGTCTCGATGAACCTGCTGCTGGTGAAGTTCCGGCAGGAGTTCGGGCTGCGGCTGTTCACCGAGGTGTTCCTGGTGCTGTACGCACTGGTGGCCTTTGCGCACCTGTTCGTCAACGACCTGTCGTCGGCCATCGCGGTGCGGGCCGCCCACGGCATGACGGGCGCGGCCCTCACCTCGCTGGGGCTGTACTACACGCTGCAGGCTTTTCCGGCGGCGCACCGCATGAAGGGGCTGGCGGTGGCGCTGGGCCTGTCGTCGCTGGCGCTGCCGCTGGCGCGGCTGCTGCCGGCCAGCCTGCTGGAGGTGGCGGAGTGGCGCGGCCTGTCGCTCTTCGAGCTGGGCCTCACGCTGCTGGCCCTGGGCTGCGTGCTGCTGCTCAAGCTGCCGCCGGGTGACCGCTACAAGACCTTCGAGAAGACCGACTTCCTCACCTTCATGCTGTTTGCGCCGGGCATGGCACTGCTGTGCGCGGTGCTGGCGCTGGGCCGCACCGTGTGGTGGTTCGAGGCACCTTGGCTGGGCTGGTCGCTGGCCGGCGCCATCGTGCTGCTGACGGCGGCGCTGTACCTCGAGCACCACCGCCAGAACCCGTTGATCAACACCCGCTGGTGGGGCAGCGCCGACATGCTGCGCCTGTTCCTGGTGATGGTGCTGGTGCGCATCGTGCTGTCCGAGCAGTCGGTGGGCGCGGTGGGCTTTCTGCAGGCGCTGGGCATGAGCAACGACCAGATGCGGCCGATGTTCGCCGCGGTGCTGGCCGGCACGGCAGCGGGCATCGTCACCAGCGCGCTCACCATCCACCCGCAGCGGCTGACCGCGCCGCTGGTGGTGGCCCTGCTGGCGATGATGGCCGGCGCGCTGATCGACGTGGGCGCCACCGCGCAGACGCGCGCGGTGCAGATGCTGGGCAGCCAGTTCCTGCTGGCCTTCGGCAGCACGCTGTTCCTGGCGCCGGCGCTCATCTCGCGCATGGGCGCGGTGATTGCGCAGCCGCGCAACCTGGTGAGCTTCTCGGTGCTCTTCGGCATCAGCCAGAACCTGGGCGGGTTGCTCGGCTCGGCGCTGCTGGGCACGGTGCAGACGGTGCGCGAGAAGTTCCACAGCAGCCAGATCGCCGAGCAGCTGAGCCAGCTGGAACCGCTGGTCACGGCCCGGCTGCAGGGCGGTGCCACCGCCTACGGCCGGGTGCTGGCCGACCCGGTGCTGCGCGGCGCCCAGGGCCGCAGCGCGCTGGCCGCCACCGCCACGCGCGAAGCCAATGTGCTGGCCTACAACGACGTCTTCCTGCTGATCGCGGCGATTGCCGCGGCCACGCTGCTGTTTGTGCTCTGCCATGCGCTGTGGGCACGGATGAATCGACCCCCGACATGAGCTCACCCCCGCCCCCTTCCACACCCGCCCCGCCGCCCCTGCCACCCACCGTGGGCCCGGCCGAGAACCGGCGGCGCCTGCGCTCGGCCATGCTGTTCGGGCTGGTCGCGCTGCTGGGCGTGGTGGTGGTGCTGTATGCCTGGCGCCTGCCACCCTTCACCACGCCGGTGCAAAGCACCGAGAACGCGATGGTGCGCGGCCAGGTGACGCTGATCGCGCCGCAGCTCTCGGGCTATGTGGTCGAGGTGCCGGTGCAGGACTTCCAGCAGGTGCAGCGCGGCCAGCTGCTGGTCAAGATCGACGACCGCATCTACCGCCAGCGGGTGGCGCAGGCCGAGGCTCAACTGGCAGCGGCCCGCGCCAACCTCAGCAATGCCGCACAGCAAAAGCGCAGCGCGCAGGCCAGCATCAGCCAGGGTGAGGCCGGCATCGCCAACGCCCGCGCCCAGGCGGTGAAGGCCGAGGCCGACCTGTCCCGCATCGAGGCGCTGGTGGCCGACGGCTCGCTGTCGCTGCGTGAGCGCGACCAGGCCCGCGCCGCGCGTGCGCAGGCCGTGGCCGCCACCGAGCAGGCGCGGGCCGCGCTGGCCATCGCGCAGGAGAACCTGCGCAGCGTGGGCGTGAACCGCGGTGCGCTCGAGGCCGCGGTGGGCAATGCCGAAGCCGCGCTGCAACTGGCCCGCATCGACCTGGCCAACACCGAGGTGCATGCGCCGGTGGACGGCCAGCTGGGCCAGGTGGCGGTGCGCGTGGGTGCCTACGTGAACGCGGGCACCCAGCTCACGGCCGTGGTGCCGCCGCAGCTGTGGGTGGTGGCCAACCTGAAGGAAACGCAGATGGCTCGCGTGACGCCCGGCCAGCCCGCCAGCTTCGTGGTGGATGCGCTGGACCATGCACGGCTGCGCGGCCGCGTCGAGCGCATCTCGCCCGCCACCGGCTCGGAGTTCAGCGTCATCACACCCGACAACGCCACCGGCAACTTCGTGAAGATCGCGCAGCGCATCCCGGTGCGCATTGCCATCGACGCCGACCAGCCGCTGGCCGCGCGGCTGCGGCCGGGCATGTCGGTGGTGGTGAGCATCGACACCGCCGCTTCGGCCCCGCGGCCATGAAGCGCCGCTCCATGCCCATGGCGCAGCGCGCGGGGGCCACCCTGCTGACCGCCGCGCTGCTGGCCGGCTGCGCATTGCCGCCTCAGCCGCCGCCTACCCCCACGCTGCAGGTGCCGACGGACTGGCATTCGTCGGCCCCGGCCGCCACGCAAGGCGCGGTGCAACCCGGCTGGTGGCAGGCTTTCGGCGACCCCGCCCTGGATGGCCTGGTGCAGACCGCGCTGGCCGCCAACACCGACCTGCGTGTGGCCCGTGCCCGCATTGCCGAATACCAGGCGCGGCTGATCGTCGCGCAAGCTGCCCAGTGGCCCGCGCTGAATGCCAGCTTCTCGCCCACCCGCGCCCGCAGCCGCACGGCCAGCGGCGCGTTCGCCGAAGGCACCGTGCTGCAGCTGGGCGCGCAGGCCAGCTACGAGCTGGACCTGTGGGGCCGGATCGACCGGCTGGGCGAATCCGCCGCGGCCGATCTGCAGGCCCAGCAGGCCGCGGCCGACGCGGCGGCACTGTCGGTGGCGGCCACCGTGGCCAGCGGCTACCTGAACCTGCGCGGGCTGGATGCGCAACTGGCGCTGGCCCAGGCCACGCTGCGCTCACGCGAAGAATCGCTGCAGCGCGCCCGCCACCTGTTCGAGACCGGCTACAGCTCGCGCCTGGAATGGGTGCAGGCCGAGGCCGAATGGCGGGCCGCCGCGGCCGCGGTGCCGGCCCTGCAACGCAGCATCGCCCAGCAGGAAAACGCGCTGGCCTTGCTGCTGGCCCGCAACCCCGGCCCGTTGGACCGTGGCCGGCCACTGGAAGCGCTGGCAGCCCCGCCGGTGGACCCCGGCCTGCCTTCCACGCTGCTGCGCCGCCGCCCCGACATCCGCCAGGCCGAGCAGCGCGTGGCCGCCGCCGATGCCAGCCTGGCCGCCGCGCGCGACCTGCTGCTGCCGACGGTGCAGCTCAACCTCTCGGCCACGCTGCAGGGCAACAGCCTGCACCAGCTGCTGGACGCGCCGGCACGGCTGTGGAGCCTGGGCGGCAGCATCCTGGCGCCGGTGCTGCAGGGCGGCCGTCTGCGCGCCGGCACCGAGGTGGCCGCCGCGCTGCGCGACCAGGCGGTGTTCGGCTACGAGCAGACGGTGCGCAATGCCTTCGGCGAGGTGGAAAACGCACTGGTGGCGGTGGACGCGCTGGGCGCCCAGGCCGAGCAGGCCCAGGGCCGCGCCGAAGTGGCTGGCGAGGTGCTGCGCATCGCGCGCAACCGCCAGCGCAACGGCTATGCCTCGTACCTGGAAGAGCTGGATGCGCAGCGCACGCAGTACGCCGCGCAGCAAAGCCTGCTGCAGTTGCGGGCCGCGCAGCTGCAGGCCCATGTGGACCTGTACCGCGCGCTGGGCGGCGGCTGGCAGGCACCCTGAGGCGCCTGCTGGCTCAAGGCGGCCCGAAAGCCGAAGGCCTCAGGGTCGCGGGTCCACGGGGTCGCCGTTGGGCGCCGCACCGGTGGCCCGCGGCGTGGCCAGGCCTTCGCTCCAGCCGTCGGCACGCCACTCCTGGGCCTTGGCTTCGATGTCCACCGCGCCCGCCTGCTTCAGTGCCAGCGCGGCGGCGTCCACCTGCTGGTCCTGCGCCTCCACCTTCACCAGCGTCCAGCCCAGACGCATGGCCTGTGCATAGCGCGCCGTCTCGGGTTCGCTGTCGGGCTGGCTGAACAGGTCGGCCAGGAAGCTGCGCACGCTGCTCATCACGCCTTCTTCGTTGTGGGTGGCGCCCACGGTGCTGCCGCCAGGGCGGCCGGTGACATGGATCTGGCGTTCGTCGAAGCCGGCGGCCTGCAGCGTGTGCTGGGCGCGGTCCACGCCTTCAGGTCGGTCGAACACGCCGATGACGGTGCGGCTCATGGCAATCCTTTCAGGGTGCGTTGCGGTACCGGTGTGCGGCAACCCACATACCCGGCACCACGGCCTGCGGTCCTACAGCCGGCTGCGGGAGCCGCCCCTGGCAGCGCGCTGGCGCGAGGCGCAAGCTCGGGGCGACTCTGCTCCCTGGATGCCTGCCGTGACCGAAGCCGCCCTGCTGGCCCGACCTCCCCTCTCCCTCTTCGGCATCGAAGGCCTGCGTGCCGCCTTCGAGCTGATGTCCCACCAGATCCAGGCCTGCGTTCAGGCCGCCGAACCACCCCCGCCACCCGGCGACGGCCACCCGGTCATCATCTTCCCTGGCCTGGGCGCCGATGGCGCCACCGTCGGGCCGCTGCGCGAGCACTGCCGCCGCCTGGGTTACGCCGCGTCGGACTGGGGCCGCGGCTGCAACACCGGCGTCACCGGCGAGCCCGGCGCCTGGCTGCAAGGCTTGGCGCACGAGGTGCAGGCGCAGCTGTCGCCGCACGGCCAGCCGGCCACGCTGGTGGGCTGGAGCCTGGGCGGCATCTATGCCCGTGAACTGGCCCGGCTGCTGCCCGGCCAGGTTCGGCAGGTCATCACCATCGGCACGCCCTTTAATGCCGATGAGGACCACAGCAACGCCGGCTGGGTGCTGCGCATGCTGGGTTGCGGCGGCCCGGCGCTGGACCGCCGCTGGGCGGCGCGCCTGCGCAAGCCGCTGTCGGTGCCCAGCACCTCGATCTACAGCCGCAGCGACGGCGTGGTGGCCTGGGCCGCCTGCCGCCATCCGCGCGCCGGCCGCCTGGCCGAAGACGTGGAGGTGGAAGGCAGCCACCTGGGCATGGCCTGGAACCGGCAGGTGCTGCAGGTGCTGGCCGACCGGCTGGCGCAGCCGGCGGGCCAGTGGCGGCGCTATGCCGCCGTGACTGCCTAGCCTTCGCCTGTCACTGCGGCCACCACCTCGGCCAGCGCGCCGTGGTGCACCATGTGGCCCACGCCGCGCACGGCGGTGTAGCTGCTTTGCGGCAGCGCCTGGTGCAGCCGCTCAGAGTGGGCAGCGGGGTCGACGATGGCGTCGTCCACACCGGCCACGATGGCCACCGGCAGCTCCAGCTCGTGGTAGCGCTCGCTCAGGCTGCGGGCGGCCGGCATCATGAAGGCGGCGTCCTCGGCATTGGCGCGCAACTGCACCGGCCGCACCAGGATTTCCTTGTGCAGCGTCTCCAGGAAGTCCGGCGGGACCGGCTGTGGCTTGAACATGGCCTTGAGCGCCGGGTTCATCATCAGGCGGCTGCCCGCGGCGCTCACGGTGTAGCGCAGCACGTCGCCCACCAGCGGCAGGGCCACTGGCGTGGTGAGCAGCGCATCCACCCGCAGCGCCGGGTAGTGGTAGCCCGACAGCAGCACCAGCCGCTGCACCGCACCCGGGTGGTCCAGCGCCAGGGCCAGTGCCACCAGCGTGCCCATCGAATGGCCCACGACCATCGGCTTGTCGATGCCCAGTTGCTGCAAGGCCCGGTACAGCAGGTAGGCCTGGGCGGCCGGCGTCCACAGCCGGTCGCGCGGGCGCGTGCTGTGGCCGAAGCCCGGGCGGTCGAAGGCGATCACGCGGTGCGTGGCCGACAGCGCCTGCACCAGGCCGCTGGCCTCGAAATCGGCTGATGTGACGGCATTGCCGTGGATCAGCACCACCGGCGGGCCTTCACCCCACTCGGTGTAATGCAGCCGCACGCCTTCCAGCTCGACGAAGCGGCCGCCGGGCGGGTGTTCGCGCTCCGCCTGGCGGGCCTTGCCGGCTACCCACACCGCCAGCGCGCCGGCCACCAGGCCCACGGCAGCGGCCACCACCGTGCGGCCCGATACGCCCGTGGGGCGGCGGTGCAGCACCTGGCGGGCCTGCCGCTCCAGCGGCTGCAGCGCCGCCTTCAACTGGCGGCGCACCGCGGGACGCTTGGGAAGATAAGGATGAAAGCTCATTCAGGTTCCTGGCCGTCAGTTGTAGCGGCCGGCCACGCCACCGACGCTGTGGCGGCCTGCGCCCAGCAAGGCCACGGCCAGCGCGCCGAACAGGTACATGCCCTGCAACTCCAGCGCCCAGCCGCCCTGGTTGGTCATCGAGAACAGCTGCGCCTTGTGCGCCAGCGCGATGGCCACCACCATGTTGAAGGCCACGATCAAGGCTGCCGGCCGCGTGAACAGGCCCACGATGATGAGCAGCGGCGCCACCACCTCACCCACGTACACGCCATAAGCCAGCACCGGCGGCAGGCCGGCCTTTTCCACCATGCCGGCGATGCCGCCGATGCCGTTCATCAGCTTGGAGATGCCGTGCAGCAGGATCAGCACGCCCAGCGCCAGCCGCAGCACCAGCTTGCCGATGTCGTCATGGCTGCGGTAGGAAACGGGGGAACGTTGCGCATCGGCCATCGAGGGGCTCCAGAAGTGATGCTGCCGCTCAGCAACCCACATGCCCGCGACTTGATCGGGGCAAACCCTGCCCCAGCATTCAAGTCTGCCGGTCATCGGCTCGATAACGCGGTGTGTTGTCTCTGCAGTCGCCCCGGCCATGACCTCCCTGTTGTTGCAGCTCAAGCTGCGCTCGCGTCTCACGCTGTGCCTGGCCGCCGTGGCCTTGTTGATGACCATCGCCTCCGGCGTGGGCATCTGGCGCCTGCAAACCCTGGGCGACGTGGCCCAGCAGCTGGGAGGCCCCGCCGCCGAACGGGCGGTGCTGGCGCGTGAGCTGCACGGCATCGTCGAGATCAGCGCCTTCCGCGCCGAGGTGCTGCTGTCCAGCGACGACAAGGACCTGGCCACCCGCGTTGACGCGGACCGCAAGCGCACCTCCAAACGATCGGCCGAGCTGCGCAAGCGGCTTGAATCCTTGATCGACGACGAAGAGTCCGCCCGCCTGATGAAGGCACTGGACGCTGCGGGCGACCGCTTCCGCGACGTGCGCACCGCCATGGTCAAGCGCGACGCCGCCGGTGAAAAAGTGCCCGCCGCCGAGCTGGAAGGCGTGCTGCGGCCGGCGGCCGCCGCCTACGTGGAAGCGGTGGACGCGCTGGCCAGGCACGAGGCCCAACTGGTGGAAGAGCAGCGCGTCGATGCGCAGGCCTCGGCCCGCGAAGGCCAGGGCCTGCTGCTGGCCGGTGTGCTGGCCGGCATGGTGGCTTCGGCCGCGCTGGGCTGGGCGCTCACCGGCTCCATCCTGCAGCCGCTGAACCACGCGGCCCGCCTGGCGCGCCGCGTGGCCGCGGGCGACCTGACGCCCGAACCCGATGCGCCGCAAGGCCGCGACGAAGTCACCGGTCTGGTGGGCGAGCTGCAGGCCATGCAGGGCATGCTGTCGCAGCTGGTGCGTGAAGTGCAGATCGCCAGCGATTCCATCGCCACCGCCAGCCGCGAAGTGGCCACCGGCAACGTCGACCTGAGCCAGCGCACCGAGCAGACCGCCAGCAACCTGCAGGAAACCGCCAGCGCGATGGAGCAGCTGACCAGCACCGTGGCCCACAGCGCCCACGCCGCCACGCAGGCCAACCAGCTGGCCGGCGGCGCCTCGGCAGTGGCGCAGCGCGGCGGCACCGTGGTGGGCCAGGTGGTGGACACCATGCAGGCCATCAGCGCCAGCTCGCGCAAGATCGCCGACATCATCGGCGTGATCGACGGCATCGCCTTCCAGACCAACATCCTGGCCCTCAATGCCGCGGTGGAAGCCGCACGCGCCGGTGAACAGGGCCGTGGCTTCGCGGTGGTGGCCGGCGAAGTGCGCAGCCTGGCCCAGCGCAGCGCCGAGGCCGCCAAGGAGATCAAGAGCTTGATCGGCGCTTCGGTGGACAGCGTGGAATCGGGCGCGCGCCTGGTGCAGAACGCCGGCAGCACGATGCAGGAGATCGTGGACAGCGTGCGCCACGTCAGCCAGATCGTCAGCGAGATCACCAACGCCTCGGGCGAGCAGAGCACCGGCATCGGCGAGATCGGCCGCGCGGTGAGCGAGCTGGACCACATGACGCAGCAGAACGCCGCGCTGGTGGAGCAATCGGCTGCTGCCGCGCAAAGCCTGCAGGAGCAGGCCCAGCGCCTGGCCGGCGTGGCGGCCCGCTTCCGCGTGCCCGAAGGCCTGGCGGCCTAGGCGCCCGCGCCTAGGGATAGGGCCGGCCCGGCAGGGCGGCTAAGGTGAGGGGCCACGCCGCCCCTGACCGCCGCATGCCGACCCCTTTGCACATCCCCGGTGTCGCGATCGACGAGACGCCGACGGGCCTGCGCCCGGTGGCGGCGCAGCCCACCGCGGTGACGGTGTTCGCCGGCCGAGCCTGGCGCGGCCCGGTGGGCCAGCCCAGGCCGCTGCGCAGCCTGGGCGACTTCCTGCGCGAATTCGGGCCGGCGCCGGCCGGTGACCCCCTGGCCGCCGCGGTAGCCGACTTCTTCGCCAACGGCGGCAGCCAGGCGCTGCTGCTGCGGGTGTACCGGCCGCCCGAGCCCGAATCGGCCACGGTACCGGCCCCGGCCGGCCCCATGCCCCTGCCCGACGGCTGCGCTCGGCTGGCGCTGGGCGACCTGCTGCTGCGCGCCGCCGACCCCGGCCGCTGGGGCGATGGCCTGCAGGTCCAGCTGGGCCCGCACGCGCAGGATACCCAGCGCTTCGACCTGTGGGTGCAGGACCCTGGCAACGGCCAGGCCGAACAATTCAGCGGCCTGAGCCTGCAGCCCGGCCACCCGATGGAAGCCGGGCCGGTGCTGCAGGCGCAGTCGCGGCTGCTGCGGCTGCAGGCGCCGGTGCCCGATGCACCGCCGCCCGCCGGCACCGCCCGCCTGCTGCGCCCCGGCAGCGACGGCGGACCACTGACCCCGGCCGACCTGCTGGGCGACGAGGCCGCCGGCAGCGGCCTGCAGGCGCTGGCGGCCGGCCCGGCCTTCCAACTGCTGTGCCTGCCACCACCCGATGCACACACCGACTGGCCGCCCGCACTGTGGTCCGCCGTAGCCCGCCTGGCCCGGCAGCAGCGCGCAGTGCTGCTGATCGACCCACCATCGACCTGGCGCACCGTGGACGATGCGTTGGCCGGTGCGTCCGCGCTGTGCGAAGGCCAGCCCGATGCGGCGCTCTGGTTCCCGCGGCTGGCCGGCCCCGACGGCCTGCGCGCGCCCTGCGGCGCCGTGGCGGGCGTCATCGCCCGCACCGACGCCCAGCGCGGCGTGTGGAAGGCGCCGGCCGGCCTCGATGCCCGGCTGGTGGGCGTGGCCGGACTGGCCCTCACGCTGACGGACCTGCAGCTGGGGCGGCTGAATCCGCGTGCCATCAATGGCCTGCGTACCGTGCCCGGCGGCAGGCCGGCGGTGTGGGGTGCCCGCACGCGCGACGGCGCCGATGAACGAGCCAGCGAGTTCAAGTACCTGCCGGTGCGGCGGCTGGCGCTGCACATCGAGGACAGCTTGCTGCGCGGCCTGACCTGGGCGGTGTTCGAGCCCGATGCCGAGCCGCTGTGGGCGCAACTGCGGCTGCATGCGGGCAGCTTCATGTACAAGCTGTTCCGGCAGGGCGCGTTCCAGGGCAGCCGCCCGGCCGACGCCTACTTCGTGCACTGCGACGCAGCCACCACCCATGCCGAGGACCAGCGGCGCGGCGTGGTGCGGCTGCACGTGGGCTTTGCGCCGCTGAGACCCTCGGAGTTCGTGGTGCTGCGGCTGGCGCTGCAGGCCACGCCGACCGTGGAAGGCTGAGCCGCCCCTGGCCCGGCGCCTGTGGCGCCGATGCCGAAACCGCGGCACAGGCGACTGCGCACCGGCGCCTGCGGCGTGAAGGCCTTCACGCCGCGCCGTTGGCAGGCGGCCGGACACCCCTCTTCAGGGGGCCCGCCAGAGGGGGAGGTCTTTCCAGAATCGCGCCTCGCCTTCCGCAAGGCCCGATGTCCGGGTCGGGGAGGCACCGGAAGTCCCCCTCGTCATGAAGAAGACCCTGCTTGCTGCCGCCATCGCGCTGTCCACCACCTTCGCCAGCGCGGCCCCGGTGTCCATCGCCTTCGATGCCGACGACACCGCCGCCTTCTGGAGCAAGCCCGCAGCCGGCAGCTTCACCGACGAATACGTCTTCACCGTGCCCTACCAACTGTCGGCGCTGAGCGCCAGCGTCACCACCAGCATCGTGGGCAACCGGGACATCGACTTCAGCCGCGTGTACCTGACCGACGGCAGCAGCACGCTCTTCAACTTCCTGCAGACGTCCACCGACGCCACCGGCTCGGAGCAATGGGCGCTGACCGATGCGCCGCTGCTGGCGGGCATCAACTACCACCTGTTCCTGGAAGGCAGCTCGGCGGCCACCGGCGCGTTGTACGCCGGCGAGCTGTCGGTGATGCCCGCCTCCGCGGTGCCCGAGCCCGGCTCGGTGGCCCTGGTGCTGGCCGGCCTGGGCGCCGCCGGCCTGGTGGGCTGGCGCCGCCGCCGCGCCTGAGCGCGCATCCCCGTCTCCCTCCTCCCTCTTCACCAACGCCCTTTGCGGGCCATCACCATGAAACAAGCCTTCGTTGCCACCGCCCTCGCCCTGGCCGCCGCCACCGCCTTCGCGGTGCCGACCACGCTGACCTTCGATGACGATCAGACCGCGCTGATCTCCGGCAAGCCGGCCAAGGGCAGCTTCCTGGACGAGTTCCTGTTCGAGGTGCCGTTCGCGCAGTCGACCGTCAGCTCCAGCCTGACGACCAGCATCAATGGCGCCAAGGACATCGACTTCACCAGCATCACCGTCACCAACGGCAGCCAGACGCTGTACAGCTTCACCCAGACCGCCTTCGACGCCACCGGCGCCGAGCAATGGACGCTGAGCAACGCGCAGCTGACCGCCGGCACCACCTACCACCTGCTGCTAGCCGGCACCTCGGCCGTGGGCGGCACCCGCTACACCGGCGACCTGTCGGCCGTGGCCGCCGTGCCCGAGCCCTCGACCTGGGCCATGGCCCTGGCCGGCCTGGCCGCCGTGGGCGCCATCGCCCGCCGCCGCCGCGCCTGAAGCGCTTGAACGGGGCGGTGCAACGCCGCCCCGGCTACGCGGCCAGGTGCTTGAAGTAGAAGGTCGTGCCGCAGGGCCGGCCATCGGGCATCAGCGCATAGAAGGGCACGTCGCCCACCCGCTGCCAGCCGGCGCGCTGGTACAGCCGCTCGGCATCGCCACCGGTCACGGTGTCCAGCACCAGCACCTGGCGGCCCTCGGCCCGGGCCTGCACTTCCAGCGCCGCCATCAGACGCGCCCCCACGCCGTGGCGCCGGGCGCTGCGGTGCACCAGCATCTTGGCCACGTCGGCACGGTGGGGCTGGTTGTCGGGCAGGTCCAGCACCGCCTGCACCGTGCCCACCACCCGGCCCTGCAGCTCGGCCACCATCAGCACCCGCTGGCCGCGGGCCGTGGCGGCCAGCACCTGCTGCCAGAAGGCCAGGGCCCGCTCGCGCGGCAGAGGCCACATGAAGCTGACCGACGCGCCGCCCTCCACGCAATCCAGCAGCACGTCGGCCAGCTGCCCGGCCAGGCGCGCGCCCTGCGCGGCATCACGGGCCTCATCGGCGCCGATGCGGCGCAAGGTGGGTGGCTCGTCGATCATCAGGTTCTCCGGTTGGGAAAGCTGGGCACGGTGGCCAGCGCCACCAGGTAGCGCGCCGGCTTGCGGCCGGGGTTGCGATAGGCGATGGGTTGGTCCAGCCGCATGGCCAGGCAGTCGCCGGTGTTCAGGTGCCACAGGGTGGCGCCCACGGTCACCTCCATCTGGCCGTCGATCATCCACACCTGCTGGTGGATCTCCGCGTCGCGCCCGGCACTGTCCAGCGCCACGCGCTGACCCGGCGGAAAGATCACGTCCACCAGCTGCAGGGCCGAACCCACCGGCGGCGACACGTTGCGGCGCACATAGCCGGAGGCCGGGTCCGTCCATACCGGCTGCTCGGCCACGCGGGCCAGCGGCGAAGGCTCGGCCGCAGCCTGGCCTTCAGCCGGCTCGAACAGCGAGGCCAGCGCCACGCCCAGCGCCGTGGCCAGGCGGTCCAGCACCGCGGCCGTGGGGCTGCTCTGGCCGCGCTCGATCAGTGAGATGTTGGAGCGGCTGACGCCGCTGCGCTCGGCCAAGGCGTCGAGCGACAGGCCCAGCTGCTGCCGCAGGCTGCGCACACGATGGGCGATGAGCTGATGGACGTCCATGTCCTCCAGTTTACTGGACAAGTTATCCAGTTTTCTGACATTCATAGCGCGCGGCGCGCACGCCTGTCCGTTCAATGACGGGCTTTCCGTGGTGCTAATGCCAGTAACAAGCGCGGCTGGGACCGCCACAATCGCGGCCAGCATGGAAGTAGCCAACGCCCCGATCGCCGACGCACGCCCCGCGCGGGCCGCGCATGCGCCGGTGGAACGCCGTGCCGCCCTGTCCTGGCTGGTGCTGCTGATCGTGATCACCAGCGCGCTGGTGGCCACGCTGTCCTACGTGTCCCTGCGCAGCAGCCGCGAGGCCTACAGCCAGCGTGCGCTGGACGCGGTGCAGAACCTGGCCGGCGGCATGCAGCAGGCGGTGGCCGCCGACCTCGACCGCGTGGCCATCACGCTCGATTCGTTCGCGATGGCCTTCGAGCGCGCCACGGCCGATGGCGCCGCACCCGACCAGGCGCTGCGCGAGCTGGTGGCCGAACACCAGCGCCTGGCCCCCGCGCGCGCCACCTTGCGCGTGGCCTCGGCCGACGGCGAGCTGCGCTTCGGCGACCACCCGCCCGGTGCGCCGCCGGTGAACATCGGCGACCGGCCCTACTTCGCCCAGGCGCGCGATGCCTTCAACGACGAAGTGGTGGTGTCGGAGCCGCTGCGCTCACGCGTCAACGGCGAGTGGGTCATCATCGTGGCGCGCCGCCTGACCGCGCCCAACGGCCAGTTCGCGGGCGTGGCCGCGGTGGACCTGGACACGCGCCACTTCGAACGCCTGTTCGATGCGGTGCACCTGGGTCGGCAAGGCGCCATCGCGCTGCGCAGCAGCACGCTGGCGCTGGTGGCGCGCCGCTCGGGCGACCCCAGCCTGCCGGCCGCGGAGATCGGCTCGCTCAACGTCTCGGCCGAGCTGCGCGAGGCCTTGCAGCGCGGCCCGCAGGTGGGCAGCTACATCGCCCGGGTGGCGTCCGACGGCATCGAGCGCGCCAATGCCTACCGCCGGCTGGAGCGCTACCCGCTGATCGTGATCGCCGGTATGGCGACGTCGGATTACCTGGACGCCTGGCGCCGCGAGGTGGCCGTGGTGGGCCTGCTGGCCACGCTGGTGGTGGCGGCGCTGGCGCTGTCGTCGATGTTCATCTGGCGGGCCTGGCAGCGCGCGGCCGACAACGCGCGCGCCGCGCAGCGTGAGGCCCACCGCCACCGCGCGCTGATGCTCACCGCCAGCGACGGCATCCACGTGCTGGACCGCGAGGGCCGCATCGTGGAGCTCAACGAGTCCTTCGCGGCCATGCTGGGCCACCGCCGCGAAGCGATGCTGGGCATGCACGTGAGCGAATGGGACGTGCGGTCGTCCCGCGAGGCCCTGACCCGGCTGGTGCGCAAGGTGCGCGTGGGCGACCGCTTCAAGGTGCTGACGCGCCACCGCAAGCAGGACGGCCAGATCCTGGATGTGGAAGTGGCCGTGGTGGGTGTCTACATCGACGGCCAGGAGCTGCTGTACTGCTCGGCCCGCGACGTGACCGCGCGCAGCGAGGCCGAGCGCGAGCTGATGGCCAGCCGCGCGCTGCTGGACCGCACCGGCCGCCTGGCCCGCGTGGGCGGCTGGGAAGTGGACCTGCGTAGCGGCAGCCTCACCTGGTCGGACGAGACCTGCCGCATCCACGGCGTGCCGGTGGGCCACCAGCCCACGCTGGCGCAGGCGCTGGAGTTCACCGAGCCGGCGCACCGGCCGATGATCGAGACCGCCATCGACCTGGCGCTGCACGAGGGCAAGCCCTGGGACCTGCAGCTGGGCCTGCACACCGCCGACGGCCGCCAGGCCTGGGTTCGTTCGGTCGGCGCGGCCGAGTTCGAGGGCCGGCAGGCCGTGCGGCTGGTGGGCGCCATCCAGGACATCACCGAGAGCGAGCAACGCCGCACCGAGCTGGCCCGGGAGCAGGCGTTGCGCAGCGAGGTGGAACGCCATGCGGCCGAACTGGCGACGCTGCTGCAGGAGCGGAGCAACATGCTGGACGTGATGGCGCATGAGGTGCGCCAGCCGCTCAACAACGCCTCGGCCGCGCTGCAGGGCGCGGCCACCGCGATGGCCGGCCTGACCGACCAGGTGGCGCTGCAGCGCGTGACCCGCGCGCAGGCGGTGATGGGCCATGTGCTGGCCAGCATCGACAACACGCTGGCGGTGGCCTCGCTGCTGGGCCGCGCCGGCCCCATCGAGCGCTCGGACACCGACATCGACACCCTGGTGGCGGTGTGCGTGGCCGACATGCCGGCCGCCGAACGCCACCGCGTGGTGGTGGAACGCGTGACCAGCACCCGCACGGCGCTGATGGACATGAGCCTGATGCGGCTGGCGCTGCGCAACCTGCTGTCCAACGCGCTGAAGTACAGCCCGGCCGGCGCGCCGGTGACGGTGCGGCTGTCGGACTCCGACGAGCCGCTGGCACTGCTGATCGACGTGACCGACCAGGGGCCGGGCGTGCCGCCGGAACTGGCCTCGCGCCTGTTCGAGCGCGGCGTGCGTGGCCACCATCCGGGCGGGCCCGCCGGCCTGGGCCTGGGCCTGTACATCGTGCGCCGCGTGATGGAGCTGCACCGGGGCCGCGTGCTGGTGGTGGAGCCACCGCCCACGTCAGGTCTGACGATCAGGCTGGTGATTGAGCAGGAGTCCGGTGAATAGGGATGCACCGGCTGCGTTACGCTCCCATCTTTGTATTTCCTTGACGCGCAATGCTTCCGCAAACATTGGCGCTCGTCGACGACGACCTGGAGTTCTCCGAATTCCTGGCACTCGACTTGCGCAGCCGGGGCCTGGAGGTGAAGGTCTATGCCGACAGTAGCGATCTGCTGGCCGACCCCGACGGCTTCCGCTTCGACTTCTACATCCTCGATCTCTCGCTGCCCGGCGTCGACGGCGTCGAGCTGATCCGCATCCTGCGGCGCCGCAGCAGCGCGGGCGTGCTGGTGGTCTCGGGCCGCCTGGCGCCCGACGTGTTCGAAGCGGTGATCACCGCCGGTGCCGACATGTACCTGGCCAAGCCCGTGGGCTTCGACCAGGTGGCGCTGGCCGTTCGTGCGGTGCAGCGGCGTGCCGTGGCCGCCCGCGAGCAGGTGCAGAGCTGGCGCCTGGACCGCCGGGCCAGCGAGCTGATCGCCCCCGACGGCGCCAAGGTGTCGCTCAGCGCCAGCGACCTGGCCGTGATGGAGTGCTTCCTGGAAGCCGGCGGTGAGCCGGTGACCCGCGAGACGCTGCGCCAGCGCCTGGGCCGCGACTCTCCCGACCATCCGGACAACCTGCTGCACGCCACCATCTACCGGCTGCGGCGGCGCATCGAGCGCGCCACGCCGATGGTGGTGCCGCTGCAGTCGCAGTCCCGCGTGGGCTACGTGTTCCGCGGCACCTTGGCGGTAGCCTGAGTTAAATCATCCAGCTCGCCGGGCTAGCGCCTACCCGGGCTAGCGTGACGCGGCCGCACCCATGCCCGGTGCGGACGCGGGCCCCGACTGGGCGCCGGCCTTGGCCGGCTTCTTGGTGGCCACGCCCGACTTGGCGGCCTCTTCGGCGACAGGCGGACGGGCCGCCTTGTTGCCCTGGGTGCCCGGCATGGAAGCCGAGCTGGCCGCCGGTGCGGGGCTGGTCTGCGCGACGGCCAGGCCGGTGGCGCCAGCCAGCAACCAGGCTGCAAGCAGGGCGGGAAGCGCTGCGGTCGATCGAGCGGAACGGTGCATGGCGTGTCTCCTTCGGATGTGAGTCAAGGCGAGCGGCGGCTCCAGGCCGGCCGTTGCCGCTGCTGCGGCCGATGGCCGGGGCAATCGGCGCGCCGAGGCTTCAGCCGGCCGACTTGAGACGCTGGTAGCGCGCCAGCAGCCGGCGGCCCGCCTCGGCGATGCGCCGGGCCTGGGCTTCGGTGGTGGGCACCTTCTCGCCCCAGGCATGCGCCGACAACGCCAACCGCGTGGGTCGGCCCTGGCGGTCCACCAGCGGCGGCAGCGGGTCGCGGCCATAGAAGCGCACCGCCCAGCTGCCCTTGCGCTTCATCTCTTCAGGCGTCATCTCGCTCACCTTCTTCTTGACGCCCGGCTTCAGGTGAGCGCCCTCGGTGCGGGCGTACTCGGCGCGGCCGGCGGCGGTGAGCCCACCCGCCGGGTCGCGGGTGGCGGCCTTGCTGGCGGGCGCCTTCTTGGCAGCGGCTTTCTTGGCCGGTGCTTTCCTGGCTGCCGTCTTCCTGGCGGCTGACTTCTTGGCGGCCACCTTCTTGGTGGCGACCTTCTTGGCCGCCGGCTTGGTGGTGGCAGCCTTCTTCGCCGGCGCCTGCTTGGCAGCGCTCTTCTTGGCAGCACTCTTCTTGGCCGCCGTCTTTTTTGCGGCGGCCTTCTTGGCAGGCGCCTTCTTCGCCGCCTCGGCCGCATGCATGTTGTCCACCAGGTTCGGATAGGGCCGGCCGGCCTTCTTGGCCGCGCGCTTGGCGGCGGCCTTCTGCTGCGGGCTCAGGTGCTTGGCGGACTGGCCGCTGCCGTCCTTCGGGTTGCGGCGGTTCCAGGGCGCCTGGGCGGAAGCGGTCTTGCGAGCGGGCATGGCGTGATCGGCAAGGTGGCACGGTGGCCGGAGCCGCGGATCGGCAAGCCCTGTGCCCAGGCCGTTCGCCTCAAGTTGCCCGGCGGGCGGCCGATCACCACCGTGTTGGCCCCGGCCGTACCCCGCAGTACCCATGACGTCCTCCGCCCTTGCCGCTTCCTTCGCCGACGCGGCCCTGCTGCCCCAGCTCCACCAGGCCGCCGACACGGAGCTGGACACGCTGGACTTCGGCGTCATCGGCTTCGATGCCGAAGGCTTCGTCCGCCGCTACAACCTCTTCGAATCGCGCGCCGCCGGTCTTTCGCCGCAACGGGTGCTGGGCCATGCCCTGTTCACCGTGGTGGCGCCCTGCATGAACAACTTCCTCGTGGCCCAGCGCTTCGAGGATGCCGCCGCCCAGGCCGTGCCGCTGGACGAGACCATCGACTACGTGCTGACGCTGCGCATGCGGCCCGTGAAGGTGAAGCTGCGACTGCTGGCCGCGCCCGGCGATGCGCTGCGCTACGTGCTGGTCAACCGCGGCTGAACATGCAACTCGCCCACCCCGGACTGGAAGAAGAGTTCGAGGCGCTGACGCAGTTCCTGTACATGGCGCCCATCGGGCTGGTGCAGCTGCGGCCTGACGGTGAGATCCTGATGATCAACCCGCTGTGCGCCCAGCTGCTGATCCCGCTGTCGCCACGGGGCGACCTGTCCAACCTCTTTACCGCACTGGCCGACCTGGTGCCTGACCTGGCGCACCAGGTGGCCAACTTCACCGCGCGCGACGGCGTGGTGTGTGACGCCATGCAGCTGCCCGTGCGCGGCCTGGCCGGCAGCCGCGATGCGCCCCGCATGCTCTCGCTCACGCTGCTGAAGCTGGACGACGAGCGGCTGATGGCGATGCTGAGCGACGTGACCCAGCAGGTGCAGCGCGAACAGGCGCTGCGCCAGAACCATGCCTGGATCCACACGCTGGCCACCGGCCTGACCGACTACACGCTGATGACGCTGGATGCCCAGGGGCGCGTGCAGAGCTGGAACCCCAGCGTCAAGCGCGTGACCGGCCACGGCCGGGCCAGCGTGGTGAACCAGAGCTGCGCCCTCTTCTACCCCGAAGGCACCATGAGCCCCGAGCGCCTGGCCGACCGGCTGGCCGATGCCAGCCGCAGCGGCTGGAGCCTGGACGAAGGCTGGCGCCAGCATGCCGACGGCAGCCGCTACTGGGGCAGCTGCCTGCTGGCGCCGCTGCATGCGCCCGACACGCAGGCAGCGGCCGACCAGGGCTTCACGCTGATCATCCGCGACGTGTCGGACCAGCGCGAGTCGACCGAAGCGCTGCGCCGTTCGGTGATGAGCGACCACCTCACCGGCGTGGCCAACCGCCGCGCCTTCTTCGACGCCGCCGAGAACGAGGTGCAGCACTGGCTGCGCGCGCCGCGCTCGCTGTCGCTGGTGCTGGTCGATGCCGACCACTTCAAGCGCATCAACGACGCCCACGGCCATGCCGCCGGCGACGCGGTGCTGCGTCACCTGGCCGCCGGCCTGAAGGCCGCGTTCCGCGAGGTGGACGTGGTGGCCCGGCTGGGGGGGGAGGAGTTCGTGGTGCTGCTGCCCGGCGCCAACCTGGACGCCGCCGAGGGCCTGGCACGGCGCGTGTGCCGCGAGATCGCCAGCCGCGCGGTGGAGGTGGAAGGCAGTTTGATCCGCTACACCATCAGCGCCGGCGTGGCCACGATGGAGCCCGGCATCGACGACGTGGACACGCTGGTCAAGCGGGCCGATGCCGCGATGTACGCCGCCAAGCACAGCGGGCGCAACCGCGTGGTGCGTTGGGATACCAGCCTGCGCGGCGCTGCCGTGCCGCGCCCGGCCTGAGTCACGGATGCCGAAGGCAGGCCGCATGTCCGACGTCGCCCCGACCGCCTACGAGTCGCTGATCCAGTTCCTGTACCAGGTGCCCATCGGCCTGGTGCAGACCACGCTGGACGGCGAGATCACGATGATCAACCCGATGGCCGCGCAGCTGCTGATGCCGCTGGCGCCGGAGGGCAACCTGAGCAACCTGTTCGACGTGCTGCAGGCCGTGGCGCCGCAGCTGCGCGTCGGCGGCCGCGAGGCGATGGCCGCCCAGCCGCCGGGCGCCATCGTCTGCGAGGCCCTGCGCCTGGTTCTGCCCGCCACCGCCGGCAACCCATCGCAGACCCTGTCGTTGCGCCTGCTGCGGCTGGATGCCACCACGCTGATGGCCAGCCTGACCGACGTCTCGCTGATGGTGCTACAGGAGCAGCAGCGGCTGGCCAAGCAGCTGCGCGACGCCAACCGCATCGACAGCCTGACCTCCCTGCCCAACCGCACCGCCGCGCTGGAACGCATCGAGGCCGCACTGGCCCGCAGCGCCGACGACGCGACGCGGCAGTTCGCGGTGCTGTTCATCAACTGCGACCGCTTCGAACGCATCAACCTCACGCTGGGCACCTCGGCCGGCGACGAGCTGCTGCGCGTGATGGCCGCCCGCATCAACGGCACGGTGCGCCAGGGCGACTCGGTGGCCCGCGCCAGCGGCCCGACGCAGACCGCCGCGCGCCTGGGCGGCGACGAATTCGTGGTGTTGCTGGACGGCCTGCGCGCGGGCGACGACGCGCGCACCGTGGCCCAGCGGCTGACCGAGGTGCTGTGCAAGCCCTACGCCATCGGCGAGCGGCCGGTGCACCTGACGGTGAGCATGGGCGTGGTGGTGGCGCCCGAACGCGGGGCCACCGCCCACTCGGTGCTGCAGGACGCCAGCCTGGCGATGCGCGAGGCCAAGCGCGCGCACGGCGCCCGCTACTGCGTGTTCGAGCCGCTGATGAAGGAACAGGCCTGGCGCCGCGGCAGCATCGAAGGCGAGCTGCGCCGCGCCATTACCGACGGTCAGCTGTTCGTCGTCTACCAGCCCATCGTCGACCTGCGCAACGGCCGTGCCGTGGGCGCCGAGGCGCTGGTGCGCTGGCGCCACCCCGAACGCGGCATCGTGCCGCCGATCGAGTTCATCGAGATCGCCGAGGAGACGGGCCTGATCGGCCGCCTGGGCGAATTCGTGCTCAGCGAAGCCTGCCGCCAGTTCGTGCGCTGGGCCGCCGAGCTGGGCGCCCAGGCACCGCTGCTGCTGTCGGTCAACCTCTCGCGCGCGCAGCTGTTCGAAGGCGACATCGCCGCCCAGGTGGCCACCGCGCTGCGCGACAGCGGCCTGCCGCCGGCCCAGCTGCAGCTGGAAGTGACCGAAAGCCTGGCCGCGCAGGACGACCGCATCCAGGCCCGGCTGCACGAGCTGAAGGCGCTGGGCCTGAGCCTGGCGCTCGACGACTTCGGCACCGGCTACTCGTCACTGGCCAGCCTGCACCAGCTGCCGGTGGACGTGGTCAAGATCGACCGCAGCTTCGTCAGCCAGTCGGAATCGAGCGCCCATCACCGTGTGCTGATCGAGGCCACGCTGAAGGTGGCCCGCAGCCTGGGCATGCGCACCGTGGCCGAGGGCATCGAGACCACCGGCCAGTCGGCCATCCTGCAGGCGCTGCAGTGCGACAAGGGCCAGGGCTACTTCTACGCCCGGCCGATGCCGGCCGAGGATGCGGCGCGCTGGTTCGTGGCCCATGTGCCGCAGGCCGAGGCCGTCTGCGTCGCCCCGGCCCTGTGAGCCCGACCTGCACCAACCCATTCCCGTGCGCCTGCTGAACGCTTTCCTCCGTCGCTTCGGTTCGGTCAAGCTGCGCCTGTCCATCACCGGCGTGCTGCTGATCGCGCTCAGCGTGGCGGTGACGGTGGGCCTGGTGCTCAACGAAGTGGCCGCGCGGGCCGAGCAGGTGGCGCTGGACCTTTCGCTGGCGCAGACGCGCAAGCTGGCACGCATCATGGGCGCGCGGGTGGTGAGCCTGCAGCTCACGCTGCGCGCCGCCAGCGACACCATGCCGGTGGATCAGATCGACAACCACGCCGCCATCCGCCAATGGCTGGAAGGCCAGAAGGTGCTGGGCAGCGCGCTCGACATGCTGATGGTGCTGGACCGCGAAGGCCGGGTGGTGGCGCTGCGCGACGACAAGGGCAGCACCTCGCCGCCGCTGAACCTGAGCGACCGGCCCTAC
This sequence comes from Aquincola tertiaricarbonis, assembly GCF_023573145.1. Classification (GTDB taxonomy): domain Bacteria; phylum Pseudomonadota; class Gammaproteobacteria; order Burkholderiales; family Burkholderiaceae_C; genus Aquincola; species Aquincola tertiaricarbonis_B. Next base: position 1,229,092 of record NZ_CP097635.1, read on the forward strand.
TTCCGCCAGACGATCCAGCAGGGCCGGCCGGTGGTGTCGGAGCCGCTGCAGAACCGGCTCAACGACCGGCCCATCGTGGTGCTGACCATGCCGGTGCGCGACCACAAGGGCCAGGTGGTCGGCGTCATGGGGGGCACGGTCAAGCTGCTGTCCAACGCGCTGATGTCCGAGGTGACCGCCAGCGACGGCGACGACGAGGGCCGGGTGGTCATCACCGACGCCCAGGGCCGGCTGCTGGCCCATGACGACGCCCGCTGGCTGATGCGCGACGCCCAGACCGACCCGCTGCTGGCCGAAGGCATCGCGCACTGGCAGGCCATGGGCCGGCCGGTGGAGCCCGCGGGCTTCAGCCTGCACGCGGGCAACCGCATCATCTCGATGGCCGGCGTGCCCGACGCCGACTGGATGGTGATGCGCAGCGCCCCGGTGGACAGCGTGCTGTCCGTGCTGCGTGCCGGCGGCCGCCGGGCGCTGGTCATCGGCACCCTGGTGGCCCTGGCCGGCGGGCTGGTGCTGCTGCTGGTCACGCACTTCATGCTGCGGCCGCTGCGCCAGCTGGAGCAGCGCGCCCACCGCATGCGCGATGGCGTCACGCCCGACGACGAAGGCTGGCCACGGGCGCTCGGCGAGATCGGCCAGCTCTCACGCGCGCTGCACGAGACGCTGCGCGAACGCTCGGCCGCCGCGGCGGCCAACCGCGAGCTGCTGTCCAAGCTCACCGCCCTGATGGACCATGCGCCGCTGGGCATCGCCTTTTCGCAGGAGCGCCGGCTGGTGCTGGTCAACGGTGCGCTGGAGCGCATGCTGGGCTACAGCGCGCAGGAGCTGCAGGGCCAGCCCAGCACCGTGCTGTCGCCTTCGGTGGCCGATGCCGCCTCGCTGGCCCACCGCATCAACGCCTGCTTCCGCGCTGGCCGGCCCTTCGACGAGGAAGTGCGCATGGTGCGCCGCGACGGCAGCCAGTTCTGGGGCCGGCTGTTCGGCGCCCCGGTGAACTGGCACGACCCCAAGGCCAGCACCGTGTGGACGGTGGAGGACGTGAGCCATGCGCGCAGCCAGCGCGAGGCGCTGTCCTGGCTGTCCACCCACGATGCGCTGACCGAGCTGGTGAACCGCCGCGAATTCGAGCGCCGGCTGAACGAACGGCTGGCCCGCCCCGAGGCCGACGCCTGCTGCGCCCTCTTCATCGACCTGGACCACTTCAAGGCGGTGAACGACACCGCCGGCCATGCCACCGGCGACCGCATGCTGGTGGAGGTGGCCCGCCGGCTGCAGGCCCAGGTGCGCAGCACCGACACCGTGGCGCGGCTGGGCGGCGACGAATTCGCGGTGCTGCTGACCGCCTGCAACCGCAGCGACGCGCTGCAGATCGCCGAGCAGATGCGCACCGCCATCGAGGACATCCGCCTGCCCTGGCACGACCAGGCGCTGCAGGTGGGAGCCAGCTTCGGCATCGTCAAGCTGAGCAGCGACCTGCCCGACCTGAGCGCGGTGATGGCCGCCGCCGATGCCGCCTGCTACGACGCCAAGCGCGCCGGCCGCAACCAGGTGCGCCTGCACGGCAATCCCGGCGACCCGCCGACGCAGCCCGTTCCGCTGAACGAACTGCTGCATTGATGCCAGCCCCCAAGCGCGTTGCGCTCGCGGCGGGCGAGTGGCTCAATGCTGTAGGTCAGGCTTTGCGCCGCAGCGCATGCGACAGCATCACCACGGGCACCAAGCCCACCAGCACGATGGCCAGTGACGGCAGCGCGGCCTCGGCCAGCCGCTCGTCGCGCGCGAAGTTGTAGGCCACCACGGCCAGCGTGTCGCTGTTGAAGGGGCGCAGCACCAGCGTGGCCGGCAGCTCCTTCATCACATCCACGAACACCAGCAGCGCCGCCGCCAGCGCCGAGCGCTTGAGCAGCGGCAGGTGCAGCTCGGCGAACAGCCGCGCGCGGCCGGCGCCCAGCATGCGCGCGCTGTCGTCGATGCTGGCCGGCAGCCGCGCGTAACCCGCCTCCACCGACTGCAGCGCCACGGCCGAGAAGCGCACCAGGTAGGCGTAGATCAGGCCCATGATCGTGCCGGTGAAGAGAGCCCCGATGCCCGACTGCGGCCACTGCGCCTGCGCCCAGCCCACCGGCAGCAGGATGCCCACCGCCACCACCGCACCCGGCATCGCATAGCCCAGCGACACCACCCGCGCGCCCAGCGCCAGGCCGTCGCGCCGGCCGCGGGCCGAGCGCGCCGCATGCAGGCGCAGCACGAAGCCCAGCGCCAGCGCCAGCGCGGCGGCGCACAAGGCGGCGATGGCCGCCAGCTTGAAGCTGGTGAGGCTCCATTGCGCGAAGCGCTCCAGCGGCAGGCCGAATTCGGAAGTGGTGGCCTCGCGCCACAGCAGCCGCAGCAGCACCGCCACCGGCACCACGAAGCCCAGCAGCACCGGCGTGGCGCACACCGCCAGCGCCAGCGCGGCGCGGTGGCCGTGCAGTTGCACCGGCCGTGCATCGGCGCCGTGCACCGCACCGCTGCGCGAAGCGGCAAAACGCAGCTTGCGCTGCGCGCGCCGCTCGAACCACAGCAGCAGCCCCACCAGCAGCAGCAGCACCGACGCCAGCTGCGCCGCGGCGATGCGGTCGAACATCACCAGCCAGGCCTTGTAGATGCCGGTGGACAAGGTGGTGAGGCCGAAGTACGAGCCCACGCCGAAATCGGCCAGCACCTCCATCACCGCCAGCGCCACACCCGCCGCGATGGCCGGGCGCGCCAACGGAATGGCCACCTCCACCACCCGGCGCCGCAGGCCGGCGCCCAGCAGCCGGGCCGCTTCCATCATGTGCACGCCGCGCTCGCCCAGCGCGGTGCGCACCAGCAGGTAGACGTAGGGGTACAGGCACAGCACGAACAGGATCACCGCGCCCCACAGGCTGCGCACGTCGGGCCACAACGCGCCCTCGGCGCCGGTGGCCTCGCGGATGGCCACCTGTAGCGGGCCGCTGTATTGCAGGAAATCGGTGTAGGCGTAGGCCAGCACGTAGGCCGGCATGGCCAGCGGCAGCAGCAGCGCCCACTCGAAGAAGCGCCGGCCGGGAAACTCGAACAGGCAGATGGCCGCCGCAGTGGCGGCGCCCACCACGGCCACGCCCACGCCCACGCTGACGGCCAGCACCAGCGACTGGCCGGCATAACCGGGCAGCACCGTCTGCGCCTGGTGGCGCAGGATCTCCATCGCGCCCGCATCGAAGGCCAGCCAGGAGCCCAGCACGCCCAGCACCGGCAGTGCCAGCAACGCGCACAGCAGCGCAAGCCCACGACGCATCACGAATCCATCCTCTTCCAACCCGCGCCATGGCTCACGCCATTGCGAACGCTTGTCATTCTCATGAAGCCGATATCATAGGTGCATGTTCCTGCAACTCGACCAGATCAGCGTGCGCTACCCCGGCGGCACGGCGCAGCGCCCGGCGGTGGACAAGGTGTCGATGGGCCTGCGGCCCGGTCAGATCGGCGTGCTGATCGGGCCTTCGGGCTGCGGCAAAACCTCCGCGCTGCGCGCGGTGGCGGGCCTGGAGCCGCTGGCCGGCGGCCGCATCGTGATGGACGGCGAGCTGCTGTCCGGCGATGGCCGCCACGTGGCGCCCGAGCACCGGCGCATCGGCATGGTGTTCCAGGACTACGCGCTGTTTCCGCACCTGACGATTGCCCGGAACGTGGCCTTCGGCATCCGCCACCTCCCGCGCGCCGAGCGCGAGGCCCGCGTGGCCGAGATGCTGGAACTGGTGGGCCTGTCGCACGTGGCCGAACGGGCGCCGCACCAGCTGTCGGGCGGGCAGCAGCAGCGCATTGCGCTGGCCCGCGCGCTGGCGCCGCACCCGCGGCTGCTGCTGCTGGACGAGCCTTTCTCCAGCCTCGACGTCGACCTGCGCGGCCGGCTGGCGCAGGACGTGCGCGCCATCCTGCAGCGCACCCGCACCACGGCGCTGTTCGTCACCCACGACCAGATGGAGGCCTTTGCGCTGGGCGACGCCATCGGCGTGATGCAGGGCGGCAAGCTGGAGCAGTGGGACGACGCCTACACGCTGTACCACCGCCCGGCCACCCGTTTCGTGGCCGACTTCATCGGCCACGGCGTGTTCGTGCCCGGCCGCATCATGGCCGCGCCGCGCGGGCCCTTCGTGCGCACGCCGCTGGGCGACCTGACCGACGTGGCCGGCTGCCTGCTGCCCGACGCCTACCCGGGTGGCGAGTGCGACGTGCTGCTGCGGGCCGACGACATCGTGCACGACGACGTGGCGCCTACCCGCGCCTGCATCGAGCGCAAGGCCTTCCGCGGCTCCGAATTCCTGTACACGCTGCGCCTGCCCACCGGCGAGCAGGTGCTGGCCCATGTGCCCAGCCACCACGACCATGCCGTGGGCGAGTGGATCGGCATCCGGGCGCAGGTCGACCACATCGTCACATTCGAACGCACTCCCGCACCGAACTCGGCTGCTTCCACGGCATCCAATGCCCGCAGTGAGAGGGCAACTTTGCCCTAGTTCACGCAATTGCCCGGAGGGGCCAGCCGTATACTGAAACCGGGTATTTTTTGCTTGCCGCGGGGTGCCGTTCATGGGGTCGAAACTCAAAGTTGCTGGTCTGGTGGCCGTCGGCGCTGTCGCCGGCGCACTGACCACGATGCAGTTGCAGGCTTTTGCCCGCAACACGCCACTGCCGCTCGAGGAACTGCAGCAGCTGGCTGCCGTGTTCGGCATGGTCAAGAGCGATTACGTCGAGCCGGTCGATGAGAAGAAGCTCATCGGCAACGCCATCTCGGGCATGGTGTCGGGCCTGGACCCGCACAGCCAGTACTTCGACAAGAAGTCGTTCAAGGAATTCCGCGAAGGCACCAGCGGTCGTTTCGTCGGCGTGGGCATCGAGATCGGCATGGAAGACGGCCTGGTCAAGGTGGTCTCGCCGATCGAAGGCTCGCCCGCCTTCCGCGCCGGGCTGAAGGCTGGCGACCTGGTCACCAAGATCGACGACACGGCCGTCAAGGGCCTGACGATGGACCAGGCGGTCAAGAAGATGCGCGGCGAACCCAGCACCAAGGTGGTGTTGACGGTGTTCCGCAAGTCCGAGGGACGCACCTTCCCGGTCAGCATCACCCGCGAAGAGATCCGCGTGCAGAGCGTGCGCGCCAAGATGGTGGAGCCGGGTTACGCCTGGCTGCGCGTCAGCCAGTTCCAGGACCGCACCGTCGAAGACTTCGCCAAGAAGCTGGAAGACCTGTACAAGCAGGACCCCAACCTCAAGGGTCTGGTGCTGGACCTGCGCAACGACCCCGGCGGCCTGCTGGAAGGCGCGATCGCGGTGTCCGCCGCTTTCCTGCCCAATGACGCGGTGGTGGTGAGCACCAACGGCCAGCTGCCCGAGTCCAAGGCCACCTTCAAGGCCTCGCCCGACTACTACATGCGCCGGGGCGGCACCGACCCGCTGCGCCGCATCCCCGATGCGGTCAAGAAGGTGCCGCTGGTGGTGCTGGTGAACGAAGGCTCGGCCTCGGCCAGCGAGATCGTGGCGGGTGCGCTGCAAGACCACAAGCGCGCCACCGTGATGGGCGCACAGACCTTCGGCAAGGGCTCGGTGCAGACCGTGCGCCCGCTGACGGCCGACACCGCGCTGAAGATCACCACCGCGCGCTACTACACGCCCAGCGGCAAGTCGATCCAGGCGCGCGGCATCGTGCCCGACGTGTGGCTGGACGAAACCGCCGAAGGCAACGTGTTCGCCGCGCTGCGCATGCGCGAGGCCGACCTCGACAAGCACCTGACCGGCACCGACGAAAAGAAGGACGAAGCCCGCGAAAAGGCCCGCGAGGAAGCCCGCAAGAAGCTGGAAGAACAGCTGGCGAAGAGTAAGGACGGCCCGAAGCCGCTGCCCGAGTTCGGCTCGCCGGAAGACTTCCCGCTGGAGCAGGCGCTGAACCAGCTCAAGGGCAAGTCGGTCGTCGTGAGCAAGAGCGTGGTCGAACGCAAGGCCGAAGCGGCCGAGACGACCAACAACTGACCACGGCGCCTGCCCGGCCACGAGCCCGCCCCTGGCGGGCTTTTTGTTGTCCGCCGCTATGCTGCCGCCATGAACGACGACCAGCTGCTGCGCTACTCTCGGCACATCCTGTTGGACGACATCGGCATCGAAGGCCAGCAGCGGCTGCTGCAGGCCCATGCGCTGGTGGTGGGCGCGGGCGGGCTGGGCTCGCCGGTGCTGCTGTACCTGGCCACCGCGGGCGTGGGCCGCATCACGGTGGTGGACGATGACACCGTGGACCTGACCAACCTGCAGCGGCAGATCGTGCACGACATGGCCCGCTTGGGCATGCCCAAGGCGGCTTCGGCTGCCGAGGCGATGGCCCGCATCAACCCCGAGGTGCAGGTGCGGCCGCTGCTGCAGCGCGCCGGCCCGGCGCAGCTGTCGGCGCTGGTGGCCGAAGCCGACGTGGTGCTGGACTGCAGCGACAACTTCGCGACCCGGCAGGCGGTGAATGCGGCCTGCGTGACCCACGCCAAGCCGCTGGTGGCCGGCGCGGCCATCGGCTTCGACGGGCAGCTGACGGTGGTGGACACCCGCCGGCCCGAGGCGCCCTGTTATGCCTGCGTTTTTCCGCCCGAATCACCGCCCGAGGAAGTGCGCTGCGCCACCATGGGCGTGTTCGCGCCGCTGGTGGGCATCATCGGCAGCCTGCAGGCGGCCGAGGCGCTGAAGCTGCTGGCCGGCATCGGCACCTCGCTGGCCGGCCGGCTGCAGATGCTGGACGCGCGGCGGATGGAATGGAGCGAGATCCGCGTCGGCCGCCAATCCGGCTGCAGCGTCTGCGGCCAGGGCCGCGGATCGGGGCAGGCTGGCTAGACAAGCCGGTCAGACGACGAATCCCTCCAACAGCAGCGAAGGGATGGCGGCGAAATGCTTGACGTTACCTGTCAGCACCGGCACCTGATGCTCGAGCGCCGTCGCAGCGATCAGGGCATCGCCCATCTGCAGGCCGTGGCTCAGCGTCATGGCCTCCATCAATTCCGTGGCGCGGCGTGTGATGGCCTCGCCCAGCGGCAGCACCACGGCCTGGCGCCTTTGAAGGGCTCATTGCGCGAACCGTCGCGATTGAAACGCGGGGCACGGCTGCGTCGCACATAGGCCTCAACATCGGCCACGTCGTCGTGGTCACGCCAGATGCCGAAGGCTGGATCGTCGGTGACGAAGGGGTCGGACGACTCGATCATCTGCTCCTGCTCAATCCGGACGGTGACCCGCGCGCCGCTGGCAGCGGCCAGTGCCGGCCCGAGCTTGTCGCGCCACGCCTGGGGCAATTCGTCCACCGGCACATGTTCCAGCACCACAGCATTCATCGTCGTCACCTCATCGCACATGGACAGCGCGCAGCGAGTATGCACCGCGGGCGCCGGTCAGACGCCGCTCAGCACCGCCACCAGCCCGTCCGGCACCTCGATGCCGTCCTGCTCGGCGGCGCGGCGCAGCGCTTCGCGGCGGGCACCGGGCAGGCGCACGCCGTCGTCGCGCAGCATCTCGGCCACCAGCACTTCCACCCGCTCCAGGTAGCTGCCGCTGCCGGCCAGCGCGCCGGGGTCGATGACGATGAAGGCCTGGCCGATGCGCGGCTTGTTGCCTTCGTCGACGAAGAAGGTGTCGGCCTCGAAGCTGAAGTGCGCGCCGATGACGGCGCTGCTCAGCAGCTCGATCATCAGCGCCAGCATCGCGCCCTTGGGGCTGCTGGCCGCGCCCAGCGGCAGCATGGAGCCTTCCATGCCACGCGCCGGGTCGGTGGTGGGCTGGCCGTCCACGTCCAGGGCCCATCCCAGCGGGATGCTGCGGCCTTCCTTGGCGGCCATCATCAGCTTGCCGCGGGCCACCTCGCTCAGGCTCAGGTCGATCATCAGCGGGTCGCCCGCGCCCGGCCGGCGCGGGAAGATGGCCGCGATCGGGTTGGTGCCGAACACCGGGTGGCGGCCGCCGGCCGCCGGCATCGCCGCCGGCGCATTGGCGAAGGCCAGGCCCACCATGCCGGCCGCGGCCACCGCGCGCAGGTGGTCCACCATGACGCCGCCGTGGTGGCTGTTGACCACGCCCGCGCAGGCCACGCCGTGGCTGGCCGCTCGCGCGATGGCTTCCTGCACGGCCAGCGTGCAGGCCTCGAAGGCCAGGCCGTCGTGCGCGTTCACCACCACCGCGGCGCCCCGCAGCGCGTGCACCGTGGGGCGGGCCGCACCTTCCACGCGGCCGGTGCGCAGGTGGCCGGCGTACTGCGGCACCCGCGACAGCCCGTGCGAAGCCAGCCCTTGCGCATCGGCCAGCACCAGGGCCTCGGCCGTGGCGCGCGCCATGTCGGCGCTGGCGCCCGCCCTCTCCAGCGCCTGCGCGCCCAGTTGCACCGCTTGCGCCATCGTCATCCTGGCCATCTGAAACCCGCTCCTACTGCCTCGACAAGAAGGGGCGCAGCATAAGCCGGGCGCCTGCCTTGCCAGGGCGTTAAGCTCCCGCATCGACTCTCAATCACCACGCATGGATACCAAGCGCCAGGACCTGACGGCCCGCAATTTCCCCAGTGCCGAAGAAGACGCCCAGATCGCCGAGCCGCCGCACCGCTACACCGGCCCCGAAAGCGCCTACCGCCTGGCCTTCACCGACACCGACTTCCTGCTGCGCGAAGAGCTGCGCCCGGTGCGCATGCAGTTGGAGCTGCTCAAGCCCGAGCTGATCCAGCAGGAACAGGGCATCGAGTCGACCATCGTCATCTTCGGCAGCGCCCGCATCCTGCCGGCCGACGAGGCCGCACGCCGGCTGGAAGCCGTTCGCGCCGCGCCCGACGTGGACGCGGCCACCGTCAAGCGCGCCGAGATGGCGGTGACGATGAGCCGCTACTACGAAGAAGCGCGCCGCTTCGCCGAGATCGTGACCCGCCGCGCCGCGCGGCTGCACACGCCCATCGTGGTGTCCACCGGCGGCGGCCCCGGCATCATGGAAGCGGGCAACCGCGGGGCTTTCGAGGTGGGCGGCCGCAGCCTGGGGCTGAACATCGTGCTGCCGCACGAGCAGGCGCCCAACCCGTACATCACGCCGGAGCTGTGCTTCCAGTTCCACTACTTCGGCCTGCGCAAGATGCACTTCCTGATGCGCAGCGTGGCCATCGTGGCCTTCCCGGGCGGGTTCGGCACGCTGGACGAGATGTTCGAGGCGCTGACGCTGATCCAGACCAAGAAGAGCCGCCGCCGCCCGGTGCTGCTGTTCGGCCGCGACTTCTGGACGCGCCTGATCAACTTCGAGCTGCTGATCGAGACCGGCATGATCTCGCCCGAGGACGTGAACCTGTTCCGCTTCGTCGAGACGGCCGAGGAGGCCTACGACATCCTGGCGGCCGAGTACGGCCTGGACAGCGACGTGGACAACGGCGACGGCAAGAGCCCGCGCGCCGAGGACTTCTGACCCTGGAGTAGATGCCCATGACCCACCTTGTCAGCCTCATCGGCGCGCCCACCGACATTGGCGCAGGCGCCAAGGGCGCGCGCATGGGACCCGAAGCGCTGCGCGTGGCCGACTTCGCCGCGGCGCTGCAAAGCCACGGCCTGGAAGTGGAAGACCGCGGCAACCTGATCGGGCCGGCCAACCCCTGGTTGCCGCCCGACGAGGGCTACCGCCACCTGCACGAGGTGGCCGCCTGGAACCAGCTGGTGCACGACGCTGTGCTGGCCGAGCTGCGCATCGGCCGCATGCCCATCCTGATGGGCGGCGACCATTGCCTGGGGCTGGGCTCCATCAGCGCGGTGGCCCGCCATTGCCGCGAAGCGGGCAAGAAGCTGCGGGTGCTGTGGCTGGACGCGCATGCCGACTTCAACACCAACGAGCTCACGCCCAGCGGCAACATCCACGGCATGCCGGTGGCCTGCCTGTGCGGCTACGGCCCGAAGGAGCTGATCGAGATCGGCGGCCAGGTGCCGGCCGTCAACCCGAAGTGGATCCGCCAGATCGGCATCCGCAGCGTCGATGCCGGCGAGAAGCGCTTCGTGCATCAGGTGGGGCTGGAGGTGTTCGACATGCGCTACATCGACGAGATGGGCATGCGCCACACCATGGAGCTGGCGCTGGCCACGATGGACGACAACACCCACCTGCACGTGAGCTTCGACGTCGACTTCCTCGATGCCGACATCGCCCCCGGCGTGGGCACCACCGTGCCCGGCGGCCCCACCTACCGCGAGGCGCAGCTGTGCATGGAGATGATTGCCGACACCGGCCGCCTGGCCTCGCTGGACGTGATGGAGATCAACCCCGCGCTGGACGTGCGCAACCGCACCGCGCTGATCGCGGTGGACATGATCGAGAGCCTGTTCGGCAAGAGCACGCTGATGCGCCGCTGACCCCCGGCGCCGCCCGCCCCGGATGCCCAAGCCGCTGCTGCAGGACACCGCGCTGCGCTACTTCCTGGAGGTGGTGCGCAGCGGTTCGGCCACCGTGGCGTCCGAACGGCTGCACGTGGCCGCCTCGGCCGTCAGCCGGCAGATCGCGGCGCTGGAACGCACGCTGGGCACCACGCTGTTCGAGCGCCATCCGCGCGGCATGGTGCCCACGCAGGCCGGTGAGATCCTCGCCGGCTATGCCCACCGCGCCGGGCTGGAGGAAGAGCGTGCGCTGGAAGAGATCCAGGCGCTGCAGGGCATGCGCATGGGCCTGGTGCGCATCGCCGCCTCCGAGGCCTTTGCCAACCTGTTCCTGCCGCGGCTGATCGTGGCCTTCCGGCAGCAGCACGAAGGCATCGTCTTCGAGCTGGACGCACAGCCGCCGGCGGTGGTCAGCGCCCAGGTGCGTGAAGGCGCGGTGGACATCGGCCTGCGCTTCAGCCAGGCGCCGGAGGCCGACATCGAGGTGCAGTTCAGCCAGCCGGCGCCGGTGCTGGCGCTGATGCGGCCCGACCATCCGCTGGCCGGCGCTGCCGGCATCGGGCTGCGCGCGATGAGCGAGCACCCGCTGGCCCTGCCCGGCCCGCAGACCACGCTGCGGCAGATGATCGACGCGGCCTGTGCGCGCCAGCAGCTCCGGCTGCGCCCGGCGCTGGTGAGCAACAACATGAGCACGCTGCACAGCTTCGCGATCGAAGGCGGTGGCTTGTCCGTCTCCAGCGGGGTGGCGGTGCGCCAGCTGCGGGCCGAAGGCCGGCTGGCCGCGGTGCCGGTGACCGACGCCGGCCTGGACCTGCGGACGCTGGAGGTGCAGACCCTGGCCGGCCGCACCCTGCCGCGGGCGGTGCAGGCCTTTCTGGAACACCTGAAGCTGCAGCTGCCGGAGGTGATGTAGCCGCGCCGCTTTGCGGTGGCAGCAAGGCAGCCTTGCCCAATCCATGTTGTACGCGCCGCCGGTCCTTTCTAGGATGCGCGGTCGTCTCTGCTGCCCACGCCACGCCCATGCGCCTTTCCCGCAAGCTGTTTCTGCGAACCCTGGCCGGTGCCGGCCTGGCCAGCTTCACGCTGTTGTCCCAGGCCCAGGCCTGGCCCGCCAAGCCGGTGCGGCTGGTGGTGCCCTTTCCGGCCGGCGGCGCCACCGACACCGTGGCCCGCGTGGTGGCCCAGCAGGTGGCCACGGAAACGGGCCAGTCCTTCATCGTCGACAACAAGGCCGGTGCCGGCGGCACGCTGGGCGCCACCGAAGGCATGCGCGCCGCGGCCGACGGCTACACGCTGGTGTTCACCACCAGCAGCACCCACGCCATCTCGCCGCATCTGATGGCCAAGGCGCCCTACGACCCGGTCAAGGACTTCACCCCCATCGCCCACGTGGCCGATGCCGCCAGCGTGCTGCTGGTCACGCCCGGCCTGCCGGTCAAGAGCGTGGCCGAGCTGATCAGCTACGCCAAGGCGCACCCTGGCGAGCTGAACTACGCCAGCAGCGGCAACGGCACCATCGTGCACCTGACCACCGAAGCCTTCCGCTCACAGGCCGGGCTGCAGATGCTGCACGTGCCCTACAAGGGCACCGGCCCCGCCCTCACCGACCTGGCCGCCGGCAACGTGCAGGTGCTGTTCGACTCCATCCCCACCGGCCTGCCGCATGTGCGCAGCGGCCGGCTGAAGGCACTGGCCGTCACCGGCGGCCAGCGCTCGCCGCTGATGCCCGAGCTGCCCACCGTGGCCGAGGCCGGGCTGCCCGGCTTCACCTCGGTCACCTGGTTCGGCCTGTATGGCCCGGCCAGGCTGCCGGCCGACGTGGTGCGGCAGATCAACGCCGCCTTCAACAAGGCGCTGCGCGCGCCCGAAGTGGGCGCCAAGCTGGCCCAGCTGGGCGCCGAACCGGCCGCGCCGCAGTCGCCGGAGGCCTTCGCCGCGATGGTGGCCAAGGACAGCAAGCGCTGGGGTCAGCTGATCCGCGAGCGCAAGATCACTGTAGATTGAGCTTCCATCCCACCATGACTCGTCTAGACAACCCGCTCGACTGGACCCAGCCCTACGCCTCCGCCCGCTCGGCGGTGCTGGGGCGCAACGTGGTCAGCACCTCGCACCCGCTGGCGGCGCAGGCCGGCCTGCGCATGCTGCTGGCCGGCGGCAACGCGGTGGACGCCGCCGTGGCCGCCGCGATGACGCTGACCGTGGTGGAGCCCACCGGCTGCGGCATCGGCAGCGATGCCTTCGCCATCCTGTGGGACGGGCAGCAGTTGCACGGGCTCAATGCCTCGGGCCGCTCGCCGGCCGCCTGGTCGGCCGACCGTTATGCCGGCCGCACCGCCATGCCCGATGCCGGCTGGGACGCGGTGACCGTGCCCGGCGCCGTCTCGGCCTGGGTCGAGCTGTCGCGCCGCTTCGGCAAGCTGCCGCTGGCCCAGGTGGCGGCGCCGGCCATCGGCTATGCGCGCGAGGGCTTTCCGGTCTCGCCCATCATCGCCACGCTATGGGCCATGGGCGGCCAGCGGCTGGGCGGCCAGCCCGGCTTTGCCGAGTGCTTCCTGCCCGAGGGGCGGGCACCCCGTGCCGGTGAGATCTTCCGCAGCGAAGCCCACGCACGCACGCTGGAAGCCATCGCCGACACGCAAGGCGAAGCCTTCTACCGCGGGCCGCTGGCCGAGAAGATCGCCGCCTTCGCCAAGGCCCACGGCGGCGCGATGACCGAAGCCGACCTGGGCGAACACCGGGCCGACTGGTGCGGCACGCTGTCGCAGCGCTTCGGCAGCTCGGTGGTGCACGAGATCCCGCCCAACGGCCAGGGCATCGCCGCGCTGATGGCGCTGGGCATGCTGGAAGCGCTGGGCGCCGACGACCTGCCCATCGACCACGTGGACACGGTGCATCTGCAGATCGAGGCGATGAAGCTGGCCCTGGCCGACCTGCACCGCTACAACGCCGACATCGACCACATGCACGTGCCGCCGCATGCCCTGCTGGATGCGGCCTACCTGGCCGAACGCGCGGCGCTGATCGACCGCCAGCAGGCCGGCGACCCCGGCCACGGCACGCCGCGCCCCGGCGGCACGGTGTACCTGAGCTGCGCCGACGCCAGCGGCATGATGGTGTCCTTCATCCAGAGCAACTACATGGGCTTCGGCTCGGGCGTGGTGGTGCCGGGCACCGGCATCAGCCTGCAGAACCGCGGCCACGGCTTCGTGCTGGAGCCGGGCCATGCCAACCAGGTGGGGCCGCGCAAGCGGCCTTCACACACCATCGTGCCGGCTTTTGCGATGAACGCCGACGGAACGCCGCAGATGAGCTTCGGCGTGATGGGCGGTCCGATGCAAAGCCAGGGCCATGTGCAGATGGCCATGCGGGTGCTGCGCCACGGCCAGAACCCGCAGGCCGCGGTGGACGCGCCGCGCTGGCGCGTGACCGGCGGCCGCCAGGTGGCGCTGGAGCCCGGCTTCGCGCCCGAGGTGGTGGCCGAGCTGCAGCGCCGCGGGCACCAGGTGACCATCGAAACCGGCAGCGGCGTGTTCGCCTTTGGCGGCGCCCAGCTGGTGCTGCGCCAGGGCGAGACCTACATCGCCGGCTCCGACCCGCGCAAGGACGGCCAAGCCGTCGCTTTTTGAGGTTCGCCCCCAAGCTCGCTGCGCTCGCGCCCCCCCGAGGGAGAGCTCAGTCCCTTGGGGCGGCCCGGCGGGACTGAGGTTCGCCCCCAAGCTCGCTGCGCTCGCGCCCCCCCGAGGGGGAGCTCAGTCCCTTGGGGCGGCCCTGCGGGACTGACCCTCGCAGGGCCTTCACCGCGCGGCGGCGACCGCCAGCGGCGCCGAGGCGCGGGCCGACTGGGCGATCTGGCGCAGGCACTCATGCCGCGCGGGGCCGGCCTGCGGCGCCTCGCAGCTTGCGGCCGCGCTGGCCGCCCAACCGCCCGGCGGGAACCAGGGCGTGCGGCCGTCTCCCTCGAACAGCGCCAGCACCGCGGCCAGCACCACCAGGCCGGTGCTCACGCCGGCCAGCAGGATGCACCGCCGCTCCAGCGGATTGAGGATCTCGATCTCGTCATGCTCGTCCATCGTGGTTCCTGGCGGCGCCCCGGGTGCTGAAGGCACGGCAGCCGGGCACCGGGCCGCCGTGCCTGCAAGTTAGGTGCTGCCGGCGGGCGCCGCCTCGTGCGGGCGAAGGACGACCTGGCCTGCCTCATCCACCCGGAGGAGGCTCGACTGGCGAATGTGAAAACCGCACAAACCGGCCGGTCAGATTCACGACTCCGCAACAAAGGTGACAACTAGTCTTTCCTGCAAGCAACCGTGTGTGTTGCGCCAGGAGAGAACAGATGACGACGCACGCCTTCGATGCCGCACTCCCCTGGGGTGCCCGGCCTGCCCTGCCAGCCACGCGCCTCACCGACACGCCGCACCCGCTGCGGCGGGCCGACGATCCGCCCCGCGGCCACCCGCTGGGCGCCGCGGCCATGGCCCTGGTGCTGGACGAGGTGGACTACGGCCTGGTGCTGGTGGATGCCGCCGACCAGGTGCAGCACGCCAACCACACCGCACGCGCCCAGCTGCAGGCCGGGCTGCCCTTGCAGCTGCAGGGCCGCCGGCTGGTGGCCTGCCGTGACCGCGACACCGCCGCGCTGCAGGCTGCGATGGACAACGCCCGCCGCCGCGGCCTGCGCACGCTGGTGGCCGTGAGCACCGGGCTCGGCCAGCGCGCCACGCTGGCCGTCACCCCGCTGCAGACGGCGCCGGCCGCCCAGGCCAGCGGTGTGCTGGTGATGCTGGGCAAGCGCCGCATGTGCGAGGAGCTGACCGCCCTTTCCTTCGGCAAGGCCCACGGCCTGACGCCCACCGAGACGCAGGTGCTGATGCACCTGTGCAATGGCGACACGCCGGCCGAGGCGGCGCGCCGCTGCGGCGTCAAGGTGTCCACCACCCGCACCCACATCAGCAGCATCCGCACCAAGCTAGGCGCGCACAACCTCGACGAGATGATGCGCACGGTGGCCCTGCTGCCGCCGCTGGTCGGCTCGCTGCGGGCGGGTGGCCGCGGCGCCACGGCGCAGGCGATGTAGGGGGAAGCTCAGGCGGGCCGGCCGGCCCGAGCCCGATAGCATCGGCGGATCCACAGGGGGTCCGCCCATGCCCGACGAACAGCCCTCGCCCGTTCCTTCCCCCGGCCCGGTACCCTCGCCCGCCGAGCTGCTGGGCGAGCTGGCCGCTCGCGGCAGCCGCCTGCGGGCGCCGCGCCACGCGCTGCTGATCGAAGAGGGCGAAACCGGCGACTCGCTGTTCATCATCCTGTCGGGCCGGGTGCGGGTGTTCGCCGCCGACCGCAACGGCCGCGAGGTGACCTACGGCTTCTATGGCGCGGGCGACTACGTGGGCGAGATGAGCCTGGACGGCGAACCCCGCTCGGCCAGCGTGATGACGCTGGAGCCCACCGAATGCGCGGTGGTGACGCGGCACACGCTGACGCTGTTCCTGCGCGAGCGGCCGGAGTTCGCCTATGTGCTGATCTCGCGGCTGATCCGCCGCGCCCGCTCGGCCACGCTGTCGGCCCGTCAGATCGCGCTGAACGACGTCTACGGCCGGCTGGTGCTGGTGCTGCAGCAGATGGCGCAGCCCGGCCACGACGGTCGCCCGACCATCCCGGAGCGCCCCACCCACCAGGCGCTGGCCCACCACGTCGGCGCCTCGCGCGAGATGGTCAGCCGCCTGATGAAGGACCTGGAGCGTGGCGGCTACATCCTCAAGGCCGGCCCGGCGCTGGTCATCGCCAAGCCGCTGCCCGAGCGCTGGTGAGCGCCCGCGCCGGGCGCCTTAGGGTTCGCGCGGCGCTTCCTTCACCGCCACCGCCGCCGCCGACACGCGGCGGGCACCCTGCACGGCCAGGCCCAGGCGGCGCTGCAGCCACGGCAGCAGCGGCTCGTTGTTGCCCAGCGGCGGCAGGCGCAGGTCGCCGGTGGTCTGCGGTGCGCCGGTCGCCATTGTCTCGGGCGGCGCCGTGCCCGGCTGGCTGATGGCGGCCAGCAGCTGGTCGATCTGCTGCGCCGCGTCCTGCAGTGCCTGCTCGGAGGCCTCGCGGTCCAGCCGGTCGGCGCGGCGGGTGAGCATGGTGTGCACCGCGGCCAGCTGGGCCAGCAGCACGTGGCACTGGGTCAGCAGCGTGGCCATCGCGTACAGCGGCACCTGCACGCTGCGCGGCTCGGCCCGGGTGCGCTGGGCGCTGGCGGCAATGCCGCCGATGGCCTCGTACACCTCGCGCCGCGCCAGCCGCAGCGCCACGTCGCGCTCGCCGGCCTCGGGCCAGCGCAGCGCCTCCTTCACCAGCGCGCGCAGGCTGCGCTGCACCCGCTCCACCAGGCGGCCGAGGCCACGCCGCTCCCAGGCCGGCAGCACGTAGCTGAAGCCCCAGGCCAGCAGCGCGCCCAGCACCGTGTCGGCCAGCCGCTCGCCCACGCCGAAGCCGCCGCTGGGGTCGGCCAGGTGGGCCTGCACCAGCGCCATCACCGTGGCGGCGGTGGCGGTGACCAGGTAGCGCACGTTGACGAACGCATGCGAGGTGCCCGCCGCGATGAGGAACACCAGGCTGGACAGCAGCGGCGAATGCACCTGCGCGAACACCAGCACCAGCAGGCAGCCCAGCACGGTGCCGGCCACCCGCGCATCGCGTCGCGACAGCGTCTGGTCGAGGTTGCCGCGCAGCACCACGCCCACGCTGAGCACCAGCCAGTGCGGGTGCGAAGCCCAGGGTAGCGCCAGCGCCAGGAAGTAGGCGCTGCCCAGTGCCACCGCGCTGCGCAGCGCATGGCGCAGGATGGGCGAGCCCAGG